>CAYOFZ010000141.1:0-5954 GCA_964403315.1 uncultured Halobacteriales archaeon | reverse complement strand
GGGGGCAAGCCGATCTACAGTCGGCTGCTCTACCAGGCTGAGCTAAGAGCGGTCAGCACTGTACAGTCACGCGGTTCCGGACTTAAGCGTTGTTGTTCGCCCGACGACGATCCGGGTACGTCGAGCGCGAGCCGAACGTTGATATACTCGGAGCCGGTACGAAGCGCAGTACCGGGATGAGCAAGATCACGTTCCGCGCGGACGACGCCCTCATCGCTCGCATCGAGGCCATGGACGCCTCGAAAAGCGAGGTCATGCGCGAGGCCCTCCACTCGTATTTCGACGACCACTCCTCGGAGGCGGATTCGCTCGATGCGCTCATCACCGACCGGATCGATCAGCATCTCGCCGAACGGCTCGACCATGAGGGGTCGGACGTAGCCATCGCAGTCTCGACCGAAGACGACGAGCCTGCGGATACTCAGTCGGACGAATCCGACCGATTTCCGGAGTCTACATCCTCGGTTTCGAATCGGTGTGACCAGTGTGGTCGGACGCTCGATTCGGAGCACGCATACTGTCCGAACTGCGGTCGGAAGGCTGTAAACACGCGCTGTGAGTGTGGCGACGAGCTGCATTCGGACTGGGCGTTCTGTCCGAACTGTGGCCGCCGGACACCCGCGGCCGATGTCCTCGACGAGTAGCGTCGTACATCGGCCAGTAGTTTTAAGACTGTGGGGATTTTCGATGGTGGCATGTAAGACGCCGTCTTACGCAATAGCCGTTAACGCGCCACGGATGGGGCGCTCCGGTTATGATGTAAGACAGTGTGACCGATCACTGGTCTTCGTCTTACACCAAGGGGAAACAACATGGAACGTGTGACACTGCGCATCCCGGAACAACAAATCGAGGAAGTCGAACAGATGGTCGAAACGGGGCAGTTCCCCAACCGCAGCGAAGCGATCCGTTCTGCGGTCCGGGAGATGCTCAACGAACAGGGTAGCCCCCAGGACACCCGCCGGCAGGATCGCCCGTGGGCGAAGGTGTAATCATGCAAGACATCGTCCGCGACGCGCTCGACAACGCCGAAGAAGAGGAGAAACGCAAACAGGAACGCGGCGATGCCGAGGAATTCGGCGATCCCCGGATCGTCATCGTCGGCTGTGGCGGCGCGGGCAACAACACCGTCAACCGCCTCTACAATATCGGTGTTGAGGGAGCCGACACTATCGCCATCAACACCGACAAACAGCACCTCCAGATGATCGAGGCCGACACGAAGGTGCTCGTCGGCAAGTCGCTCACCAACGGATTGGGTGCCGGCGGCGATCCCGAGATGGGCGAGCGCGCCACCGAGATGGCCACTGGCACCATCGAGGAGGTGCTCGGCGACGCCGACCTCGTGTTCGTCACCGCGGGCATGGGCGGGGGCACCGGCACCGGCGCGGCCCCCATCGTCTCGCGGATCGCCAAAAGTCAGGGCGCTATCGTCGTGGGGATGGTCTCGACGCCCTTCAATGTCGAGCGTGCTCGCACCGTCAAGGCCGAGGAAGGCCTCGAAAAGCTGCGCAACGAGGCCGATTCGATCATCGTCCTCGACAACAACCGCCTGCTGGATTACGTGCCCAACCTCCCCATCGGCAAGGCGTTTTCGGTGATGGATCAGATCATCGCCGAGACCGTCAAGGGCATCGCCGAGACGATCACCCAGCCCTCGCTGATCAACCTCGATTACGCCGACATGACCGCGATCATGAACAAAGGCGGGGTCGCGGTGATGCTGGTCGGCGAGACTCAGGACAAAAACAAAACCGAGGAGGTCGTCAGCGACGCGATGAACCATCCGCTTCTGGATGTCGATTACCGCGGTGCCTCCGGCGGACTGGTCCACATCACCGGCGGGCCCGACCTCACGCTCAAGGAAGCCGAAGGCATCGCCGACAACATCACCGAACGCCTAGACGCCTCCGCGAACGTGATCTGGGGCGCGCGCGTTCAGGAGGAATACAAGGGCAAAGTCCGCGTGATGGCGATCATGACCGGCGTTCAGAGCGCACAGATCCTCGGACCCTCGACGAAAAAACAGGCCGACCGCTCGCGGGCGTCGATCAATGGCGAATCGTTCACCGGCGGCGCACAGAGCGACGGCGGCCGCGACGAACTCGAACAGAACAACGGGCTGGACGTCATCCGCTGACCGCGCTGCGGCCCTCTCTCACCTCAGGCGGCCTCGATGGAGTCGAGCAGCGAACACTTCCGACAGACCTCCCGGGTCGTCGGTGCTCCACACTCGTTGCATTCCCCGAGATCCGGGTTCTCGCCTTTGCGGTCGTACTCTTCAGCGACGATACCCGCGAGTTCCTCGTAGCCCGCCATGATCGAGTGGCGGGTGCCGGGATGGTTCTCTTCGAGATCGTAGAGCAGTTGCTGGATCTCGCCCCGATAGGCCTCCTCGGCGTGGGGACACTCGGTGATGTGGGCGGGCAGATCCTTCAGGTGGGCGTACAGGGCGACTTCCTTCTCGGGAACGTCCCGCAGGGGTTTGGCGCGGGGGACGAACTCGTCGGTTTCCTCCCGTTCGTCGAATGCCCCTAGCGAGGCGTCGAAGTGTTTGCCGATCTGAGCGAGATCGCCTTCAAGGAAGTTCATCAGGGCGGTCTGGGCCTCGTCGTCGAGGTTGTGGCCGGTCAGCAGTTTGTCCGCATCGAGTTCCGCGGCGTACCGCGAGAGGACGTCGCGGCGGAACACGCCACAGTACGCACACGCGGCCATGTCCTCGGGGTCGTCCTCGACGACGTCGTCCATCCGAATCCCGAACTCGTCTTCGTAAGTGACGAGTTCGTGGCGCAGATCGAGGTCCTCGACGAGGTCGATACAGGCCTCGACGCTCTCGTCGCGGTAGCCCTCGATGCCCTCGTGGATGGTCAGGCCGATCAGTTCCACGCGGGGGTCGTTCTCGAAGGTGTCCTGGAGGACGTGGGTCAGGACGACACTGTCTTTCCCCCCGGAGAGGCCGATCACCCACGTCTCGGGGTCTTCAGGAGTGGCGTCGTCGCTCAAGAGGGCGTCCTCCCGGACCCGTCGGCGGACCCGGCGCTCGACGGATTCGAGGAGGTGGCCCTCACAGAGATGCGCCCCCGAGTACGCCGCGTGCATCACCGCCTCGCGGTCGCACTTGGTGCATTCCATCGCCGGTTTTTGCTCGGCGGCGCGTATGACGGTTTCGTCTCTTCGGCTCGCCGGCCCAGCGTTTACCCCCGCGGCGGGCGAACCGCCGTTCATGGCACAGGACCCCATCGGTACGATAGAGAACGAGGATCGGCTGGTAGCGCTCCGGAAGGACGCCCACGGCACGGACGACGGGTTCAGCATCGCAGTGACCGACCTCATCGAGGAAATTGGCATCGACCCCGACGCCACGGTCGAATGGACGATATACCTCGCAAGCGACACCTCCCGACTGGTCTTCGGCCTGGTCGCCGAGGGTGCCGACGAAGAGACGATCAATCCCCGCGAGTTGCTGAGCGCGGACGGCGAGGTGATCGCCCCCGTACCAGTGGGGTTGCTCGGCGGGGGCGACCGGGGGCTCGGTCTCGATCTCGGCGCGTACGACGACGCCAACCCATTGCTGTTCGAGCCGACCCTGACCGACGACGCGACCCCCATTGAGAACCCGGGCGGTCACCAGCCGGCACCGCTTCTGGCGTCGGCGGTCGAACTCGAACCCGCCCGCGAGGACGACGGCACTCCATACCAGCGCGACCCCCAGACCGAAGAACTCGACAGCGACCCGGTCGCCGAGGGTGCGCTCGAACACTCAGACGACGCCGATCCCGAGCCCCAATCCGAGGCCATCAGCGCCCCCATCGCCGCGTCCATCGTCGATGATGTCGTCGAAACCACCGGCGTGTCGCATGAGGATCTCGTCGGCGCGCTCGAAACCATCGCCCGCCGCGACATCGTCGATACCGACGACGCCGTGACCGATACCGACGCCGTCACTGCCGAGGACCGGGTCGTCACCCTCGGCGAGGAGGAAACGTGGGCCGACGAGATCGCGCCCGAACTCGATATCGAGGAAGAAGTCCTCGGAGCGGCCCGACTGGCCCACGAGCAACAGGCCGACGGACTCCTCCGGCGCGGGGAGGTCGATACGGATCGCCTCGATACCACCGGGGCCATCGTCGTCGGTCGGTAACTGCCGGGCCAAGTCTGATTACGCCGGATCTCCTATCTTCACCGAATGTCATCGCTGGAGGCTTCACAGGGGCTCTCGACGTTTATCCGCCAATACGCTCAAAGCCCTATTCACGCGGTGACGGGGACGTTGCTCACGCTTTTCGGCCTGCTGACGTTCATCAATCGGGGGTTCGTCGCTGTAGCGATCGCCGTCTATGTCTTTCCCCCGGTGTATCTGTATGTCACCGCCGATAAGAGCGAGGAGAGCGGTGAAATCGACGAAGCCGGTGAAACCGGGACGACCACCGAAACGGAAGCCGAGGGTGAACCCGGCGCTGGCATCGAGGAAGCCACCGGGGGACCCGAAGCCGGAACCGGGACCGCCGAGGCTCCGGCGGGTGGAGCGCGTGCCGACAGCAACGCCACCGCCACTGAAACGCCCTCCGCGGCCGATACGACCGGCGAAGCGGACGAACCCGCCGCGAGCGCCGACCGGACGGGCCCGGAATCCGCCTCTACCGGGGCTTCCATCGACACCGAGGATGCAAACGCCACCGAAGCGGCCACTACCGAGCCAGCGACCGCCGCTACCGCCGAGCGACCGAGCGATACCGACGCCGGTGTCGATACGGGCGGTGCGGGCGCGGGTTCGGTCGCCAGCGCTGGCGGCGGTGCTGAGGGTTCGGACACCGCCGACCAGGAACGAGAACGAGAACGAGAGCGGGAGCGGGAGTGGGAGTGGACCGAGAGCGACTCGCCGACCGAGGAGGGGCTATCGGATGTCGTCGTGACCGCTACCGGCCCCCATGCCGTCGGCACAGGCGGAGTCGTCCTCACACGCGAGGACGATGGGTGGGAAGTCAGCCTTGAACGCGGGCCCACGACCGAATCGAACGATCTCCGTGGGGCGGGTGTCTCCGACGACGGCCGCCACCTCTGGTTCGCCGGCGACAGCGGCGTCTTGGGTCAGTACGACGTCGAGGAGTCGTATCTCACCGACTACTCGGCCCCGCTCGCCATCACGAACAACTGGACGGATGTCGCGGTCGTCGGCCCGGCGGATGGGGAAACCATCTACTTGGTTGATGGCTCCGGGCAGGTCCTCCGGGGCGAACTCGACGGCGGTGAGTTCGACTGGAACCAACCCGAGGTGCCCGGGAGCGGTTCAAGCATGACGAGCGTCGAGTTCACCGAGGAGGCGGGCTATCTCTGTGACACTAACGCGGGGGTCTACGAGACGACCGACGGTGGCGGGAGCTACGAGATCATCGGTATCGAGGACGCCGGCGCGGATTTCACCGACATCGCGCCCCTCACCCGGGAGGCGATCAGCGTCGCCTGCGACGACGGCACCGTGTTTCGGTACGACGGTACCACCTGGACGAAGCTATATGCCGGTGAGGGGGCGCTCCATACCATCGACCGCCGCGACGACCGGGGGTTCGCCGCCGGCGCGGAGGGGGCGATCTACGAGCGCACGGGCGGCGGCTGGGAGCCCGATCCGACGCCAATCGAGGCAGCGCTGTACGGCGTCGCCATCGACACCGACGGAGGAGCGGTCGCGGTGGGCGAGGACGGGACGATCATCGAATACCGCTGAGGAGTGAGAAACCGTTTTGGCCGCCCGTCGGCTAGAGCCGCCAATGGATCGCAGCGAGGCAGTCGACCGGATTGACCGGCTCATCGAAACCGTCGAATCCGACCCGATGCCCGTCCCCGTCCGCGAGATCTGGGTCTACGGCGAGATCGCGCTGGGACTGGACCCCATCGAGCGCCTCGATATCTATCTGACCAAGGATATCCTCTTCAACGACGACCCCGAACACGAAGCC
>CAYOFZ010000140.1:0-5978 GCA_964403315.1 uncultured Halobacteriales archaeon | reverse complement strand
CACCGAATCCGCCGTTCTCATGTTCTGACTTCAACCCTTTCGAAATCAGGCATTCGACTTTATGCTGTTTCCCGCCGATTCCCCTTTGATGGCCGGACCAGAACTCTACGCGATGAACAGCGCGGACTGGGAGTACGAGTACAGCGCGATGATGCGCAATCAGAATCCCGGCGAGACCTACCCCTCGCTCACCCCCTTTTACTTGGTCGATCATCCCGAGGGCACGGTCCTGATCGATACCGGGACGAGCTACGAGATGCTCGAAGACCCCGAAAACTACGGTCCGTACGGCGCGGGATACATCAGCGAGTTCGCCGCCGACGAAATCGAGATGAGCGAGGAGGGAAAGGCGGTCAATCGGCTCGCCGACCTCGGCTACGACCCTGAGGACATCGATCAGGTGGTCATGACCCACCTGCATCTCGATCACACGGGCGACATCCGAGAGTTTCCCGACTCGGAGTTCATCGTCCAGCAAGCCGAACTCGAATACGCGTGGTGGCCCGCCGACCCCATCCAGCAGAAACTCTACGTCGAGGGCGACTTCGGGGTGTTTCACTCCCCCGAGTACAGCGTGACCGCGATCGACGGGAACTACGACGTGTTCGGCGACGGGGTCATCGAGTGCATCCCGACGCCGGGCCACTCGCCGGGCCATCAGGCCGTGAAAGTCGAACTCGAAGAGGCTGGGACGGTCATCCTCGGTGCCGATCTCGCGTTCACCCAGGAGGCCTACGAGGAGGAACTCCAACCCGCGTTCGCCTGGGACACCGAAGCGGCGATCCGCTCGAACCGGCGGATCAGGAACCTCGAACGGAAGCAAGATGCCGGTGTCTATCTGGCCCACGACCGCGAGCACTTCGAGGAACTCCCCGATCCACCGGAAAGCTTGGAATAACTGGCATCCGTGGTGCTCGCCTCCTACGGATCCGGATCCAGACCGACCCGCTCGCCAGTCTCGGCGGATTCGTAGACCGCCTCGATTGCGTGCATATCGACCAGCCCATGCTCGCCGCCGGGTGCAGGGTCAGTTCCGGTCAGCAGGCAGTGCGCGAAGTAATCGAACTCCTCGGTCATCTGGTCGCGCCGGTCGAAGTTCACCCGCGAGCGGGTGCCGTCGCGTTCGACGAGGAGTTCACATTGTCCGTCCGGGAAGAAAGGGCCATCCAGCAGGAGTTGGCCCTCGGTGCCGACGACCCGGAGGTGGCTCTCCTCGATGGCGCTGTGGGTCACCGACCCCGTCAGGAGGGTGCCGTCATCGAATTCGAACTCGAAGGTGGCGTGTTCGTCGACGCCCGCGAACTCCTCTCGGTCGGTGCGGGTGCGCCCGTAGGCCGAAACGGGATCGCTGCCGAGCAGGAATCGTGTGGTGTTCAGCGGGTAGATCCCGATGTCGATCATCGCACACCCACCTGCTAGATCGGGATCGAGCCGCCAGTGATCCGGCCCGGAGACGAACGACAGCATGTCGTCGGACATGCCGCCATGCACCGTGAGGGGTTTGCCGATGACACCCTCGGCGAGGAGTTCCCGAGCCCGGCGGGCGGCGGGTTCGGTCTGCACCCGATAGGCGATCATCAGGGTCACGTCCGCATCCTCACAGACCTCGATCAACTCGCGGGCGCGCTCCGTGGACGCTTCCATCGGCTTCTCACAGAGGATGGGCTTGTCGAGCCCGGCGGCCGCGCGGACGTGGTCGAGGTGCAGGCCGTTGGGTGTACAGATGTACACTGCGTCGTAGGCGTCGCTACCGACGCCGTCGGCGAACTCCTCGTAATCGAGGGCGTGTTCGACCTCGGTGCCCGGAACGTCGCTCGGGTCCGAGATCGAGCTACTGACCGCGACGGTCGTCTCACAGAACTCGCTCCCTTCGACCGCTGGAATCGCTTCTTCGGTGGTCCACCAACCAAGCCCGACCATCGCGACCCGGACGGGCCCGCCCTCGTCGATTTCCTGCCAGTCGCGTACCGTGAATCCGTCGAGAAATCGGTCGAGTTCGAGCGACATCGACC
This sequence comes from uncultured Halobacteriales archaeon, assembly GCA_964403315.1. Taxonomy (GTDB): domain Archaea; phylum Halobacteriota; class Halobacteria; order Halobacteriales; family Halalkalicoccaceae; genus CAYOFZ01. The sequence continues at coordinate 3,966 of CAYOFZ010000140.1, read as the reverse complement.
GAGGGTTGTCCGGGCGACGGGTTAGCGGTTGTGTTATCGGCTGGTCGCCCGATCGGGTCGAGATCACGGGCGACCCGTCGATTGCCGCCAAGGGTTGATGGCGATTCGGGCCGAGCGACCGGTATGGACAAACGGTCGCTGGCGATCAGTCTCGTTCTGCTCGGCATCGGGTTCGCCGGGTTCGTCCACATCATCGCGGATTTCGCCTACGGCACAGGACTGGCTGGAGGCGGAATCGTCCTCGTCGGGATCGCGGTCGTCGGGATCGCGTTCCTGAACCGATAATCCGCTCGTTACTCCCGGTCGCGCTTCGCGCCGGGGTTGGTGACCGCACCATGGGAGGCCGAATCGAACGCCGCGCCGTATTTCGCCAGCACGCCCGTTTCGTACTGGGGCTGAGGTCGGTTCCATTGCTCACGGCGCGTTTCGAGATCGTCGCCGTCCGGTTCAACCGCCAGGGTGCGCTCGGGGATATCGACGGTGACCCGGTCGCCGTCTTCGAGTAGGGCAATCGGGCCGCCCGCCATCGCCTCGGGGGCGACGTGGCCGATCATCGGCCCCCGGGTTGCGCCCGAGAACCGCCCGTCGGTCAACAGCGCCACATCGTCCTCATGGCCCTGGCCGACGACCGCCGCCGTCACGCCGAGCATCTCGCGCATCCCGGGTCCACCTTGGGGTCCCTCGTTGCGAATGACGATCACGTCGCCGGATTCGATTCGCCCCTCCTGGACGTATTCCATGGCGTTTTCCTCGTTTTCGAAAACCCGGGCGGGTCCCTCGTGGTGCATGGTCTCCTCGTCGCCGGTCACCTTCAGGACCGCCCCGTCGGGCGCGAGGTCGCCCGTCAGGATCTTGATCGCGCCCTCCTCGTGGAGGGGCTCATCGACGGGATAGAGGAAGTCGGCATCGATCTCCTCGTCGGCGGGCAGGTCCAAGCGGTCGAGTTCCTCGGCGATGGTCCGGCCCGTCACCGTCATCGCATCGCCGTGGATATAGCCTCCTTCAAGCAACCGGCGGAGCACGACGGGCACGCCGCCGATCTCGTGGAGGTCCTCCATCACCTTCGTCCCGCCGGGCTGGAGGTTGGCGATCTTGGGCGTGCGCCGGGAGATCTCGTCGAACTCCTCGATTGAGAGATCGATGCCGGCCTCGGCGGCCATCGCCAGCAGGTGGAGCACGCCGTTGGTCGATCCGCCGAGCGCGACCTGTAGCGTGATGGCGTTCTCGAACGATTCCTTCGAGAGGATCTCCGATGGACGGCGGTCGTTTTCGACCGCATCGAGGACGAGTTCGCCGGCCTCGCGGGCGACATCGTAGCGTCCGTCGCTCTCGGCGGGCGGGCTCGCGCTGCCGAGCGGAGCGAGCCCGATGGCCTCGCTGATCGAGGCCATGGTGTTCGCGGTGAACATCCCCCCACACGAGCCCGCGCCGGGGCAGGCCTCGTGTTCCATCTCGATCAGTTCGTCCTCGCTCATCTCACCGGAGCTCACGGCCCCGACGCCCTCGAAGACGTTCTGGAGGGTGATCTCGCGGCCCTCGTGCTCGCCGGGCATGATCGTTCCACCGTAGAGGAACACGGTCGGCAGATCCGTCCGGATCGCGGCCATCATCATCCCCGGAAGGTTCTTATCGCAACCGGCAATGGTCACCAGCGCATCCATGCGCTCGCCGAACGAGACGAGTTCGACCGAGTCGGCGATCACCTCCCGGGAGATCAGGCTGGCTTTCATCCCCTCGGTGCCCATCGAGATCGCATCCGAAACCGTGATCGTGCCGAACTCGATGGGCATCCCGCCCGCGCCGTCGATCCCCTCGATGGCGGCGTCGGCCACGTCGCCCAGGTGGACGTTACACGGCGTGATGTCCGCCGCCGGATTGGCAACCCCGACCATCGGCGAGGACAAGTCCTCGTCGTCGAAACCCATCGCCCGGAACATCGCCCGATGGGGGGCGCGCTCGGCTCCCTCGGTCACCTCGCGGCTCGGCAGGTCCTCGCGTTTCTCGCCCTTGCGTTTCTGCTGTGGCGTGTTACTCATATCCAACGCCACCGGCTTGCCGGATTTATAGCTGCCGATGGAGGGAGATCCGGCCGAACCGCTCCCGATAGCGGGCGAGGGGGGATTTATGATCCTGAATCGGCTATGTGGGGTGTGGACTCCCCGTTCGATATTCTACGGATCGATTCGGATGCGGACGAGGAGGAAATAGAGCGGGCATACCGACAACGGGCGAAGGAAACCCATCCGGATCAGGGCGGCTCCGCGCGGGAGTTTCAGGCGGTCAGGGTGGCATACGAGGAGGTTCTATCGGGATCTCGACGCAACGAGCGTGATGCCGACGGCAAAGACGACGAGCAGCATCGACAAACCCAAACGGGAACCAAACCGGAAGCACGGGTCGAGTACCTCAACTACGCGGTTCTCGAAGACTACGGCTGGGATCTTGATGACGACGACCTCTTCGAGAAGGCCTCGGCCGCGGGACTCGATACCACGGACTACGGTCGGATCGTGGTCCAGCCCGACGAGTCGCTGCTGGAAGCCGCCGAAAACCGTGGATTCGCGTGGCCCTATGCCTGTCGGGGTGGGGCGTGTGCCAACTGTGCGGTCGCGGTTGCGGACGGCGAAATGTCGATGCCCGTCAATCACATCCTTCCCGAGGAGATGACCGAGCGTGGCATCCGGCTGTCCTGTAACGGCATGCCAGCCACGGACGAACTGTCGGTCGTGTACAACGTCAAACACCTCCCGAACCTCGACGAACTTCGGTTGCCACCCCGTCCGTTCGAACGGGCCCATCGCAACGATTAAACACGGCTTTGATCGGTACGGACACCAGCTCGTTTCTGTAGGTACTTCAGTCGCCGCCGCGAAGCCCGATCATGCCACGCGCGCTGGTCGTCGCCGACGACCTCACCGGCGCGACCGACACCGGCCATGCCTTCGCCGCCCGCGGCTACACGACCCGAGTGGGGATCGGCCCCGACACACCGCCGCCGGACGTGACCGTCCGCTCAATTAACACCGATTCACGCTACGCCGATCCCGGGGTCGCCGCCGAGCGGGTTCGGGACGCCATGGCCGACCCCCCGGCGGTCGTCTACAAAAAGGTCGACTCGACGCTCCGGGGAAACGTCGCGGGCGAGATCGACGCCGCGATGGACGCGACGGACGCGGCGCTTGCGGTCGTTGCACCCGCGGCTCCCGCGGTCGGACGGGCGACCGCCGGTGGCTATCATCTCGTCGATGGCCGACTGCTCACCGACACCGAGTACGCCGACGATTCCAAGGGTCCGACGACGGCCCACCTGCCGACCCTGTTCGCCGACTGCGAGCACCCGGTCGTCTCCCTCGGGATCGAAACGGTCGCCGCCGGTCCCGGGGCGATGGGCGAGGCGCTCGCGGACGCGCCCGACCGGGCGCTCGTCGTTCCCGACGCGATCCACCCACGACATCTCGCAGCTATTGCCCGGGTCGGTTCGTTGTTGGACGAACGCGTACTCTACGTCGGTAGCGCCGGCCTCGCCGAGGGCATCGCACTGGCGGGCGATTCCGACCCCGACCCCGTTGAGCCGACGACCGCGAGCTCCAGCGGTGGCGCGCTCGGGATCGTCGGCAGCACCAGCGAGATCACGCTCGAAGGGCTCGCCGCCCTGCCCGACGAGTGGGTGATCGCCCTCGATCCCGAGGCCCTCATCGATGATCCCGAACACGCGGGCCGGCGGGCCGGCGAGCGAGCCACCGAACGACTCGCGGGCGGCGAGCCGGCGGTCGTCACCGCCGCCCCCGACCGCGAGGCCGTCAAGCGGACCCTCGCGGCCGGTCGGGAGCGCGACCTTCCGGGGGTTGAGATCCGCGAGCGGGTCGCGTGCGGACTCGCGGGGGCCGCTCATGAGGCCGTCGGTGCTGCGGGTGGACTCTTCGTCACTGGCGGCGATACCGCGATGGCGGTGTTCGACGCCCTCGA
>CAYOFZ010000139.1:0-5997 GCA_964403315.1 uncultured Halobacteriales archaeon | reverse complement strand
CTTCATGGTCGAGGGCCAGGGGATCGGCGAGGACTACCCCCTCTCGGGCGAGAAGATCTCGGTCGTGTTGACGCTGTACGAGGCCGCCGACTTCGAGGACGCGCTCGACACGACGAGCGAGATCCTTGTCTTCGAGGGTACCGGCCACTCCTGTGGACTACACACCACTGACGACGACCACAAAGAACGTATTGGCCACGAGATCGACGTCGCGCGCTTGCTCATCAACCAGCCCCAGTGTTACGGCAACGGCGGCAACTTCGACAACGGCCTCCCCTTCACCCTCTCGATGGGTGCCGGCACCTGGGGCGGCAACCAGACCGACGAGAACCTCCAGTACACCCACTTCCTCAACACCACGACCGTCGCCGAGACCGTCGAACCCGACGAGCCCACCGAAGAGGAGGTCTTCGGATCCTACGAGGCGTACGGCCAGTAACCACGACGAACCGCACACAATCGCTCCACGTTTTACCGACACCCACTCTTGAAACCATGAACCAGCAGGCACTCGACGGGGTCGACGTGATCGACCTCGGACAGATCTACAATGGCGCGTACAGTTCGCTGATCCTCTCGTATCTCGGCGCGAACGTCACGAAGGTCGAACCCCCCTTCGGCGAACCACTTCGTTCCCGGGTCGAGGAGGGAGAACCCGCCGAACTGGTGATGCTCAACTCCTCGAAGGACGGCATCACGCTCAACCTCAAGGAGGAACGGGGCAAGGAGCTGTTCAAGGACCTGGTTCGGGACGCCGACGTGGTCGTCGAGAACTTCGCCGCCGGGACCATGGAGGATCTCGGCCTCGGCTACGACACCCTCTCGGAAGTGAATCCCGAGTTGGTCTACGCCCACGGCAGCGGGTTCGGCGATTCCGGCCCGAAAAGCGACTGGCTGGCGATGGACCTGATCGTTCAGGCGGTGAGCGGCGTCATGGACGTGACCGGCCAACCCGAGGATCCCCCAACCAAGACGGGCATCGCGCCCGGCGATTTCCTCGGCGGGATCCACCTCGCAACCGGCGTGATCGCCGCGCTATACCAGCGCGAACGCACCGGCGAGGGCCAGTTCGTCGAGGCGAGCATGCAGGACGCGGTGTATCCCTCATTGATGTCCCAACTCGCGAACCACTACGACGACAGCGACGTGCCCTCCCGGACGGGCAACCGCCACAGCAGCCTCGCAAAGGCCCCATACAACGCCTACGAGACGACCGACGGGTACGTGGCGATCCTGTGTACCTCCGACGAGCACTGGGAGAACCTGCTCGATGCGCTCGGCCGCGAGGATCTGATCGGCGACGAGCGCTTTGCGAGCAATGTCGAGCGCATCGAACGCATGAACGAGATCGACGCGATGATCGAGGGATGGACCGAACAGCGCACCCGCGAGGACGTTCGGTCGGTGCTGGCCGACGCCGGGGTGCCGTGTGGGCCCGTCCAGAGCGTCGAGGAAGTGATCCACGACCCCCACCTCGAAGAACGGGGCATGGTCGCCGAGATCGACCACCCCAGCTTCGGGGAGGTCCGGGTTCCCGGCACGCCGATCCAGTTGTCGGATTCGGAGGACCCGGAGATCGAACCCTCGCCGACGAAAGGCGAGGACAACTACACAGTGTACCGGGATCGCCTCGGGCTCTCGGAGGACGAAATACGCGAGCTCGAAGAAAACGACGTGATCTAGTTCCCCACGATGACTCCCGTCTTTCCGAAACGGCTCGACCGGGCGGTTGCTCGCTCTCCCATCGGCGAGCCGTTCGTGTCGATTGAGACATCCGAAATGCAGGGGGTATCTTTAATAGGTCCCGTACGAAATATCCAGCAGGTAATATTACCTAAAGTAGAACTCGGATAGTACATATCAATTAGTATCATCCATATACAAAACCATGAAAAACACCAGCAACAGGATCGACCGGCGGACATTTATCAAACACGGCGTTGTCGCCGGAACGGCAGGCCTAGCGGGCTGTACTGGAAACAGCAGGATTCGAATCACCGGTAGCGGCGGTAGTTCGGGCGAGTACCCATCGAAACCGATCACGGTCATCGTCCCGTGGGCGCAAGGGGGCGGGACCGACCGCTCGACACGGGCAACCACGCCGACGTGGTCGGAACTGCTTGACGCCGAGTTCATGGTCGAGAACTATCCGGGCGGCTCCACACAGGTGGGTGGCGAGCGCATCTACAGCGCCGACAACGACGGCTACACCATCGGCATGTGGAACCTGCCCCAGATGCAGGCGACGTGGCTGTTACAGAACGCTCCCTATACCGGTGAGGATTTCGACTACATTGGGACCCATCACTGGGACCCGACGATGTGGTTTGCCCCGCCGGACAGCCCCTACAGGGACATGGCGGAGTTCATCGAGTACGCGAAGGAAAACAGTGCCACCGTTGGAACCACCGCGGCCATTGGCAACACCGCTCTGTCGGCGCTCCTCGTCCAGAAGACCTACGATCTCGATCTGACCCTCGTCAACATGGGAGGTGGGTCGAAAGCACGACAGGCGGTCCTGGCCGGAGACGTGGATGCGGCCGTCAATCAGCCGTGGGCGTTCAATCCCACCTACAGCAACGATGTACTGGGACTTGGCACACACACGTCGGAACCACAGAACCTCTGGCCCGATACTCCCTCGTTTGCGGAGCTGGGACTGAGTGAGATTCCGCTGGTCGAGGAGGGCTGGGGACAGTGGAAACTGATGGTCACGCCGGGCGGGTTCCGCGATGAATATCCCGAGCGGTTCGAGAAATTAGCGGAGACCTACGCGAACGTATTCGATCAGGAGGGGTTCCGCTCGCGCACCGAGAGTCAGGGTAATCTGAACGAAATCCTTCGATACCTCCCACCTGAAGAGACGAGAACGGAAGTCGAGACGGTTTCACAGACCATGAACGAATACGCCAGCCTGTTCGATAATTTCAATTAATCAGGATGAGTACAATAGATCCGCCAGTCGTTACGCTGCCGGTTAGCGACCGTCAGGTGAGGATCGACACCGGGGAACTCCTCTTTCCGGTGATCGTGCTCGTGTTCTGTGGCGTGTACTACGTTGATACACGCGGATTGCCCGATCGGTCGCTTCTATACGCGGAACCGCTGCTCTACATCACGACCACGCTCGCGGTCATCACGGTCTTCGGACACGCGGTGTCGATCACCGACCGAAACGAGGCCGCCGGAACACACGACTCCGAGGCGGGGATCGAAGAGGCTGAAACGACGACCGATGGGACGGAAGACGGTGAAGGGGTTTTCACCGTGCGCAGTGCCGCGGGCCTGGTCGTCTTGACGGCGGGGTACGTCGCCGGTATCGGCGCAATCGGATTCCTCGCCTCCACGATAGCGTTTCTGGGGCTCACGCTCTATCTGTTCGGGGAGCGAAACCCGGTCGTTCTCGTGGTCTACGCGGTCGGGTTTGCGCTCGTGGTATGGATAGTGTTTGCTCAGTGGCTACGAGTCCCGCTTCCATGATGATTCAACCGTTCACCGAGCCGATGGTTCCCCTGTCCATCACCGGCGGACTGTCGATGCTCGCGGATCCCTACGTGCTGTTGGCCATTGCAGTAGGCACGGCTCTCGGTATCACGTTCGGAGCTATTCCGGGGTTTTCGGCGACGATGACCCTGATCCTACTGACGCCAGTTACGGTGCCGTTCGAACCCGCGCTGGCGTTGATATTCCTGGTTTCCGCATACGGGGGAGCCGTCTACGGGGGCTCGATCCCGGCGATCCTCATCAACACGCCCGGCGCACCGGGATCGGTGGTCACGTGTTGGGACGGCTACGAACTGACCCGACAGGGGAAAGCGGTCTATGCGCTCGGCGTGTCCGCGATAGTATCCAGTGGAGCCGGGCTGTGTGCTGCGGTGTTTCTGTTGGTGCTCGGACCGCCGCTCGCGGAGTTCGCCCTGGAGTTCGGTCCGCCACAGCTGTTTTTGCTGGCCGTGTTCGCGCTGACCATCATTCCGGCGGCCAAGGGAGCGTCGCTCCAGAAGGCACTGCTGGGCGGTGCCTTTGGCCTGTTGGTTGCGACCGTTGGCAGCGATCCCCAGCTGGCGCGGCCACGGGCCACGTTCGGGGTGACGATCCTCCGAGCTGGTATCGATTTTATCGTCGTCCTGATCGGGCTGTTCGTCTTCGCCGAGATGATCAACCTCGCCGCCAGCGGCACGGTGCTACAGAGCGAATCGAACGTTCGGGGTGGGTTCGGCGAAGTGGTGGACTCGTTTAAGGCCGTAGCGTCGCGTCCCATCGAGTTCGTCCGGGGAACGCTCATCGGCACCTTCATCGGATCGCTACCGGGAGCGGGTGCGGACGTTGCGAACTTCGTCTCGTACAACGAGGCCCAGCGGTGGGCGAGCGCTGAGCTGTCGGAGAAGTTCGGAGACGGCATCATCGAGGGGGTCATCGCCGCCGATTCAAGCAACAACGCCACCCAGGGCGGTGCGCTCATCCCCACCCTGACGCTGGGAATTCCGGGAAGCGGCTCGACGGCGGCGCTTCTGGGTGCAGTGGCCATTCACGGGCTCAATCCCGGTCCCGGGCTGTTCGGTCGCTCCGGAACCATCGTGTACGCGATGATCTTCTCGCTGTTCATCGGGAACGCGCTGATCTTGGTTTATGGAGTGTCCGGAGCCCGGTATTTCGGGAAGCTGGCCTACATCCCGACGAGATACATCATTCCGGCAGTGACCGTTCTGGGGATGGTCGGGGGGTTTGCCGTCCGGAACTCCCTGTTCGATCTCTCCGTGATCGTGATCTTCGGGTTGTTGGGAGTGCTGTTCATGAGATACGATTATCCCATCGTCAGCCCAGTGCTCGGGGTGATCCTCGGTGGTATCGCGGAATCGGGGTTCGTCACCGGCTGGCTACTCACGGGACAAAACGTATCGAACTTCCTGCTGGGTAGCTATGTGTCTATTATACTTCTGGTTCTGATAATCGCGTCCCTCGTCGCTACGGTACTCACGAATCGATAGTGTCGCTGTTGGTGATGTCGAATCATCTCATCGGTGTCGAAGCGGCCATCGTTTCGGCGGGGGAGGGGTGCCGGATTCGATGGAATGGCCGGTAGCGTTGAAATGCTCGATTACCAGCTGGTTCATCTCGTAGCGGCCGTAGCCTTCCTCCGGATTCACTGACCAGTCACAGACTGTACAGTACTTTCTTTCCATTGCGCTAGCTGTCGTCTTAGGTTCCTTTCTTCGAGCCGGTGAATCCTCGCATTGCCAATTCATGGCGCATTTGTCGGATCCGCGATATCCCGACTGCGGATTCATTTTCTCAGTTTTCTATTCACGTAATTGGGAAAATATCTGTTTCTATTACAATAATTATATGAAGTTGACAATAGTGTGGCCGTTCAATCAGTTTACAAACCTTCTGAGGGTGTGATGTGATTCCGAGAGACGCAACCGTCATCGATCCGAATATCGGTCTTACCTTCGAGGAAATAATCGAGCACGTCTCATCGTATCCCGTTCTCAACGGAGAACCCTACAGGGCCGTTGCAGCCTTCATCATGGCACACGCCGAGCGACGTACAGCAGAGTGTTCATATCGCTTTCAAACCCCACCCGACCGGTTCGAAACGACTCCTCGGCAGCCCGCTCGGCTTCGTTCAATACTCTCAGTGTTTCCGCATCGCATTCATCGTCATCCAGTGATTTCCGAAACTCTCGATAGGTCCCCCAAGCAGTGTCGTAATCAGCACGATCAGTCTGTTGGGCCGCCTGTTCGACCAGCATGGCTTGCGGCGCTTTCACGCTCATACACATCAATATAGTTATGTTTATAATAAGTTTTCGGATAAAATGTATCTTCTTTTAGTGTAGTAGTGAAATCATCTCGGAATGATTACGGTGAATACAGGCAGGAGGCCCCACCAGCCGGTTGTGGTGTTTTCCTCGTGGAAACCTCGAAAGTGCTCCGGATGGGATTCGAACCCAGGTCATTGCCTCGAGAGGGCAATATGATTGGCCGGACTAC
>CAYOFZ010000138.1:0-5998 GCA_964403315.1 uncultured Halobacteriales archaeon | reverse complement strand
TCGTGACGAGGACGTTCTCATCGACGAGGTTGAGCATCGAACTCTCCATGAACTCCGTCCCCGAGGCCGTGAGGATTATCACCTCGTTGTCGGTGCCGAGGAACTCCTTCGTGTCCTCGACAACCGTGGTGTAGAGGTCGGTCATCCGGTCCATGCGGTGGCCGAACATCGGCTGGGCCATCGCCTCGATGACGTCCTCGCGCACTTCCGTCGGACCCGGGATATACAGCGTCTTGTCGGGGTGCTCGCCCGTGTACTCGCGTTTATCGATCACGTGAATCACCGTTTGACGCGGTCGAGCCCCTCTTGAGCGCGTCACTGAACGCCTCGAACTCCGCCGAGCGACGGGACACCATCGGATCGACTATGGCGGTCCGTACCGACTCGCTGACGGGCACCGGTCCCGGGTTCAACAGGAGGAACTCCTCGTCCATGCATCGGTCTTCGCACGCGGGAGGATAAGCCCCGTGGATGGGTGCAAATGCCGCCTCTTGGCTCGCTTGAGTCAGCAAGCAGTTCGTTTATTGGTATATCGATCCACTTGAGAGTGGGTATGTTTTACCACGATGACGAACTCCAGTACCCGGTCGAAGTAGAGGAACCGAGCCCGGCGTTTGCGAAGATGCTCCAGCAGGCCATCGGCGGCGTCGAAGGCGAGATGCGCGTCACCATGCAGTATCTGTTTCAGGCCTGGAACACGCCGATGGACGACCAGAAATACCGGACGATGCTGATGGAGACGGCGACCGAGGAGATCGGTCACATCGAGATGCTGGCGACGGCAGTTGCCAAAAACCTCGAAAACGCACCCGCCCAACTCCGCGATGAGATGTCCCAGGACAGGGCCGTCAACGCCGCGATGCAGGGCTACCAGCCCCGGCAGTTCCTCTCGGGGGGCATGGGTGCGACGCCGACCGACAGCAACGGCGTGCCGTTCAACGGTAATTACGTCGTTGCAACCGGCAACCTCGCCGCGAACATGTACGCGAACGTCATGGCCGAGGCGACCGGCCGCACGCTCGCAACGCGGCTCTGGCAGGCGACCGACGACCCCGGCATGAAGGACATGCTGTCATACCTGATCGCCCGCGACACCATGCACCAAGAGCAGTGGCTCGCGGCGCTACAGGACCTCGGGGATCCCGACGACCCGCTCGATCACCTGCCGGTGCCCAACAGCTTCCCCCAGGACGAGGAAAACCAGGAGTTCAACTACGAGTTCCTCTCGACCTCCCGCGAGGAGCGCGAGAACCCCGAACGGCCCTGGACGCAGGGCGAATCCATCGACGGCAAGGACGAGTTCAGCTTCGGTCGCCAGCCCGGCGGCGGCGACCCCGAACTTCCCTCGCCCGACCCGCGCGTGTACAACGACGTGAAATAATCCGTGCATCCGCCCGACTCGCCGGTCGATCCTTCGGGCCGGCGCTCGGAGATGCGGGGTCGATTCCGGTCAGGGAGTTGATCATGCCGGCCCGGGTTTGTAGTGGCTGGCGGTCGTCGGTTCACCCATGCCATCCTACGACGAGTGGACCGAGGCCCAGGACTGGGAAACCGTGTTCGTTGACGACCACGACCTCCACGTCGCTTACTACGAGGAGGGCGAAGACCAGGGCGACCCCGTCGTGTTCCTGCACGGGATCCCCACGTGTTCGTATCTGTGGCGCGACATCGTCCCGGTGATCGCCGAGCAACGCCGCGTGATCGTCCCCGACATGGTCGGCTACGGCGAGTCCGCCATGCAGGACGGGTTCGACCGCTCGATCCGCGCCCAGGAGGACATGATCGACGGCCTGCTCGACGAACTCGGGATCGACACCTGTGATTTCGTCGGCCACGACCTCGGCGGCGGCGTGGGCCTGCGTCTGGCGGTCCACCGGCCCGAGCGGATCGACCGGCTGGTGCTCTCGAACGCGGTCGCCTACGACTCCTGGCCGGTCGAGCCCGTCCTCGAACTGGGTATGCCCGACACCACCCAGCGAAGCGTCGGCGAAATCCAGGAGCTGCTCGATAAAATGCTCCGGAACACGCTCGCGGATCCTGATCACAGCGAGGAGTTCATCGACGGCATCAAATCCCAGTGGGCGAGCGAGGAGGGCGTCACCTCGCTGTGTCGCAACGCCATCGCCACGAACACCAATCACACGACCGAGATCGACCCCGCCGAGGTCGATGCCGAGACGCTGTGTCTCTGGGGGGCCGACGACGAGTTCCAGCCGATGGGCTACGCCGAGCGGCTGGTCGATGACATCCCCGAGGCCGAACTGGTCGGCATCGAGGGCGCACAGCACTGGGTGCCCGAGGACCGCCCCGAGGAGTACCGCGACCGACTGGAGGCGTTCCTGCTCGACGGCTACGACGTGTCCGAGGAACGCACCTGATCCCACTACCAGTAGTTGGTAATATGGTTTCTTTATTCAGTCTGTAGTCCGTAACTGGCTTGGCGGTTTTACTCAATACATATGCATATCGCTCATCGTTCTTCTGTAGAAGGTTGTTGATACTGCTAAGCGGGGGCCGTGGAGTCATCCGTATCAGTGGTGTCCGACACGGACGGTTCCGCTGGACGTGTTTGGGCCAAAACCAGTCGAAGCGGACCTGTTGCAGCGGGGCCATCAGCGTGACGGTGTCACTCGTCTCCGTTGCCCTGAAATATAACTATCTTGAACGGGAACTTCAGAGCATGGTGGAGAACACGAACGTGGAAATTGAGCCGACGATCCGAACCGGCGTGCTTGCGCTAGCCGCCATACTCGGCGTTCCGGCAGCCGTCTATTTCGGGCTCCGGGGACCGCTCAGCGCGGGGATAGCCAACATGCTCGCGCTCGGTTCCTCCATCGTCGTCGCGCTCACTGTCGTCGCACTACTGCTGTGGCACGACAGGTAGCTATCCTCACAGCGAGAGGGCCCTCCTCCTCTTCCTCATGGGCAATGAGTGTCCCAAACCTGTTATCGGAACCATGATCCGAACAGGGGCGTGAACCGCATGTACGCTCCGGTGAACAACTGCTACTGCTACGTACCATCCGTTCGATACATCCTCTATACTTAACGGTGATTTCAACATCTATTCTGAATAAAGAAACCGTGCTACTATCTACTGCTACGATACGGCAGATTTTCCACCCGTGGCCGAAAACCACCGCCGATGGCGACGCCCAGCGACAGCGAGGACAACCCCTACCTGCGAGACCCCCCAACCGAGTTCGAATCTATCGAGGATCTCACCGAAGACGAGGCCGAACGCCAAGCACGCCGCCTGCGCGAGGCGGTCCGGCACCACGACTATCGGTACTACGTCGAAAACGACCCCCTCGTCGCGGATCGCACCTACGACCGACTGTTTCAGCGCCTTCAGGATCTGGAAAACTCCTTCGGGCTACAGACCCCCGACAGCCCGACCCGGCAGGTCGGCGGCCAGCCGCTCGACGAACTCGATACGGTCGAACATGTCGCGGCGATGCTCTCGATTGACCAAAGCGGCGACGCCGACGAGGTCCGGGAGTTCGACGAACGGGTGCGCCGCGAATTGGATGCCAGCGGGCGCGCGGTCGAGTACACCTGCGAACCGAAGTTCGACGGGCTCTCGATAGAGGTGATCTACGAGGACGGCGTCTACGAACGCGCGGCGACCCGCGGCGACGGCTATGAGGGCGACGATGTGACGGAAAACGTCCGCACGATCCGCTCGATCCCCCAGCGGTTGCGGGGCGACTACCCCGATTTCCTCGCGGTTCGCGGCGAGATATACATCCCTCGGGACGCCTTTCAGGAGTACAACCGCGAACGGGTCGAGCGCGGCGACGACCCCTTCGCCAATCCCCGCAACGCCGCCGCGGGGACGCTGCGCCAGCTCGATCCCTCCGTGACCGCCGAGCGCCCGCTCGACTGCTTTTTTTACGATGTACTCGACGCGAGCCGGGAGTTCGACACCCATTGGGAAGGATTTCAGGCTCTCCCGGAGTACGGGCTGAAGACCAACGACCGCGCCGATCTCGTTGCCGACATCGCCGAGGCCATCGACTACCGGGACCGCCTGCTCGACGACCGCGAGGACCTCGATTACGAGGTCGATGGGGCCGTCTTCAAGGTCAACGACAGGGACGCCTGCGAGCGGCTGGGCACTACCTCACGGCACTACCGGTGGGCGTACGCCTACAAGTTCCCCGCGCGGGCCGGCGAAACGCCGGTCGCCGACGTGGCGCTGCAAGTCGGGCGCACCGGACGGCTCACCCCCGTGGCGCTGCTCGAACCCGTCGATGTCGGTGGCGTCACCGTCTCGCGGGCGAGCCTGCACAACCCCGAGGAGATCGCCGAGAAAAACGTCAATGTCGGTGACGTGGTCCGGCTCGAACGCGCGGGCGACGTGATCCCCTACGTCGAGGAGGTGGTAGAGAAACGAAACGAGGGGTACTTCGAGTTCCCCGAAACCTGCCCGGTCTGTGACAGCGCCATCGAACGCGACGGCCCCCTCGCGTACTGCACCGGCGGGCTGGCCTGTCCCGCCCAGCTCCGGCGATCTGTCGAGTACTACGGAAGCGACCAGGGACTGGACATCGAGGGACTGGGCGGCGAGCGGGTCGAGCAGCTCATCGACGCCGGCCTGATCGAGGACAGTATCGCGGATCTGTACCGCATAGAGCGGGAGGAGCTGATCGGACTGGAGGGATGGGGCGAGCAAAGCGCTTCTAATCTGCTCGCGGAACTGGAGGCCTCGAAATCGCCCCCGCTTACCGACTTTCTCTCGGCCATCGGCATCCCCCACGTCGGCCCGGCGACCGCCCGCGAACTCGCGCGCGTCCTCGGCGACCTCGATAGCGTGATAGCCGCGAGCGCAGAGGAACTGCAAGCGGTCGCAGACATCGGCGAGGTGGTCGCCGGCGAGATCCGCGACTTTTTCGACAGCGACCGGAACCGGCGGGTGATCCGCGAGTTACGCGAGGCGGGCGTCGAACCCGAAACCGAAGCAGAACTGACGGCGGGCGGTGACGAACTCTCGGGGTTGACCTTCGTCTTCACGGGCACGTTACCGGAGCGAACCCGCGGGGAGGCTGCAGAGACGGTCGAACGTCACGGCGGCTCGGTCACGGATAGCGTCTCGGGCAACACCGATTACCTCGTTGTCGGGGATGATCCCGGCAGCCGCAAACGCGAAGCCGCTGCCGAACACGACGTGTCCGAACTCACATCCGAGGAGTTCGATGCGCTCTTGGCGGAGCGACTATAGATCAGCCTCTCGGAAGGCGAGATACCCGAGTACGGGCGGGACGATCAGCCAGGCGAGGAAGGCGACCGCGACGACGGGGTTGGCGAAATATCCCGGCAATGGGCTGAGAGCCTGGGCGTAGATCTGACTCATCAGTCCGCCGCCGAACGCGGTCAGACGGGCGGCAAGCGGGCCCGGCGTCCAGAGGATCGCCGCCAGCGTCTGGTACAGCTCCGTGGGGTTGAAAAGCAAGGTCACAAGTTGGACCTGAACGAGCGCCCTAAAGCCGAAGCCGGTGTACTGGCTGAGGAGGTTGACCAGTCCGCTCGCGAAGCTTCCCCAAAACAGCGCGAAGATCACGTAGATACCGACGTTGCCGACCATCGCTCGCCGCCGAGTGCTCGCGGCGGCGGAGATCCCCACCGCAATCGAGACGAACACGACCCCCAGGAGCGCCGACAGCAGCGCGAAGGCGGTATACGTGCCCGGCGAGAGCGACACCGGTGTAATCAGGAACACGACCGCCGTCGCAACGAAACCGACCAATACGGGAATGACGATCACCCCGCTGCGACCGACGAGCTTGCCGACGATCAGATCCCGGCGGGAATGGGGCAACGACAGCAGCAGCTTCAGCGTCCCCGAATCGCGCTCGCCGGCGACGGCGGCGTATCCCAGCATGACGGCGATCCCCGGAACGATCAGCGAGATGAACTGCGAGATGAGGTTGATGAACGAATCGGAGGTGAGGTCTTGGCCCCCTCCGAGCCCCTGGGCGAAGAAGTACGCCGGGAC
>CAYOFZ010000137.1:0-6177 GCA_964403315.1 uncultured Halobacteriales archaeon | reverse complement strand
GCGAGAACTACGGCCAGGGCTCCTCCCGGGAACACGCCGCGCTGTGTCCGATGTATCTGGGCATCGAGGCGGTTTTCGCCAAGAGCTTCGCGCGCATCCACAAGGCGAACCTGTTCAACTTCGGGATCGTGCCGTTCGAGATCGACGACGACACCTACGAGCGTATCGAGCAGGGCGACGACATCGAGATCGTCGATGATATCGAAGACGGTATTCGCTCCGGCCAAGAGGAGTTCACCATCCGCGTCAACGACGACTGGGAGGCCACTGTCGGCCTCGACGCGAGCGCACGCGAACGCGACATCGTCGCCGCCGGCGGCAAGCTATCGTACACCAAACAGCAGGCCGAAGGTGGCGATACGGGCGCGACTCCCGCCGACGACTGACGACCGAGATCGATAGCGCAGTCATAACCGTTTTTCTCATTGTTCACGGGTTTCGTTACGATCAGGATCGATGTCCTCGCGTTCCTGAACCTCTATAAAACTGGGCAACGTACCCAGTACTGTGACCGTCCCGTCCGACCGGGAATCGACGATCACCGTCCACGAGGCCGTCCAAGCCGATCTGCTGGCGGTGTTTCGCATCGAGAAGCGTTCGTTTCCCCAGCCGTGGCCGTTCTCGGCGTTCGAGCGGTTTCTGGGCACCCCCGGGTTTCTCGTCGCCCGGGAAACCGGCGGCGAGCACGAGGACGTGATCGGGTATATCGTCGCCGACACCGTCCCCAACCACGGACGGCCGATTGGCCACGTGAAAGACCTCGCGGTCCATCCCGATCACCGCGGGCGGGGCGTCGGCCGAGGGCTCCTCGAACGGGGGCTGGCGGTGCTCGCAAGCGAGGGTGCGGGCCGAGTGAAACTCGAAGTGCGCGATGGAAACGAACCGGCACTCGCGCTGTACCGCGAGTTCGGGTTCGAACTTCAAAAGCAGGTTCCTCGCTATTACGCCGACGGGGAAACCGCGCTGGTAATGGTTCGCTCGATGGAGCCGTAAGCTCGTTAGGCGTCCCCGACCTACCGTGAACATGGGATATGCCTGCCCGGTCTGTGAGACACCCCAGCAGGACGCCGAACACCTCGCAAACCACCTCGCCTTTACCGCGATGCTCGGCGACGAAGACCACGAAACCTGGCTCGACGAACACGCCCCCGAGTGGGGCGATCTCAGCCCCGAAGAACTGGGATCGTGCATTACCGGGTACGCCCCCGAAACGGAGTTCCCCCAACTGTTCGAGGACACGACCGACGATCACGAGCATCCTCGGCGGGTCGAGGAGTCGGTCCCGCGCCAGCGCGGACGGCAGTCGACGGGAACCGAAACCGCCGAAATACTCGCGGAAGCCCGAGCGATGACCCGCGAAATGTTCGACGAATCCGAGGACGAATAAGGCGAGGGGTCGAATCAGCGGGCATGAACGACACCGACGGACTGCTGGCTCCCGATACGCCCGAGCAAGCACGCGCGGCCTACGAGGACCTCAGCCCGACCGCACGGGTTCTCACCAAGGAGGTCGCAAAGGCGATGGAGTTCGACCCCGAGGAATACCGCCAGCGAGTGACCAGCGAGGTGGTCGAAACCGCCCGCGACGCGCTGTTTGCCTCGTTGCTCGAAATCCACGACGATTCCTTCGAGGCGTTCGAGACCTGGCGTGAGGACTACGACGGCGAGGTCGAGGTCATGGGCACCGAGACCGTCGACCGGGTCGTCTGGCATGCCTTCGACGGGCACACGGTGGCGGCGACCTACCAGAACGAACCCGAGGCCGCCCGGGGAACGCTTCGTCGGCAGGCGTTCGGGCGACTGTATCGGGACGTAGTGAGCGAGTAGCACGTCAAAACCGCCGTTCGTCTTATCCGCCGCGACCGATCCGAATCCGGGTGCCGTTGTGGATCGCTTCTTCGGACACGGACACTGTGGTCGTGGCGTTCGTTCCGCCCGTGGTGATCTCGTACTCGCCCTGGGCGGTCACGGAGGCGTCGGTGTAGCCCGCCGCGGGACCGAGGTCGTCGGTAGTCGGGTACGGCACCGTCATCGAGAAGGTGCCGTCCTCGTCCGCGGTCGTTTGTTGGGTGTAGGTGAACGTCCGCCCCGAGGACTCGGCGGTGAGGTTCAGGCTGGCGGTCACGGTTGCACCCGGCTGAGCCTGGCCGACGAGCTGGCCCCCTTCGACGCGCTCGTAGGTCTTGACCGCGCTTTCTTGGCGACCGTTGTAGACCTGTATGTCGACGTTAGGGTTTCGCTGGAGTTGCACGACCTGCGACTGGATGGCGGGGGTCACCTTCCGGTTTATCACGAGGGGCTGCCAGCCGCCACCGTTATCGGTGCGGTAGGCGATGCTGACGAACTGGCTGGTGCGGGGACTCTCGTGGACCAGCCGGTAGTGTTCCATGCCCGACGCGTCGTCGTGGTACAGCCGCGAGAGGGTGGTGTCCCTGTAGGCGTCGTTCATCGCGGGAACGAGCGCGGTTCCATTATCGCTCGTCCGGATCTGCTGTGAGCCGACATAGGGTCCCTGTCCCGATCCGGCCCAGGTGGCGATTGCGGAGAACTTCGCGCCGGCCATCTCGTCGTCGATCATCACGTAGCGCATCTCCTCGCTGGCCTCTTGTGGCGTGCGTGAGTCCGCGAGCGCCGCGAGCTCTTCGTTCGAGAGCTCGTTGAGATCGCTGCCGTTCGTGGCGGCGGGCAGGGCCTCCATGATCAACTCCGCGCGCCGTTCGGAGTCGGCGGTGAAAAACGCCGCCGCGCTGTCGGCGTTCTGCTGGAAGGGGTTGGCGTGAGGGATTCGTTCGCCCTGAACGGTGATCAGGTGGCCGTAATCCCACCACGACATCACCCCATAGGAGCCGTTGGGATACGCGAAGTCGCCGTCCTCGGCGTGGTAGGTGCCGTAGTACGCAAGCGAGTTGTTCGCGCCGCCGTACTGGCCCTCCTCGGGGGTGTTGTTGGCGAGCCACTCGTTCGACTCCTCCCATTTGAGGGCGTCGCCGCTGGGCGCGGCGGCCGCGCCCACCGCTACCGCCGTCGGGCCCGCGATGGGACTCAACAAGGGAACGAACAACAGGAGTACTACCGCCCCGATGGTCAGGATCTGATAGCCCCCCAAGGATCGCACCGAATCGATGCCGCCGGCGAGATCGGTCCAATCGATGATCGCGCCGATCAACACCGCGTTACAGACGGCCACGACGACTGCGAGGTAGTAGTTGAAGCGGACTTGGGTAAACGCCATGCTCGTCACGAACAGCGCCCACACCACGACGAGCAGGTACTCGGCGCGATACTCCTTGCCGACAAACGGCCGGACAACCAACGCGCCAAGCCCCAGCGCTCCCGTGAAAAAGGCGAGTCCGTACTCGGAGACGGCCTGTCCGAGCGGGTTTTCGGGGGGCTGGGCTTCCACGATGGTCAGGGTCGCCTCGCCCTGACCGAACAAGAGGCGCTGGCGGACGTTGGTTGCGACCGTGCCGAACAGATCGGGCAGGACGACGGCGACAACCCCCGCGAGGAGGATGATCAATCCCAGCACGGTCACAGGGTATCCCCACCTCTCGAACCCGCGGGCGTCCCAGACGCGCGCGAGCCACGCCATGAACACACAGCCGGCGGCGACCCCGAACGCCAGCGCCGGCTGGAGGTAGCCAAAACTCGTCGCGCTCGCGGTCCATCGCTGGATGTGGAGCGCGGTGAACACACCCGTGACGGCGAAGGCAACCGCGCCGACGACGGCGGTGTGATCCGGGCTCACGCCCCGAAGGTAATCGACCGCGAGCGAGATCGCAAAGAACACGCCGATGATCCCGATCAAAACCACGCCCGGCGGCCATATCCAGATATACAGCGCGAGCGCGATGCCCGCGAGTGCGCTGTAGCCAAGCGGTCGTTTCAGTCCCGAGAAGTCATGGGTAATGAACTGTTCGTAGACCGGTTTTTCGCCCTCACCGACTCGGAGCGCGACCATCATTGCCAGCACGGCGAGCGACATGAACAGCACTTCCGCGGCGTGGTGCTGGAGCATGCTGACGGTGCTTCGCCGGAGGAACGTGCCGGGAAACAGGGCGAGCAATCCGACGCCGATCAGCCCGCCGATACGACTGCTCAGCCGTTTGCCGATATAGTAGGTCGGAATCGCACACAGCGTGGCAAAGGCCGGCGGCAGCAGGATGGCGACCTGAAACACGGTCTCCCGGGACGGATCGCCCAGACCGACAAGCAGGACGACCGTGGCGACGATCTGGTCGTAGAAGGTACCGAACTGACCGACGTATGTGCCGGTAGGATAGCCCGTCCAGACTTCGTAGGGCATCGTCCATGGCCAGTTCCGTACCGTGTAAACGACCGTCCGCCACTGATACCACGGATCCACCCCGCTGAAGGCGATCCCCTCGGCGGTGACGAAGCGTTCGTAGGCTTGGATCCGCACCCAGAACATGAATGCCATCACGCCCGCGAGCAGCGGAACGTGATACCGGTCGAGAACTCCCTCCAGGATCGATCCCGAGTTCGACTCCGCTTCTGCTTCCGTCCTCGACTCCGGCCCCGACCCCGTAGACGCCGCCGACCGGTCTGTGCCGTCGCTCATTGTCTCGGGAAGTTTCAATGTGGGTATAAAACTTGTGAAAAAAGCCTCTAGCCGCCCTCTCGTACCAGTCCCGTGACACGGGTGTCCGATTCGCGGAGTTCGGTCGGGGCGGACATCCCGCGGAATTTCCGTGGGGAATCGACTATTTCCGAGTCCCTGGATGATAAAACGAAATCTTTTCCCCGGGTAGCCGCGATTCCCGACGATGGCCGATCACGAGGACGTTTGCGTACTCATCCCGACCCTCAACGAGGCCGAGACCATCGGCGGCGTGATCGCCGGCTTCCGCGAGCAGGGGTTCTCGAACGTGCTCGTCGTCGATGGCGATTCCGCGGACGATACCCCCGAAATCGCCGCCGACGGGGGGGCACGCGTCATCACCCAATCGGGGACGGGCAAGGGCCAGGCCATTCGGGAGGCGCTCGATCACATCGACGTGCCCTACGTTCTGATACTCGATGGTGACGGCACTTACCGTCCCGAAGACGCCGACGCGATGCTGTCGCCGTTGCGGTCCGGCGAGTACGATCACGTCATCGGCGACCGGTTCGCCGACATGGACCCGGAAGCGATGTCGCGGTTCAACCGCGCCGGCAACCGGTTGATCAACCGCACGTTCGGGTTCATCCATGGCCGTGATCTGGGCGACGTTCTCAGTGGCTATCGCGCGTTCACCCGCGAGTCGGTCGAGCGGATGAACCTCGCGGAGGACGGCTTCGGCATCGAAACCGAGTTCGCCGTCGAGTGCGTTCGCCGGGGGGTCCCGACCGCCGTGGTCCCGATCCGCTACGAACCCCGGGCGGCGAGTTCCGAAACCAACCTCCGTCCGGTCCGAGATGGGGGTATCATCTTGCTAGCGCTGTACCGGCTCGCGCGCCTGCACAACCCGCTGTTCTATTTCGGCAGCGTCGGGATTGCGACGATGCTCATGGGTATGATCGTCGCGTGCTGGGTCGGCTACGAGTGGTTCGCCTACCATATCGCCCACGAGGTGTTCGCGCTGTTCGCGGCGAGTGCCTTCCTGTTCGGGATGCAACTGGTGATGTTCGGGTTGCTCTCGGATCTGATCGTCTCGCTACACCGCGAGCAGATGCGCCGTATCGAGGAAAACGAACGATGACCCGCTGACAACGGTTTTTAGGAATCACCTACGTCAACGTTCACAATTCTCGTCGTTACCGGATATGGATTTGTTGCTACTGCTGGATCCGCCGTTATCGGATGCGGAGTCGTCTTTTGGACAGTCGTCACCTTGCGTCGGATCCGTCGTCAGTCGTGGTTTCGGATTCCTTGGACTCATCCTCGTCTTCGGGACAATCATCGTCGGCAGCGTCGCCGTCCTCGGTTTCGCCCGTGGTATCGTCGGGTTTGTCATCAATATCCGAGTCGCCATTCGCAGGTGTTAGTACAACAGTAACCGCTGTATCGCCGTTACTGAGGTCAACAGTGGTGTCTTCCTGATTGTATCCCTCTGCTCTTACGAACACTTCATAGGGGACCGCTTGAGTAGTAGTTTCGGCAACACCCTCGCTATTGGTCTTTACCTCGAACAGGGATTCTGCGGAACCGGGGAGGTCCCCTACGCCTTCAACGGT
>CAYOFZ010000136.1:0-6252 GCA_964403315.1 uncultured Halobacteriales archaeon | reverse complement strand
AATCGAGTAACGTGAACTGGAGGTGAGAACGATGCATGGAAACACCAGCCACCAGCCGGATCGGGACTCGTTCGATATCCTGTCCGCCGTTCCTGACTCCGCGACGCGGTACGATCTCGCGCTAGCGTTCATTCCCACGGTGTTCGTCTTGGCGATCATGGTGGGAACGGTGCTGGACCTGTCAATGCAAGCCGCGCTCGTATCGGCAGCGCTGGCGGGGATCCTCGTGCTCGTCGACGCGCTCTATCTCAACCCGCCGATCAAACCGGGTTCCGAGTAGAGCGCGCGAGCATATGCGTCGTTTTTTATATTCATAACCGCTCCCGAATCGGCGGCCTCATCGCCGTATTTATTCGTTTGGAGAAACATCAAAATCTCCCAGAAAATTTTAATAGAACCGCGCATCAATCCACGACTGGTGATGTCTAATGGTGCTGCCGACATCGCCCGGAAGTTCCTGGAACCGGAGTCTGGACGCACCGTCCCGGCTGTTCGGCCGGCGAAACGACACTGACGTGGAGCTCTACGAGGAAGACGACGAGTTCGTCCTGAGCGTCGAGATGCCGGGCTTCGAACCCGGGGATATCGAGGTCAACTGGTACGAGCATCGCCTCGACATCTCGGCCGACCGGGTCGACGAGGATCGCAATCGCCAGCGCACCTACCACCGGGCGTTCCGAATGCCGAAGGAAGTCGATCCCGACGGGATCAGCGCCCGGTACGAAAACGGGATCCTCGAGGTCACCCTTCCGATCATCGAGGGAGCGACCCAGCGCGGACATAGTATCGAGGTCGAGGGATGAACGGCCGGTAGACCACCGGAGGACCTCATCATCCATCGCCGTTTTTTTTATTGTTTGGTCGGTGGAGATTCGCTACGGGCGGATCCATCGTTCGAAAGTACGGGTTCATCGACGCTCCTGATGATATGGGATCCCGTCTCGCGGTTCGGTCGATTTTTGTACTATCGAGACAAAATCACCCGACACGGAGGTGATGAGACGGTATGGTGGATAGCTTCCTCATCATCGGGATCGCCGTTGCAGCGTTCGTCGGATTCAACATCGGTGGCTCCTCGACAAGCGTCGCGTTTGGGCCGGCCGTCGGTGCCGGGCTGATCAGCAAGGTCAATGCGGCGGCCATCATGCTGGTGTTCGTGTTTTTCGGCGGCTGGACCGTCGGCCGCAACGTTGTTGAGACGATGGGCGGCGACATCGTTCCCGCCTCGATGTTCACCCCGGAAGCGAGCGTCGCCATCCTGCTGTTCATCGGCGTCGGCATCCTCGTCGCCAATGTGTTTGGGGTCCCGGTGCCGACCTCGATGACGGCCGTCGGCGCAATCGCGGGCTTCGGGCTCGCAACCGGAATCCTCGACTGGGAAACGATGGGGATGATCGTCTCATGGTGGCTCGTGACGCCGATCATCGCGTTCTGGGTCGGCGCGGCCATCGGTCGGTATCTCTACGTCAGATTGAACCGCTATTTCGCGGTCGAGCAAAGCGAGGGACCCCTGCTCTCGGTCGAGCGGGCCGGCCCGGTTCTGTACCCGGCCCTGGGGCCGAACACCACCCCTCGGGAACTGGCGACCAGCGCCCTCGTCGTCGCCATCGGCTGTTATCTCGGGTTCAGCGCCGGCGCGAGCAACGTGGCAAACGCCGTCGCGCCGCTGGTCGGCAGCGGCGCGATCGGACTCGAAGCCGGGATCATCCTTGCGACGCTCGCAATCGGGTTGGGCGGGTTCACCATTGCGCGGCGCACCCTCGATTCCGTCGGGAACGGCCTGACGGAGCTACCGCTGCTCGCGGCGCTGATCGTCGCGGCCACCGCGGCGACGATCACGACCGTCCTCTCGTGGATGGGGATTCCGATCAGCCTCGTGATGTCGACGATCATGTGCATCGTCGGCCTCGGCTGGGGGCGGGCCTCGCGCGTCATGACGCTCCGTGAGATGGCCGAGCGAGAGGACACCCAGCTGTCAGTCGACGCACTCACCATGGACACCCCCGGAACGGACGTGAGGATCGATGAGGACCACCCCGAGGACGTGCAAAACGCCGACGAACTCTTCGATCCGTCGGCGACCGCCCGCTTTATCTCGTTTTGGATCATCGGCCCTTCGGCCGGGGCGCTTCTCTCGTATGCGTTTTTTGTCCTCGTTCCGTTCGTCGGGTAATGGCCCCGTCACGACGAAATCCCGATGATCTCGGCGGCGGCGTCGGTCGCCGCCTCGACCGCCGACTCCGGCGTCCGGATCAGCGGTCGCATCCGGCGGCGTTCGAGCTCCCCGTCGATCCCCCGGTCGGCGAGCAGGGCCTCGATATTTGCGACCAGCTGGCCTCCATGCGTCCGCGGACCCGGTCGCTTTTCGTGTACAACTCGCCGTGGCGGACGACGACGGTATCGGCATCAGATGGATGCATATCCGCCGGTAGACGGGCGTAGAATAAACGGGCTTTGGATGGGTTCGTCGGTCGGACCCGGGGCTAGGATCGTTCCTCCTGTGTGGCCAGCATGAACGGCACGTCGTACGCCTTGAGTCCGCCCGTTCCTCGCCCCTCGGATTCAATTCCAATTCGTTCGAAACGTAGCGCCTATTCGTGATCGGGCCGTATCGTCTTGCCGTGTACGCGCTCGTATCGCTCATCATCATTGTTTCCCTGTCGATGTTGATCGTCCGTGTCGGCACCGTTGCGCTCGTGATGACCGGCATATCGAAGGAGATGGCGTCGTTTCAGTCGCTGTCGGCGTTTTCCGGCGCGGGTTACACCACGAACGAAGCCGAGGAGACCGTCGCCTACCCCTCCCGGCGAGCGACGGTCAAGAACCTGATTCGGGTCGGAAGCGTCGGGGTAGTCACGGCGATCTCGTCGCTGGTCATCTCGATGACCGATCCGACCACCCGGTTGAATCGACTCCTGATCCTCATCGGGGTGGCGATGGCGTTGATCGCCATCTCGCGGAGTACGTGGTTCAACCGGCTTCTCACCCCGATAATCAAACGCGCCTTGCGGCGGCGAGGAACGTTCGAACTGCGCGATTACACGGGGTTGCTTGCGGTCGACCGAAACTATACGGTGGCCGATTTAGTCGTCGGCGAGGACGACTGGCTCGCAAACGAGACGCTCGCTGATCTCGACCTCGGAAACACCGAAGGCGTTGAAATACTGGGGATTCGCAGACACGACGGCACGTACATCGGAGCTCCATCGGGGAGCAACGAAATCAAGCCGGGTGATACCGTCATCGCATACGGACAGGAAGAGCGGCTACAGGAACTGGTCGGTCGCTCGGACGACGACGAGCAGGCCCACGAGGATGCGAAACGAGACCACCGGCGGATGCTGGCGCTCGAACACCGGTTGGATCCCGAGCAGTCGGGATAGTCCGGCCGGTTTCGTAGGTACCGAAACGCTCAAATGGAATTCATCCGAACTATCGAACGAGAACGACGGAGCGGAACGCTCCGGCAATCAACAGAGGTGAATCACCGATGGAAGAGAGCGTTTCAGGGTTCGAGGTCACGGGTTCTTGGGATGACATCGTCGAGCATGGCGAGCGAATCACCGACGCGCTCGAAGAAGCCGGCGTCGACCGAGCGGCATTTGAGGCGTGGGACGAGTGGCGGCCGAAAGCCGACGACCGGCTCGATGAGGAGATGAGCCAAAAAACGTCCGAGCAGGCGAGCGTTGACGAGGGGAGCGGCGAACAGGCCGGACAGTCCGCCGAGGAGGACCTCCGGGCGGCCCGTGAAAAGTTAAACGAGTCCTATGAGCGAATGGGCGACGACGAAAACGCACACGAGACGCTCCACGATTCGATCGACCATGCGGCTCGGGCCGCCGATACCGCCGGTCGAAAGGCCCTTCGCACGGTCGAGGACACTGTTTATCAGGAAGCGATGACCCAGGTCGCACCGTACTACTTCGACAGCGAGCTCGTCAGCGCGAACATCCACGAGAACGGCCGGTTCGAAGACGGCGAGGAGTTCGTCCTCGAAGTGGACATCAACGACGACGACCTCAAGGGGGAAATCAGCGAGTTGCTCGCCGAGTACGACGAGGAACCCGACACCGGAACGGACCTGGAAACGGCGGATGCTGAGACCTAACGGATCCACCCATACTGAGGTGATCGAGTATGTACGGGGATATACTCGTTCCGGCCGACGGCAGCGAGGGCGTCCAAGGAGCGATCGATCACGGAATCGAGATAGCGACGTTGGCCGATGCGACGATCCATGCGCTCTACGTCATCGACACCGGCGACTACACGCCGCTGTCGGAAGCGAAATGGCTCACGATCGAGGAAGCGCTCGAAGCCGAAGGCGAAAACGCGGTCAGTGACGTCGAGGATCGAGCGCTCGAAGCCGTCACTACCATAGCCCACGGCAATCCCTCTGAGGAGATTCTCGCGTACGCCGACGAAAACGACGTCGATCTGATCGTCATGGGAACGAGCGGCCGATCGGGTATCGACCGTGTACTGGTCGGCAGTGTCGCCGAGAACGTCATTCGACGCGCCGAGGTCTCGGTGCTCATGAAGCGAACGACTGTCCGAGAATCGGATAGCGGCTCCATTTGACTATGTTACAGAAGTATGTACGTAAGGACCATTCAGGCGTACGTGCTGTTGATCTCGATGACGTTCGCCGCGCTCATGACGAGCGAGGGGAGTTCGTCGGTGTACCAGTCGCGCTGCATCCGACTTTTCGGCCCGGAGACGCTTACCGCCCCGAGAACGTTCCCATCGACGACAACCGGGGCCGCAACACAGCGTAACCCCTCTAGTCGTTCCTCATCGTCGTAGGCGTAGCCTCGCTCACGGACGGTATCGAGTTCATCGTATAGCTCCGCGCGGTCGGTGATCGTCTCGCTTGTCACCGACGGGAGCCCGTGGCGATCGAGGATCGCCTCGACGCGCTCGTCGGGGAGGTGCGCGAGGATGGACTTGCCGAACCCCGTCGTATGGAGGGGGACGCGCTTTCCGGCATGAGTGTCCATGTGAACGGCGTCGGCCCCCTTCGCTCGGTAAAGAAAGACGCCCCGCCCGTGTTCCTCAACGAGCAGGTTCGCCATCTCGCGGGTCTCCTCGGCGAGTTTGTCGATCTCCGGCGGGCCGATCGTGGCGATCCCCCGCCGGTCGCGCGCGTACTCGCCGAACTGGAGGAACCGAAGGCCGATGTCGTACTCCGGGCCCTGTTTGGTGACGAACTCGTTTCGCCGGAGCGTCTGGAGGTGGTTGTGGACCGTGCTCTTCGGCAGATCGAGGTGGCTCGCAAGCGTCGTCACGCCGGCACCGTCAAGCGTCCGCAACGCGTCGAGAAGCCGAAAGCTCGTCTCCGTCGCTCGCACCGTTGTCGGTTCGTCCGTAGCCATGGCGTTCGATACTCCGGCCGACCTAATAGTTCTCTCGGACGGACATTCGTTCTACAGAAATGAACGATACACCAATCAGAAGAAACCACCGATCCGGCCGTCTCATCGAAACGACCGTTGACCGGTGTTCTGATCGATCTGTTCAGGTAAGAAGAAGTTATTTCCCGTTTGAAGGAGGATTCGTTCGGTGAAGAGGAACACTCCAAATTAGACTATCTTCTCACATTTCGAGATTGTAATACGATATACTACCACTACAATGCATTTATATGGCTAATCGATCACTTTCTATTCAAAAGAATGGCTATTCATCCTCCTAGCTCCGTTCGAGAGATATGAAATCGAACTCTCCCTCGTAGAACGTTCCTTCTGTGGTTTCGGGGGGATATCTTTATGAACCACCCACTGCCAGTAGCGAGTGGACGTGAAAAGCCATGAGTGACGTGACACTGCGGCGTACCCAGTTATCCACGCCGGCAAGCGATGAGAACATGATGCACAGTGCCGCGGACAGCGATGCTGACGAGGTGTTTCTCGACCTCGAAGACGCGGTCGCACCCGCGGAGAAGGAAAACGCGCGCGAGCCTCTGATCGGCGCGCTCCAGGAGGAAGACTGGAGCGACAAGGTCGTCAGCTACCGGATCAACGGGATCGACACCCAGTGGTGGTACGACGATCTCATCGAGGTCGTCTCGGCGGCGGGCGACTCGCTTGACGACATCATCATCCCGAAGGTCAAGCGCGCAAGCGACATCCACACCGTCGAGAACCTCCTCGAACAGGTTGAGGTCAACGCCGGCCTGGAGGTCGGCGAGATCGGGTTCGAACCCCAGATCGAGGACGGCGAGGGCATGCACAACGTCCACGAGATCGCCCA
>CAYOFZ010000135.1:0-6269 GCA_964403315.1 uncultured Halobacteriales archaeon | reverse complement strand
ACTGCGTGTACTGTCACAACGAGGGGCTCGGCGACACCCGGGGACCGATGGAGCCCCAAGACAACGAAATGACCGCCGACGAGGTGGTCCGGTTTCTGGAGGTCGCCACCGAGTTCGGCGTTGGCAAGGTGAAATTCACCGGCGGCGAGCCGATGCTCCGGGGAGATCTCGAAGAGATTATCCGGCGCACGCCTGACGAACTCGAAGTCTCGCTGACGACCAACGGCACGTTCCTGCCCGGTCGCGCGCCGGATCTCGTGGACGCCGGCCTCGAACGGGTCAACGTCTCCCAGGACGCGCTGGATCCCGACGACTTCGCGGCAGTCACCCAGAGCGGCGCGTACGAGCGGGTTCTGGAGGGCGTCGAGGCCGGCCGCGACGCCGGCCTCGACCCGGTGAAGCTCAACATGGTCGTCTTCGAACAGACCGCGGGATATGTCCCCGAGATGGTCGAGCACGTCGCCGAAAACGACGGACTCCAGCTCCAGTTGATCCAGTACATGCCCGAACTCGCCGGCCATCCCGAGTGGAACATCGACATCGAGCGGGTCCACGATTGGCTCGCCGAACAGGCCGACGAGATCGAACAGCGCGAGATGCACCACCGTGCGCGCTACTGGATCGACGGTGGCATGGTCGAGATCGTCGATCCTGTCGAGAACGCCGAGTTCTGTGCGAACTGCCATCGGGTGCGGGTCACCCACGAAGGGTACCTGAAGGGGTGTCTGAACCGCAACGACGACCTCCGTCCGATGGGCGAGATGAGTAAGCCCGAGATTCGAGAAACCTTCCGCGAGACCGTTGCAAACCGAGTCCCCTTCTACGGCGAGTATATGATCCGCGATGGTGATGGTGGTTGGGAGGTCAACGACGAGTACATAAACGCCTGAGTGTTTTGCCGGGGCATTCGGATTCGGTGGTCATTCCAGCACCATTCGGTGTCTCATTATCGTGATAAATGGTACCTATCCGGTGGAACTATGACGAATGAACACCAAATATCACAATCGAACATGAGTGTAACACTCGAGCGACTGGAACAGGCGGAGGTATCGGAGCTTCCGGTGACGATTCGGAACGCCGGGATAGACGGTGCGGGTGGGGCCGGGTTCCCCTCGTATGCGAAGTGGGACCATCTCGATCGTGTCGATAACTTGCTGATGAACCACCAAGAGAGCGAACCCAACTACTTCATCGACAAGTGGCTCGGCCGCGAACACGCCGAGGAGTACGCGGTCCTGTTCGATGGGCTCCTCGATCGAGCACTCGATACGATCGTCATCAGTGCGAAAGAGAAGAACCGAGAGGGGTGGATGGGCGAACTCGAAGCGGCGATGGATGGAGTGGTGTACACCCCGAACGAACTGCCGGTCGACCCCGATGAGGAGTCCGGCGTCGTATTCGCCTACACCGACGATCAGTACGAATACGGGATGGAGAGCGTGTTGTTGCGCATCGTCGGTGATACGGTCATGGGTAGCGATCTGCCGATGGATCACGGCTGGATCGTCCAGAACACCGAGACGCTGTACAACATCTACCGAACCCTCGAAGACGGCTCGGCGATGACACGCAAGTACCTACACGTCGACGGGGAGACGCCCCGTCACCGGTTCCTGGAGGCCCCGATCGGAACGCCGGGCTCCGCGCTGCTCGAAGCCGCCGGTCTCCCCGCTGAGGAGCTACGCGACGATCAGGTGCTCGTTGATGGAGGGCCGGGGTGGTGCTTCGAGATCGAGAACGCCCCGGACGAGTTCGGGGTGCGAAAGCGGACCAACTGCGTGCTGGTTTTGGACAGTGATACCGTCGCGGAGCACACGTTCGGTGATGAGCGGATCAACGTACTCGATACCGACGATTGGGGCGAAGGTGACATGGAAACCGAACCCACGGAAACCCTCACACCGGACTACGTTCGTATCCCGCTCATCACGAACCCGGCGTTTGCGGGGATCGTCGCGCCAAGCAACTCGATCGTCGAAACCGGCGATCGCGTCGAGGAAGGCGAGATGATCGCCACGCCTGCCACGGAGGGTATCAGCAGTCCCCAACACGCCTCCATCGACGGTGAGGTGACGTCGGTTACCGACACGCACATCCGAATTAGACACGACCGGGACGCGACTGGAGCCGCCGTTAGGACGCGAGAGATGGAGCAAATGGGGCAGTTGCTCTACTGGACGTGGTGTATCGAGTGTGGGGAGTACGTCACCCATCCGGAGATCGCGGTGGCTGGCGATCCGACACGGTACGTCTGTGAAAACTGTCGGTAAGCGTCGATCGATCCGTTCAGAGCGTCAGTTCGGCGATCGTGTCCGATTTGAGCCACGCCTTCGCGTCCTTTCGGTCACAGATGACGACACCGTCACCGTCTTCGTAACTGGTGTAGGCATCGAAATCATGGTCATGCGGAGTTGTCCGGTCCGATTCTAAAACGGGGTCCTCGGATCCGGGACGATCCTCGGGCATTGTGTCCGAACGATCCTGCATTGTTCGTCAGGAATATCTCCTGATACGATATAACTTCTATGGTTAAATAATAATATTGTATAATTATGCCGGAGTATGGTTATACATAGCATGACTACGCCGATTCCCGGCTATCGTAGCCGGTTTCGGACACGCTGGCCGATCCCCCGACCGTTCCCGAAGGCGGCCGCGACCCGCCCCTCGCCGGCGATCCAGTCGCCCGCGAAAAAGAGGTCGTGTTCCGCCGCTCGCGCGAGTACCTCGTCGCTTGCATTACCGTCGGGCAGCGCGTGTCGCCACCGCTGGAGGTCGGTCCAGTCGGGATCGGCCAGCCGTTCGTCTTCAAGCAAGTCCGCGACCAGCCCCGCGGCCTCAGCGGCAATGGTGTCGTCGGGTTCGCGGTAGCGTTCGAGCGACCAGTCGGGGGCCATCTGGGCGATCAGGAGACACTCGCCATCAGGAACGTGGCCGGGTTTTTCCTCCTCGCGGGAGAGCCAGCTAACCGCGTGATCCTTGTCGGTATTGACCAGCGCGTAGTAGGGTCGGTCGATCCCGAAGGGGTAATGGAGAACCGCCGAAATGATGGTTCGGTAGGGAACGTCCCCGATCTCGCTCGCCAGATCGTCCCGAAGGGGATCGTTCCAGTCGGCTTTGCCTATGATGGCGGCGGTTCGGGGAGCTGGCGGGGTACAGACGAGTGTATCGAACGCCCGCTCGCGGTCGTCGCCGTCGCCGACCCGCCAGCGATCTCCCTCGCGGGCGAGGGTTTCGACGCGGAAGTCGGTTTCGAGGGTTGCGTCCGTTCGGTCAAGCACCCGTTTTGGAAACTCCGTGATCCCGTCTTCGTAGGTGAGTGCCCGCCGGTCGCGGTCCTCGCCCGGTGAGATCTCGCCGTCTGCATCGAACGTCCAGACTGGTGTTTCGATGTCGATCAACCCCTCCGTGTCGAGATCCTCGATGAACGCTTCGAATTCCTCGTCGGGGGTGATGTAGTTCGCGCCGTGATCGTAGACACAGCCGTGGCGGTGGCGGGTCGCCGCGCGCCCCCCTATATTCCCGTCTTTTTCGAGGATAGTCACGTCGTCACCGTCGAGTTCGAGGGCCGCGCCGAGGCCCGCGACGCCCGCGCCGATGATGCCGATCTCCATGGTCGGCCTTCGGACGCGACCGTCGTAAAGCCCGCCGACCGCGGGCCGGTGATCCGGTGGGCTTAAGTACCGGACTCCGGTAGATCGTGATGCATACACTGTAGGGGCGTAGCGTCCCGAGTCCACGAGGGCGACAGTACCGACGTGTCGTGGTAGCCAAGCCTGGCCCAAGGCGCAGGGTTGCTAACTCTGTGGCGTACAGCCTCCGGGGTTCGAATCCCCGCCACGACGCTACACTACCGGGACGCACCCGGTAGCATACCACCACCGCAACCGGTTTGCGGTTGGACGACCCTGGCACGAAGACACATGAGTGCAGAAGACCCAGAACAACAGGACGGACCGGAGGACGACGAGGACCTCCGATATTTCGTTCGCATCGGGCAGACCGACCTCGATGGGACGAAATCCGTCGAACGATCGCTGAGCGAGATGAACGGTATCGGCCGACGAGCGGCCAGAATCATCGCCCAGAACGCCGGTATTTCCCGTACCGCGACGTTCGGGCGACTCGACGACGACGAGATCGACGCGATCATCGAGGAGGTCGAGGGTTTCGCCGAGAACAACCCCGAATGGCTTGCGAACCATCAGGGTTACTACAGCGGCGAGATCACCCACGAGACCGGCAACGACCTCGAACTCACCCGACGGCAGGACATCAACCGCCTGCAGATGATCAGCGCCTATCGGGGTGTGCGCCACCAGCGCGGTCAGAAGGTCCGTGGCCAGCGCACCCGCTCGACCGGGCGTTCCGAGGGAACGATCGGCGTGAACGTCGAGGAGATCCGCGAGGAAGAGGAGGCGGAGGGTGAATAATGGCGCTCGGTAGCAACACCAAGTTCTACGAGACGCCGAACCACCCCTACCAGGGCGAACGGATCGCTACTGAACAGGGACTAACCGGGCAGTACGGCCTCAAGAACAAGGAGGAACTCTGGAAGGCCCAGTCCGAACTCCGGAACGTCCGCCGGGAGGCCCGCGAACTCCTCGGACGTGCCCAGGGAGACACCGAGGCTGCGGGCGTCGAGGCCCGCGAGTTCCTCGCCCGCCTCAAGCGCATCGGCGTTCTCGGCGAGACGGACGAACTCGACGACGTCCTGTCTCTGTCGATTACCGACCTCCTCGAACGTCGCCTCCAGACGCTCGTCTACCGGAAGGGTCTGGCAAACACGGCCAAGCAGGCCCGCCAGTTCATCGTCCACGGGCACGTGCTCGTCGACGGTGCGCGGGTCCAGCGACCGTCCTTCAAAGTAGCAGTCGAGGAGGAAGACACAGTCGAGTTCGACAGCACTTCACCGCTGACCGACGAACTCCATCCGGAACGCGCGGAGGAACAATAATGCCCGAAGGAAAGGACGACGTCTGGGGCATCGCCCACGTGCACGCATCGTTCAACAACACGATCATCTCGATCACCGACCAGACGGGTGCTGAGACGCTCGCCAAGTCGAGTGGCGGGACGGTCGTCAAGCAGAATAGAGACGAGGCGTCGCCCTACGCCGCCATGCAGATGGCCGAGGAAGTTGCCGAAGATGTCCTCGCCCAGGGAGTTGAGGGCGTCCACGTCCGCGTCAGAGGTCCTGGCGGGAACCAGCAGACCAACCCCGGTCCCGGCGCGCAGGCGACGATCCGGGCGCTGGCCCGTGCCGGCCTGGAGATCGGCCGCATCGAGGACGTGACGCCGATCCCACACGACGGCACCCGCGCCCCGAAAAGCAGCGGGTTCTAACATGGATACGGATTTCGACGTAACGGTCATCGAGCGCGACGAGAACGCGCTGCGATTTCTCGTCCGCAACGCGACGCCGGCGTTCGCCAACGGCGTCCGCCGGGCGATGGTCGCCGACGTGCCCACGCTCGCCATCGACACCGTGCGGTTCGTCGAGAACTCCTCGGTGATGTTCAACGAGCAACTCGCGCTTCGGCTGGGGCTCGTCCCGTTGACGACCGACCTCGATGACTTCGAGATCGGCGACGAGGCGACACTGGCGCTGGATGTCGAAGGCCCCGCCACCGCCTACTCGGGTGATCTCGTGAGTTCCGACGAGCTCGTCCAGCCCGCCACCGATGACGTCCCGATCATCGAACTCAAGGAGGATCAGCGGCTCGAACTCGAAGCCGATGCCGTGTTGGATACCGGTCGGGAACACGCTAAACACCAGGGTGGCGTCTCGGTGGGCTATCGCCACCTCCAGCACGTCTCGGCCGTCGGCGACCGCGAGGCGTTCGAGGAGGAAGAGCCGAACATCCTGCGCGGCGTGATCGAGACCGACGACGGCGAACTCGTCCCGACCGCGGAGTTCGATCACGACCTGACCGAGCGCTATCCGGGTAAGGAACTCGATATCGAGGACGTGCCCGGGGCGTTCGTCTTCCACGTCGAAAGCGACGGGTCGCTCTCGACGGACGAACTGGTCGACCGCGCGGCCGCCTCTATCGGCGACCGCGCGGCGGAACTCGAAGAGGCCGTTTCACTGTAGCATCGATGTGCCCCACTACCCACTCCACGGCGGTCGCTTTCGCGGAGAGCGCCCGCTATGGCCGGGGGTGGGTGGCCGAAAGCGAAAGCGGTTTTACGGGGCAGAAAGTATCACGTAGT
Organism: uncultured Halobacteriales archaeon; assembly: GCA_964403315.1. Taxonomy (GTDB): domain Archaea; phylum Halobacteriota; class Halobacteria; order Halobacteriales; family Halalkalicoccaceae; genus CAYOFZ01. The sequence continues at coordinate 50 of CAYOFZ010000135.1, read as the reverse complement.
GCGTGCAGGGATAGCCAAGTCAGGCCAACGGCGCAGCGTTCAGGGCGCTG
>CAYOFZ010000134.1:0-6311 GCA_964403315.1 uncultured Halobacteriales archaeon | reverse complement strand
CTACGACGGCGAGGACGTGGTCTCGAACGCCTCGTGTACGACCAACAGCGTCGCGCCCGTTGCGAAGGTGCTCGACGAAGAGTTCGGCATCGAATCCGGACTCCTCACTACCGTTCACGCCTACACGGGTACGCAAAACCTCATCGACGGCCCCGCCGGCAAGACCCGGCGTGGGCGGGCCGCCGCAGAGAACATCATCCCGACTTCGACGGGCGCGGCCCAGTCGACCACCGAGGTCCTGCCCGATCTGGAGGGAAAACTCGACGGGATGGCGATGCGCGTGCCCGTCCCAAACGGTTCGATCACGGATTTCGTCGTGGATCTGGAGGCCGACGCCGACGTGGAGGCGGTCAACGACGCCTTCCGGGAGGCCGCGACCGGCGACCTCGAAGGCGTCCTCGGGTATACCGACGACGAGATCGTCTCCCGGGATATCATCGGCTTGCCCTTTTCCTCGTACGTCGATCTCGGTTCGACGATGACCGTCGGCGACGGGATGGTGAAGGTGTTGACTTGGTACGACAACGAGTACGGGTTCGCAAACCGGATGCTCGATCTCGCCCAGTACGTCGCCGCTCAGGAACAAGCCGAGCCCGCCGAGGCGACAGCATAAACGACCGGACTTATTATCGCCGTCGGCTTCTATAGCACCATGTTCAGCACGCTCGATGACCTTCCCGCCGACCAGCGCCTGTTGGTCCGCATCGACATTAACTCGCCCGTCGAAGACGGCGTCGTCCAGGACAACCGCCGGTTTGCGCGCCACGCCCGAACGCTCGACGAACTCGCCGACGTCGGCCACGCCGTCGCGGTGTTGGCCCATCAGGGTCGACCTGGCCGAGATACCTTCCTCACCCTCGAACAGCACGCCGGGATCCTCGAAACCCACCTCGACCGCGAGGTCGAGTACGTCCCCGACACCTATGGCGATGAAGCTCTGGAAGCGATCCGGGACCTCGATAGCGGCGGGATCCTGCTCCTCGAAAACGTCCGCATGGTCGATACGGAACTCGCCGACAACACTCCCGAGGAACACGCTGATACCGAGTTCGTTCGCACCCTCGCACCCGAGTTCGACGCCTACGTCAACGACGCTTACTCGTCGGCCCACCGGGCGCACGCGTCCATCGTCGGCTTTCCGCAGGTGATGGATGCCTACGCCGGCCGCGTTATGGAGGGCGAATACGAGGCCAATTCCGCGATCCAAGAGCGTGAGTTCGACGGTCCCGTGGTAATGGTACTGGGCGGCACCAAAGCCGACGACCTGATCGAGGTCATGGAGCGCGTCGAGCACACCGTCGATACGTTCCTCCTCGGCGGCATCGTCGGCGAGTTGTTCCTCCGGGCCGCGAGCCACGAGGTCGGCTACGATGTCGAGGGAACCGATCTCTTCGACGAGCAATGGGACGAACACGGCGCACGGATCAGGGCCCTGCTCGACGAGTATGGCGACTGGATCCGTCTGCCAGTCGATCTCGCGTACGAATCCGACGCCGAGCGCGCCGAAACCCGGGCGACCGACGCCGAAAAATCCACCTCATTTCTCGATATCGGACAGGAAACCATCGCCGCCTACGAGCCCCTAATCGAGGGATCGGCGGCGGTGTTCGTCAAAGGTGCGCTCGGGGTGTTCGAGGACGACCGCTTTTCGGCGGGAACGGTGGGCGTCCTCGAAACCATCGCCGAGACGGATGCGTTTTCGGTAGTTGGCGGGGGGGATACCTCACGAGCCATCGATATGTACGACCTCGATAATGAGGACTTTTCACACGTTTCGATTGCGGGCGGAGCCTACGTCCGGGCGCTGACCGGCGAGCCGCTGCCCGGGGTCGAGGCGCTATTGGAGGACAACGACTAACCGCTCGCCGGTTGACCGTCAGGTATGAGCGAGCTCCGATCCGCCGCCGAAACCGCCATTCACCAGTGTATGGACCTCGGTTCCGAGGAATCCTGTGGGATCGTCACCGACGACGAGCGCCTGCGGATCGGCGAGGCACTCTACGGGGTGGCAAGCGAGATCACGGACGATACCGTGTTCCTCCAATACCCGCCCGGCCCACAGCACGGAGCCGAACCGCCCGAACCCGTCGCGGCGGCGATGGCCGGAGCGGACGTGGTGCTCGCCCCTACCACCAAGAGTCTGAGCCACACCCGCGCCCGCGGGAACGCGACCGAGGCGGGCGCGCGGATCGCCACGCTCCCGGGGATCACCGAGGACGTGTTCACCACCGGGTTGGACGCCGACTACGAGCGCATCCGTGAGGAGTGCGACCGCATGCTCGAACGCGTCGCCGGAGCCGAGGAGATCCGCGTCACCTCCCCGCAAGGCACCGACATCACCGTCCGACCGGGCGACCGGGCGTGGCAAGTAGATACGGGAATCGTCCATGAATCCGGCGATTTCTCGAACCTGCCCGCCGGCGAGGTGTTCGTCAGTCCCGAGACGGCCGACGGGACGTACGTCGTTGACGGAACGATCCATCCCCACGGACTGGTCAAGGAACCGATCCGCATCGAGGTCGAAGAGGGCTACGTCGCCTCGATCGACGATCCCGAGGTGAGCAAGGCAGTCGAGGAGGCCGCCGAGGAGGTGGGCCGGGACGCCTACAACCTCGCGGAACTCGGAATCGGCACCAACGTCGCAGTAACGGACCTCGTCGGCTCCGTCCTGCTGGACGAGAAAGCCGGCGGGACCGTCCACATCGCCATCGGCGACGACGCGGGCATCGGTGGCGACACCGAGGCCCCGATCCACGCCGACGGCATCCTGCGCGAGCCGACGGTGTACGCCGACGGTGAGGAGATCACCCTGCCATGAGCGTCGGTCGATGGCCCATTGCCCCGCGCACGACTTTTATCCCGGGGCGGTCTATCCCCGGCAATGAGTGATACAGCAACGCGGGTGGCCACTACATGTCCCTCGTGTTCACCCGAACGCGAGACGGTCCATGAGGTGCTCAAACCCGGCGGACAGGCGACGGTGCGGTGTACGGAGTGTAGCCACACCCATAAGACGCGCATCGAGGAGGAGCAAACGGTCGAGGCCGAGGTGATCGTTTCCCAGGAGGGCGAATCCTTCGCCACGACGAGCGAGGTTCCCGCCGACGAGGGGGTCGCCGTTGGCGAGGAGTTCGTCCTCGAAACAGACGAAGCGATCATGCTCGTGCGGATCACGAGCATCGAGGTCGGGCCCGAACGTCGGGTCGAGCGCACCCGTGGCGAAGAACTGGGGACGCTGTGGACCCGCGCGGTCGGCAACGTCGCGGTGGACGCGACCATCCATCCATCGGACAAGCGCGACGAGAGCTGGAGCGTCAAACTCCGGGTGCCCGGCGACCACGAGTTCACCGTCGGGCAGAGCGAAGAACTGGGCGAGGAGGCATTCACCGTGACGGGCATTCACCTCGAAGACGACGCCGAGGGCTACGAGCACACGAAACTCGACTTCGACGGCGACACGGCCCCGGCAAAGGACACGAAACGCCTGTACGGCGAGGACGACACGTCCTCGGCCTGGTCTGCGTGGTAATCATGAGCGACACTGATTACGAGGACGACCGCGAGGCGATGGCCGAGCAGCTCACCCGCCGCGAGCGGATCAGCGACGACCGGACGGTCGCGGCGATGAAGGCCGTTCCCCGACACCTGTTCGTCCCCGAATCCCAGCGCGAAAGCGCCTACGCCGACCGTCCGCTGCCCATCGGCGACGACCAGACGATCAGCGCCCCCCACATGGTCGGGATCATGACCGACCTGCTCGACGTAAGCGAGGGCGACGACGTACTGGAGGTCGGCACCGGTCGCGGGTATCACGCCGCTGTCACCGCCGAGATTGTCGGTCCCGAGAACGTCTACAGCGTCGAGTACGGTGGCGAACTCGCGGAACAGGCCCGTGACACCCTCGCGGAAGCGGGATACGGCGAGATTTCGGTGCGGGCGGGCGACGGCCGCGAAGGCTGGGCCGACCACGCTTCCTACGACGCGGCGTATTTCACCTGCGCGGTCCCCGAGATGCCCGAGGCCGTGATCGAACAGGTCCGCCCCGACGGGGTAATCCTCGCGCCCGTCGGCACCCGATCACAGCGACTCGTTAGCGCGCGGGTCGGCGAGGAGGGAATCGAATCACGCGAGACCCACGGCGGGGTACGGTTCGTTCCGCTTCGCGGCGAATAGACCTTTTTGCTCGCGGCCCGAACGAAGGGTATGGATTCGGACTACCGGACACCGTTGCTTCTGGTGGGCCACCCGCGAGGCGGGCGTGATCGAGGCGCTGGCGACCGACGCGCACACTCCCGAGGAGATCGCCGCCGAGACGGGGATCACCGACCGGGCCGCACGAATCATCGTTTCCGCGCTCGCCGATTGTGGGCTCCTCGAACGGGTCGAAGGTAGCTACGAACCCACCGATCACACGGTCAGATTCGTGAGCAAAACCGACATCCGCTCGATCGGCTCGCTCCCCTACGATCTCGATAGATCTCGTGGTGGATCGCATTGCCCGAGACGATGGAAACCGGCGAGGTGCCCGACCCCCACGGCGACTGGACGCGAAACTTCATGAGTGCGATGGCAGACGTCAATGCACGGACCGTCCGTGCGAGCGTCACCGCCGCCGAATACGCTCATCCCCGACCGGATCGCGTCCTTGATGTCGCCGGGGGGCCGGGCACCTTCGCCCGGGAGTTCGCCCGGCGCGGAGCCAATATCACGCTGTTCGATCAGGCCGAGGTCATCGAGGTCGTCGAACCCCTGCTCGATGCGACGCCGGTCGAGACGGTCGCCGGCGACATGCTCGAATCGCTCCCATCGGGGTTCGATCTCGCCTTCTGTTCACGGACCAGCCACATGTTCGGGCCCGAGGGAAATCGCACGCTGTTTTCGAACTGCTTCGAGGTGCTCGATCCCGGCGGGACGGTCGTCTGTACGGACTTCGTTCACGGGCGCTCAGAGCGCACCCCGGTCTTCGCGGTGAACATGCTCGCCCACACCGAACGCGGTGACACCTACTCCGCCGAGCGCTACCGCGAGTGGCTCGCGGATGCGGGGTTCGAGGACAGTGAGATCCGCGATATTCCGGGCACCGATCTACAGGCGATCATCGGACATCAACCGGAGTGAGCCGCGAGATTCATGGACGTGGATCGCCCAGCGTCGGTATGGAACCCGCCGCCCTACGCGAGGACATGGTCGACAGCCTCGAACACGAGGCCAAGGCCGCCGTCCGCAGCGACCGGGTCGGGCTGGCCATGCGCGAGGTCCCCCGCGAGGCGTTCGTCGCCGACGAGCGCGCCGCCTACGCCGACCGCGCATACGAAGCCGACGGCACGACCGTCCTCGCGCCCAGCATGGTCGCACGCCTGCTCGAAGCCCTCGATGCCCACGAGGGCGACAGCGTGCTGGTCGTCGGTGCGGGCGTGGGCTACACCGCCGCCGTGCTCGCGGAGATCGTCGGCGCGGAAAACGTCCATGCTGTCGATATCGACCGCAACATGGTCTACACCGCCCGTCGGAACCTCGCCGATGCCGGTTACGGGAACGTCCTCGTCGATGGCCGCGACGGTGCCGACGGCCTCCCCGAATACGCACCCTTCGACCGGATCCTGCTCGAAGCTGCCGCCGTCCGACCACCCCGGACGCTCGTCGAACAGCTCGCCACCGACGGCCGATTAGCCATGCCGCTTGGTGCGAACTCTCAGACCCTCGTCGCAATCGAGGGCGGCGACGTGATCGATCGGTTCTGTCCGGTCGCCTTTCGCCCGTTGCTTCTAGAGGGTCAACAGCCCGGATCGGTCGAACGAAACCGCACCGCCCGCGAGGATCGGGAGTTCGCCCAACGACACGCCCGCAGGAAAAACGGCTGGGAACACGACTGGATCGACTGGGAGCAGGGCGACCACCGGTAGTCCGAAAGGCTAATTGGCTGTAACGCGCTCTACCCGTATGAGCATCACCGCTTCGGCCTCGAAAGGTGACTGGCGTGTACTGTTCGTGATGAACCTCGTGCTTTCGGCCGCCTTTAGCTACCTCGTAATCACCGGGCTTGCCTTCATCGATGCGCTAGAATTCTCGTGGCTTGCAGTCGGAACAGCCACCGTCGTGCTCATGATCGTCACGTATCTCGTCGTTCTTTGACATCCTCCCCGACGGGGAGTTGAAGGTTCCGGGTGTTCTCGACCCTCAAGTACGCAGAAAAACGCCCGGAGCGAGATTTGAGCCCGTTCGCAGACGGTCGTGGGGGCGGCCAGAGGTGAAGCGGGCCGGGCGGCAGCCAGGGGTGGAAAAAACATTTTAAAGGTTTTTTTTTTAGGTAA
>CAYOFZ010000133.1:0-6428 GCA_964403315.1 uncultured Halobacteriales archaeon | reverse complement strand
GGGGACGCCTGCCCTCCCCCGTACGGATCGCGGCCTTTGGCCGCGATCCGCGGCCACCGCACTGCGGACGGCCCACGGGGATTCGACGGTCGGAATCAAGTGTTTCTCCTCGGGCGAACCGAAACCGGAATACACTACTCACTCGCCCGGAGTACGTTCGGGCATGGCATACACCGTCTCGGACAAAGGGATCGGTCTCGGGTTGGTCTTCGGCCTGCTCGCCGTGGGTGGCGCGCTCGTAATGCTCGTCGTACCGGGCGGACTGGCCGCGGCGTGGGGATTTGCCGCTGCGGTGATCGCGGCCTCGCTGTTGATTCCGACCGTTCACGCGTATGCCCCCTCGGGAAATCGTTAATACCGTCAAGCGCCTAGTAGCACGCGATGAGTGACATCACCGACGAGGACCGCCGGATTCTCGATCACCTGCGCGAGGGTGTTTCGGCGGACGAGGGATACTTCCGGGCGAAAAACATCGCCAAGGCGCTCGGGCTGTCCTCGAAGCAGGTCGGCGCGCGGCTCCCTCATCTCGACGAGAAATCCGACGAGGTTGATATCGAGAAGTGGGGCCGTTCTCGGTCGACGACCTGGAAAGTCACGATCAGCTGATCTCCGGCGTCTTTTTGGGAATACAGGCCCACTGATCGAACAATGACCGTCCGGGTCCAGCGCCGTTTCGAGTTGGCAGCACCGTGTGAAGAAGTCTGGGGGTTCATTGCCGACCCGGAACAGCGCGCGCGAGCGATCAGCGTGGTTTCCGAGTACGAGATCACCGACGAGGAGGGCCGGTCCGCGGTCTGGTATATCGATATCCCGATCCCGGTAATCCGGCGGACCGCACGGGTCGAAACCGAGGACACCGAACGCGACCCTCCCCGACGCGTCGAGTTCGTCGGTCGCTCGAAGGTGTTGCATGTCACCGGCGAACACCACCTCGAAACGACCGACGATGGCTGTCGGCTCGCAAACGAGTTCGTCGTCGATGGCAACCTGCCTGGCGTCGAGCGGTTTTTCAAAAAGAACCTCGACACCGAACTCGATAACCTCGAACGAGCGCTCAGGGAGTATCTCAACGAATGAAACTCGCACTGGCCCAACTCGACATCGACGGCGGCGACCCCGAGACGAACCTCGAACGAGCACTGGAGGCGATCAGGACGGCGGCCGACCGCGACGCGGATCTCGTGGTCCTACCGGAAATATTCACCGTCGGCTACTTCGCCTTCGATGGGTATGCCCGCTATGCCGAGGGGCTGTCGGGGCCGATGCTCTCGCGGGTCGCCGACGCCGCCGCCGACCACGGAATCAACGTTCTCGCGGGTACCATCGTCGAAGATCTCGCCGAGACGACCGACGCCCCGACTCCCGCCGAGGAGGGATTGGCAAACACCGCCGTACTGTTCGACCGTTCCGGCCAGCGCCGTGCCGTGTATCGCAAACACCACCTCTTCGGCTACCAGTCCGCCGAGACGGAGTTGCTCGTTCCCGGCGAGGACCTCGATTCGGGTATTGCCGAAATCGAGGGGTTCACCGTCGGGACGACGACCTGCTACGACCTCCGATTCCCGGAACTCTACCGCGATCTCGCCGAACGCGGCGTCACGCTCCTGTTGGTGCCGAGCGCGTGGCCCTACCCGCGGGTCGAACACTGGACAACCCTCTCGCGGGCCCGCGCTATCGAAAACCAGCTGTACGTCGCCACTGCGAACGGCTCCGGGGAGTTCGAGGAAGCGACGCTTCTGGGTCGCTCGACGGTCTTCGATCCCTGGGGGACGACGCTCGCAAGCACGGCTGACGAGCCGGCACTGGTTACCGCTGAGATCGATCCCGAGCGGGTCGAGCGGGTACGCGAGGAGTTTCCCGCCCTCCGGGATCGGCGGTACTGATTCGGACACGTTTATACGGTCGGATCGCCAATGAGTGAGTGCCGGAGAGCGCTTTTCTCGCTCGACGGCGAATCACCCGGTCGTCACGCCCCTCGGCCCGCCTCTTCCCCATCTCTCGTCCGCGCCTCCTCGAATTTCACCCACGAACTGTTCTCGATCAGTCCTCGCCCGTTTCGATGTCCGCCGAGAGCCCTTGAGCCAGCTGGATGTCCTTCGAGTTGTTGATCGTAAACGCCGTCCGCTCGGTGACGGCCTCGATCACCTCGCGGGCGCTGGGATAGCCGTTGCCCGACTGTTTCACGCCGCCAAAGGGGAGGTGGACCTCCGCGCCGATACACGGCAGATTGGCGTACGACAGCCCGAGTTCCGCGTAATCACGGAAGGCATTGATCTGGCGGTAGTCCTCGCTGATGATCGACCCCGCCAGTCCGTAGGGCGTATCATTATGAATCTCGATGGCGCGGTCGATATCGCCGTCGTATTCGACCAGCGCGACATGGGGACCGAACACCTCCTCTTTGAGACACCGCAGCTCGGGATCGTACTCGATCTCGTAGACGAACGGACCGACCCAGTGGCCGCCCTCGTGATCCTGTGGGACTTCTTCGTCGGTGGGATCGGCCCGGTCGACGAGCACGTTCGCGCCTTCCTCGCGGGCGAGGTCGTTGTATCGGTGGAACTTCTCGATCTGATCAGTGTTGACGACCGGACCCATGAACGTGTCCTCCTCGAGGGGATCACCGATGCTGACTTGCTCCGCGAGATCGACGAAACGCTCTTTGAACTCGTCGTAGAGATCGGTGTGGACGATCAGGCGCTCGCTCGACACGCATCGCTGGCCCGTGGTTTTGAACGAGGACATGACCGCCGAATTGACGGCCACGTCCATGTCGGCCTCGTCGGTGACGACGACGGCGTTTTTCCCGCCCATCTCGCAGGCCGTGAGCTTGCCGGGTTCGCTCCCGACCGTGCCGGCGATCTTGTGACCGACTTCCGCCGAGCCCGTAAACAGGACAGTATCGACGCGGTCGTCCTCGACGATGGCGTTGCCGGCGTCGCCAAACCCCTGAACCATGTTGAACACGCCGTCGGGAATATCCGTCTCCTCGAACAGTTCGGCGATGACCTGGCCACACCACGGCGTCTGTTCGGCGGGCTTCCAGACGACGGTGTTGCCCTCGACCAGCGCGAGCGCCATGTGCCAGAACGGGATGGCGACCGGGAAGTTCCACGGCGTGATACAGCCGACGACGCCCCGAGGCTTGCGGCGCATGTAGGCGTCCTTGCTCCCGATTTCGGACGGTACCACGTCGCCGTGGGGGTGGCGGGCGTTGCCCGCGGCCCACTCGACCATGTGGGCGGCCTCGACGATGTCCGCGCGGCTCTCGCCGATCTCCTTGCCACATTCTCTGGTGACGATCTCGCCGAGTTCGTCGGTGCGATTTTTGAGTTCGATGTAGATCTCCCAGAGGTACTCCGCGCGGTCGGTATAGGAGAGCTCGCGCCAGTCCTCGAAGGCATCGTTTGCGGCCGCGAGCGCCCGGTCGATGTCGGCGTCGATGCCCCGGTGGAATTCGCCCAGTGTTTCCCCGGTCGCGGGGTTGGTGCTCTCGAACGTGTCCGATCCCTCGCCGTCGACCCACTCGCCGGCGATGTAGTGCTGTGATGGTTCGGCCACCTGTTGGTTCATGATCGTTCGCAATATTTGCGAGGAGAGGATAAAAGGATGCTGTTGGCTATTCCTACCTGAGCGAATTCGCCGCACCGTTCGGCGAATTCGCTCAGTGGCTTATAGCCGATAGTATAGCCGTCAGGCGGCCCGTTTTTCGATCTCGCCTTTCACCCGGGTAGTCTCGAAGTCGTGATCGGGTCGCAGGCGGACGAAATCCAGGAAGTTCCGCGCCGCGAGCAGTTCGTCGCTATCGTAGAACTCCGAAGCGATCTCGACGGCGCGTTTCCCACCGAGAGCGGGTTCGAGCGTCGCCAGCGCCGAGGCCAGATCGTAGGCCCGCGCGGCGGCGAGCCCGTCCTCGCGGACGTTGGTAGCGTCGATGAAGTACAGTTCTCCCTCATGGATCAGGACGTTCTCGCCACGCAGATCGCCGTGAGCGAGGTTGTGCTCGTGCATGGTGGCGAGGGCGGCGAACAGTTCGGGGGCACGTGCTTCGATCTCCGCCGGCGGGAGATCATCGAGCGTCCGGAAGTCGGGCAGGTATTCGAGCATCAGTACCCCGAACTCACCGACGCCGAAGGCTTCGACCGGTTCGGGAGTGTTGAGTCCGATCTCCCGGACTTTGCGGGTGGCTTCGAGTTCGTGTCGGCTCATCTCGACGGGGCCCTCGAAGCGCTCGAAAAACCCCTCTTCGCCCCGGGAGACCACGCCGATGTTTCGTGCGCCCGTGAAGATCGCGTGTACGAGCGCGTTCTGTGGGCTTATCACCTTCACGAACCACTCCTCGTCGACCACACACGGTGTCGAGAGCCAGTTGTCGGCATCGAGGCGTTCGATGTGGACCCGGTCGCGGCCGTAGCGCTCGCCGATCTCCCGACCGATGCGTTCGAGTTGTGGCCGGTCGATTTGTCCACGGACCAGCCGGCGCAGTTCCATCCAGTATGACTGTAGTCAAAGGAAGACTATGGTCTTTGCGACCCGCCACACTTAGCTGTAGGCTCCTCTTCCAGAAGGCGTAGCGGGCCTCCGAGGGAAAGGTTCACATCCACACCCGCCGATCACCGGGTATGGACTTCGAACTCCCCGACGAACACCGGATGATCCGGGACACCGTCCGGGATTTCTGCGACGAGGAAATCGAACCCATCGCCCAGGAAATCGAGGACGAACACCGCTACCCCGAGGAGGTCTTCGAGCAACTCGCCGACCTCGACATGATGGGCGTGCCCGTCAGCGAGGAGTACGGCGGGCTGGGTGGTGACCAGTTGATGTACGCGCTGGTTGCCGAGGAGCTCGGACGAGTATCGGGGTCTATCGGGCTGTCGTATGCCGCCCACGTCAGTCTGGCCTCGAAACCCATTGAGTTGTTCGGCACTGACGAGCAAAAGGAGGAGTGGCTCCGCCCGCTCGCAGAGGGCGAACACATCGGCGGGTGGGCCCTGACCGAACCCGGTAGCGGCTCGGACGCGAGCGGCATGGACACGACCGCAGAGAAGGACGGCGACGAGTACGTTCTGAACGGCACCAAACAGTTCATCACGAACGCGAGCGAGGCCGGTTCGGTCCTCGTCAAGGCCGTCACCGACCCCGGTGCGGGCTACGACGGGATTTCGACGTTCATCGTCGATCCCGACGACGATGGGTTCGAGGTAACGACGATCTGGGACAAAATGGGGCTGAACGCCTCGCCGACCTGTGAAATCCAGTTGAGCGGCCTGCGCTTGCCCGAGGACCGCTTGCTCGGCGAGGAGGGCAAAGGCTGGGAGCAGACCAAGAAAACCTTGGACGGCGGTCGAATCAGTATCGCGGCGCTCTCGACGGGACTAGCCCAGGGGGCCTACGAGGCCGCCCGGGAGTACAGCACCGAACGCGAGCAGTTCGGCCACCCCATCTCGAAGTTCGACGCGGTCCGGAACATGGTCGTGGACATGCACCGCAAAACCGAGCGCGCCCGCCTGCTGACCCACCGGGCCGCGACCGAATACGACCGCGGCGAGTCGGTCACCCGGGAGAGTTCGCTCGCGAAACTCGACGCCAGCGAGGCCGCCCGTGAGGTCGCCGAAGACGCCGTCCAGGTGCTTGGCGGATACGGCTACACCACCGACTTCGCACCCCAGCGGTTCTACCGGGACGCCAAGCTGATGGAGATCGGTGAAGGGACCAGCGAGATTCAGGAGATGGTGATCGGACGCGAACTCGGGCTCTGATCGGTGTCGATCACACGGTACATATAACCGTCGCTCTCGCGTACCACGAGGCATGGTGGACGAATCACACCAACTCACCGGCGACGACGAGGGCAAAACCGTACTCGACTCCGAGGGACGGGAAATCGGCGAGATTGACCGGGTCGAAGACGGGACGGCATACGTCGTGCCCGAACGCGATCTCACCGACGAGATCAAGGGCTGGTTCGGAATGGAGGACACCGACGAAGAGGAGTTCCCGCTTCCCCAGGGTCGCATCGAGAGCGTTACCGACCGGGAGATACGCCTCGAAGACTGAACAATGTTTGCGGGACCTGTACGTGTGAGTTGTGCGGTGGCCGTGCTCGCGGCATGAGACGCGAGCGCACGGGAAAGGCAGGCATCCTCAGTGAGCGGTTTCGGTCGAAACCGCTCGCACTGCGGACCTCACGGTGGCTTCGCCATCGCTCAGCGCCAAGAGGCCGCTACGCGGCCTCTTGTAGCGTTATCGGAACGCGAAGCGTTCTGCTTGGCCAACAAAATTGCAAAGCGATTTCGTGACGACATAAAAAGGGCGAACGGGGGACGCCAGTCCCCCGAGTGAAGGTTTTTGTGGACATGCAAAGGGCGAGGCGGTCGTCGACGTGAAGAGAAATCCCTGGTGGATCTGCTCGGCCTCGTCCCCCG
>CAYOFZ010000132.1:0-6463 GCA_964403315.1 uncultured Halobacteriales archaeon | reverse complement strand
CGTCCTGCATCAGCAGTTCGAGGGCGTTGTCGACGCTGGCGGTGTCGGACTGGTCGGGGTCGTCGATGATCGGCTTGACGGCCTCGAGGTCCTCCAGGACCTCGCTCTCGATGTCGGTCTCGCGGGCGCGCATCCAGTTGATGTTGCCCTGGATCGTGTTGATCTCGCCGTTGTGGATGATGTTGCGGAACGGGTGGGCGAGGTGCCACGCCCCGAGGGTGTTCGTCGAGAAGCGCTCGTGAACCATCATGAACGTCGATTCGATCCGATCGTCGGTCAACTCGGGGTAGTACGTGGGGACCTGCTCGCCCTTGAGCAGGCCCTTGTAGACGACCGTTTTCCGGTCGAGCGAGCAGATGTAGAACCGCTCCCACGCCTCGCGGCGGTGGTCGTCTTCGATCCGTTCGTCCCCCTCGCTCTCGCCCGAGAGGCGTTCTTCGATCCCGTTCTCTATCGCCCTGCGGCCGACGTACAGCGCGCGGTCGAAGTCCTCGACCTCGCTCCCGGGCGTGACGAAACACTGCCAGACGTCGGGTTCGGCATCGACCGCGGTCTGGCCGATCTCGCTGTTATCGGTGGGAACGTCGCGCCACGTGAACACGTCGAGATCGTACCCGGCGAGCGTTTCCTCGATCAACTCCTGGAGCGTCCCGCGCTCGTCGGCGTCGTGGGGGAAAAAGACCGACCCGACTGCGTAGCTCTCGGGGAGGTCGGCGTCGAGAACGTCCGCGAAGAACGCGTCGGGCCGTTGTAACAGGACGCCGGCCCCGTCGCCGGTGTTTTCCTCGGTGCCGGTCGTGCCGCGGTGTTCGAGGTTTCCGAGCAGTTCGAGTCCATCCTCGATAACGCCGTGGTCGGCCCCGCCGTCGAGGTCCATCACGACCCCGACACCGCAGTTCGACCGCTCGTCGGCGGGGTCGGCAAGCCCCGCTTGCCGATCCGTGGCTGTCTCGCTGGCATGGTTGGTCATATCCCTCACGCGGGCCTTCGTCCCTAAGAGTCTACCCCTGAAGGACTAAGGGGCTGTTAATGTCATATTATGGTCCTTATGTCACTCATGAACAACCGGGATGTATTAACAAGCGTTCAGTACGACTTGGCGAAGTAGGCCGTTTGAATGGACTCTTCGCCACAAATCGCACATTCGTCCCGTTCCGGGTCGTACTCCTCGTCGAGAGGTACCATCACGATCTCGGCGGCGATCTCGTCTTTGATCTCGGTTTCGCAGGCCTCGTCGCCACACCACGGCGTGCGGACGTAGCCACCGTGCTGGCCGATGGTGCCCAAGAGTTCCGCGCGGTCGTCGGCCTCGCGGACGCTTCCCTCAAGGGTTTCTTCCGCGCTTGCGTAGAGTTTCGCGTAGATCTCGTCGAGGTGTTCCCCGACGGTGTCGGTGATCCCCTCGCGGTCGATGACTCGGTTCTCACCGTCCGGGCGGTGGACGGCGGTGACGTCCCCATTTTCGACCTCGTTGGGGCCGATCTCCAGTCGGAGAGGCACCCCCAGAAGCTCCCATTCGTTGAACTTGAACCCCGGATTGCGCTCGTCGCGGTCGTCGAACTCGACGCGAAAGCCCGCCTCCTTGAGGTCCGCGGTGAGTTCCTCGCCGTATTCGAGGACGTCCTCGCGGTTTTCTTCCTGCCAGATCGGCACGACGGCGACCTGCTCGGGGGCCACGGTGGGCGGAAGGACGAGGCCCTGATCGTCGCTGTGGGTCATGATGAGCGCGCCCAACGCCCGCCAGGACAGCCCCCATGAAGTGGTATGCGCGAACCGTTCGTCCTCGTTTTTGTCGACGAAGCTGATGTCGAACGCCTCCGCGAAGTGCTGGCCCAGATAGTGGCTGGTCCCGCCCTGAACGGATTTGCCATCGGGCATCAGCGCCTCGACGGTGGTGGTGGTATCCGCGCCGGGGAACTTGTCGTGTTCGGGTTTCTGTCCCTTTAGTACCGGGATCGCCAGCACGTCCTCGTAGAGGCGTTCGTACTGTTCCAAGCGGGTCATCGTCTCGTCCCAGGCGTCGTCACGGTCCCGGTGGGCGGTGTGGCCCTCCTGCCAGAGGAACTCCTTGGTCCGGAAGAAGGGCTGGGTCTCGGTGGCCTCCCAGCGAACGACCGAACACCACTGATTGACCCTGAGGGGTAGATCGCGATAGCTGCGCACCCACTGGCTCAGGAAGGGTGCGATGATCGACTCGCTGGTCGGACGGACCGCGAGCCGTTCTTCCAACTCGTCGCGCCCGCCCTGTGTGACCCACGCCACCTCGGGGTCGAACCCCTCGACGACCTCCTTTTCGCGTTCGAGGTAGCTCTCGGGGATGAACAGCGGGAAGTAGGCGTTTCCCACGCCCGTTTGTTTGAACCAGCCGTCGAGGTGGTCCTGGATCGCCTCCCAGAGCGCGTATCCCCGCGGTCGGGTGATGATGAACCCGCCCATGGGGGCGTAATCCGCCAGCCGGGCCTTCCGGACGACCTCGGCGTACCACTCGCCGGGGCGGTGGTTTTTCGATTCCGTGATCCCCAGTTCCTGCTCGCCGTCGCTCATTGTCGGTGGTGGGTGAGGGTGCTACTAAAGGCTGTGCGTCTCGATTTAGCGGGTGGGTAATTAACGTTGCTCCGACCCTACGGTTCGGCAATGGTCGGCGTATGTGGTGTAGCCGGGGCGCTCGAACCATGGATCGACGAACTGATCGAGCCGCTGTATTGGAGCAACGCCGAGACTGCCCGGACGACCGCCGGTGACCGCCTCGCGGTCGCTACCGTCACCCACGGCGACTCCGACAGTCCGGCCCGAACCGAGGGCCACGACATGATCTGGACGTTCGGGGAGATTCACGGATTCGAGGGATCGAGAGGATACGAACCGCGCTATGACGGTCGCTATACCGATCCGGAGTATATCGCCCGTCTCTATAGCGACCACGGCCCGACTTCGCCGCCGGCATGAACGCCGCCACGAGCGTTTTCATCCATCGTCGTGACCGCGGGGAGCTGCTGGTCGTCACCGACCGCCTCGGCACCCATCCCGTGTACTACGTCCCCGTCGATGGAGGAGTCGTCTTCTCGACGAGCATCCAGTCGTTGCCCCGCCACCCCGCGGTCATCCGACGCTCGATATCGAACACGTCTACGAATACCTCGCCTTCGGTCGAGTAGCGGGGGTCGATACTCCCTTCGAAACAGTTGAAACCCTGCCTCCGGGATCGATCACGACGGTCGATCTAACGACCGGCGAGTACGCAACCGAGGAGTACTGGCAACTCCATTACGACCCGCTCAACCGCTCGTTTTCCTACTTCGTGGATCGGTTCGTCGAACTCCTCCAGGAGGTCCTCGCCGAGCGCGAGGGCGACCCCCGCCGGTACGGTCTCCTCCTTTCCGGCGGCAGCGATTCACGATTACTGCTCGCGGCCGACGACTTCCCCGTCGCCTACCACCTTGCCGATTGGATGAGCCGCGAGGCACGCACCGCCGAACGGGCCGCGATGCTTGCGGGAACGGAATTTCGCCTCCTCCGGCGGCCTGACGCCCACCACGAGCGGATGCTCGCCCACGTCCCCCGGCGGATGAACTTCAACGGCCGGTTCGATCAAGCCCACATCAACGGCTTCGACGACCGCCTCTGCGAGGAAGTTGACGTGCTCGTTACCGGCCTGTACGCCGATTCATTGCTCAAGGGCGGGCTGATACCGACCCGCGAGTTCGATCTCGGCCGGGTGGGATCGGTGGCGACCCCCATCGCTCGGGATCTCGATTCGGTTGAGGAATTTCTCGACGCGCTCGATGGATCGTTGCCGTCGTACCTCCGAACGCCACCCTCGCTCGAATCGATCCTCCGCGAACATGTCCGGGAACGCGCGGACGGCTCGATTGCGTTTCACGGGATCGAGTACCCCTCGCTGCGCGAGTTGATCATGTTCAGCGACTACTACCCCCTCTCGAACGACCGGGATTATCATTACTTCGGGCTCACCCAGATGGTTCCCCACTGGACGCCGTTTCTGGACAACCGCTTTATCGATCTAGCGTGCTCGATGCCGATCCGCTATCACGTGAGACGAAACCTGATCGACGCCGCGCTGTCGACGCTTTCGCCCGATCTCGCGGCCCTCCCGCACGCCGAAACCGGCGTCCCGCCCGTGAGTCGCTTCCCGTTCAACCGGTTGCGCAAGTACGGGTCGCTGTTCTGGCGCAAACACGTCGCCGACGAGCGCCCGCCGCGGCCGTACTACTCGCGGGGTTCCTGGTGCGACCGCGGTGCCGTCCTCCGCGAGCGGGGGTTCGGTCGTGACATCCTCGAACGAAACGACGCCACCCTCCGCAGCCTCCCGTTTATCGACCGCGAGGCTGCCTACGAGTGCTACAACACACACATGACGGGCGAGGACCATACTGCCGATCTTTATCCCTGTTTACGCTTCTCGAAACCCCGGTGGTTCGGGAACTCGTCGATACCTAACTGACAGCGGATTGGGATACAGCATACCCATCGAGCCCACCAGTATACGATTACTGATGCGACGAGGGATCGACACCGAAGGGGCTCTCGCGGTCGGTCCAGTCCCAGCCCGGCAGACGGGTCTGTACCCCGGCCGCAAGCGCCGCATCGAGGTCGTCAACGCCTGCCGGTCCGTCGGGATGGTGGGTGATGTCTGCGTAGTGGAAGGTGGCTTCGGCAAGCAGTCTGCGGGGGTGGTTGCCGGCGATCATCGCCGCGAGTTCCCGGCCAAGCAGTTCGTCCACGACGAATCCCGGGTAATCGTTTTCGACATCGAGTTCCCGGAGTAGTGCCACGAGCGCAGCGACATTGACCGCTCTGTCGCCATCCGCAAAGACGGCGTCGATGGTCTCGTGGTACTGGTCGTGGGTGATCGGATCGACCGTGGTGTCGAAGGCCGTGCCGAGGTCCTCGCGGACGCCGTTGACCAGCGGGATGATCCTGTCGCTGCGGGTCCGGGTCCACTCGTGTTGGTCACTGACGGCGGCGGGCGAGAGCTGCATACCGGGGGTTGGGCCGAAGGGGTTTTATAACCCGAGCGTCATATCCTCGGATGAGCGGGTTTTCCCTGGAGGATTCCGGGGTGCCAGACCGACCAGCCACGTGTGTTTTCACGTCGTTGGCGTCACACTCACGATGTCTCTCGAATTCGGACAACGTGCGGACGGATCGGTCGTCGCGGCCACGCCCATCAACGGGCGACTGCCGCGAGCGGACCGACACGATGTGACCGAAACGAACCGTGCGGTCTCCGGCGTGGCGGTCGTGCTGCCCGCGATCCCCTCCGACCATGAGTACGGTAGATCAGAAACTCGACGATACGCTCGAAACGATCAAGGACGAACTCCCGGCCGATATCTCCGTCTCCGATGTCACCTACGAGGGGCCGGAGCTGGTCGTCTACACGCGCGAGCCCAAGAAGTTCGCCCAGCAGGACGATCTCATCCGTCGGCTGGCGAGCAAACTCCGCAAACGCATCAGCGTCCGCCCCGATCCCGATGTCCTCTCCTCGCCGGATGAGGCCCGCGAGCGGATCGGATCGGTCATCCCCGATGACGCCGGCGTCACGGATCTCGATTTCCACGCCGACACCGGTGAAGTGGTGATCGAAGCCCAGAAACCGGGCATGGTGATCGGTCGCCACGGCTCGACGCTCCGGGAGATCACCCAGGAAGTCGGGTGGACGCCCGAGGTGGTGCGGACGCCACCCATCGAGTCACCGACCGTCTCGAACGTTCGGAACTTCCTCAAACAGGAACGCGACGACCGCCGGGACATCCTCGAACGGGTCGGCAGACAGATCCACCGCGAACAGCTATCCGACGAACAGTGGGTGCGGGTCACCACGCTGGGGTGCTGCCGGGAGGTCGGGCGCGCGGCGTTTCTGCTCTCGACCGCCGACACCCGGGTGCTGATCGACTGTGGTGACAAACCTGGCTCCGACGACGTGCCCTACCTGCAGGTGCCCGAGGCGCTCGGCTCGGGTGCGAACTCGCTGGACGCGGTCGTGTTGACCCACGCCCACCTCGATCACTCCGCGCTCATCCCGCTGTTGTTCAAATACGGTTACGACGGCCCTATCTATACGACCGAGCCTACCCGCGACCTAATGGGTCTACTTCAGTTGGACTACCTCGACGTCGCCGCCAAGGAGGGGCGCACGCCCCCCTACGACTCGGAGATGGTCCGCGAAACGATCAAACACGCTATCCCTCTCGAATTCGGCGACGTTACCGACATCGCACCGGACGTGAAGCTCACGCTCCACAACGCTGGCCACATCCTCGGGTCGGCGATCCCTCATTTCCATATCGGCGATGGGCTGTACAACGTCGCCTTTTCAGGTGATATCCACTACGATGAGACCCGCCTGCTCAACGGCGCGGTCAACGACTTCCCTCGCGTCGAGACGCTGGTGATGGAATCGACCTACGGCGGCCGCAACGACTATCAGACCGATCAGGCC
>CAYOFZ010000131.1:4357-6503 GCA_964403315.1 uncultured Halobacteriales archaeon | reverse complement strand
GGCGCGGCCTGGAACGCCGGCCTCGACGCCGTCCACGTCGAGCGCCACGGCCACGACCGGCGCGGGGTCTGCGTGCTCGGGGACTACCGAGTCGAAGGGTTCGCCGACCTCGATCTATCGGCGGTATCCGGGTAGCGATTCGAGGGCGTCGGTCCGGTCGAGCGCCTCGCGCAGTCCTTCGATGCCCGATTTCTCGATCCGATCCGGATTGGCGAGCACCGTGACCCGTTCCTCGCTGACCGGGACGAACCCCATACCGAGCGTTTCGGCGGTCGCACGCAATCCCAGCCCCGCGTCGGCCTCTCCAGCCGCGACCTTTCGGGCGGGGCTTTCGTGGGCCTTCACCGCGAGTTCGAACCCGTCGATGGCCTTGATGAGGTCATGGCGAGTCTCGCCGCGGTCGTCGGCGAGATCCGCGAGCGCGTTTGACAGCGTCGTGCGCAACCCCGAATCGCTGCCCCGGTTGACGAAGCGGAGGTCGCGCTCGATCAGGTCATCGAGGCCCTCAATCCCCTCCGGGTTGCCCGACGGGACGACCAGTCCCCACTCCCGACTCCAGCCGCCGAGTTCGACGGCCTCGACGTCGCGTTCGATCTCCCCGCTGGCGACGGCGAAATCGGGGACGCCCCGCCCGAGTCGGCGCAGTCCCTCGCGGCTTCCGACACCAAGATACCGGGGTCGATCCAGCCCGTCGAGAATGGCCGACAGCGCGGGGTCGTCCTCGCCGACGCCGAAGGTGGTCGGCGCGCGCACGTCGGGGGAAAACAGCGCCACCGAGACGGCCTCGCCGGCGTCGAGGTAGGCGGTGTCGGGATCGACTTCGACGATGCCATCAGCTTCAACGAGGCTGGTGGTCGCGCCCGATCCCTTATCGACGGAGTACGCGAGCGTTGATCCCGTACTGTCGTCCACGAGACCGACGGGCATGAGCCGCCGTCGGCCCTCGCCGTAGCGTTCCTCGGTCGCCATTTCGGCTTCGACGGTCGCGGTTCGGGGTTCGGGCAGGCCCGCCGCCTCGCGGATCGCGGGCGCGACGAAGGTCCGAAAGATCATCAGCGCCGATACCGGATAGCCGGGGAGGCCGACGTACGCCGACCCGCCGAGTTCACCGACCAGCATCGGTTTTCCGGGCTTGATCGCCACGCCATGCAACAGGAGTTTGCCGCGATCCTCGATCACCCGGTAGATCACGTCGACCGCCGAGGCGCTGGTCGATCCCGACGAGAGCACGAGATCACACTCCTCGGCGGCCTCCTGTAGCACGCGCTCCATTTCCTCGTAATCGTCGCCGGCGTGAGGGTAGAATACGGCCTCGCCGCCGGCCTCCTCGACGGCGGCCGCGACCGTGTAGCTGTTCACGTCGTAGATCTGGCCGCGCTCGCTGTGAAGCTCCTCGCCGGGCCGGACGAGTTCGTCGCCCGTCGAGACGATGCCCACCCGCGGGCGGGCGCGGACGGGCACCTCGGCGACCCCGAGTGCCGACAGCAAGCCGATCTCCCGGGGCGTGAGCCGGGTGCCGGCCCCGAGGGTCCGCTCGCCGGCGGCGACGTCGGCCCCCGCGAGCATGACGTTATCGCCCGGCGCGACCGAGGTGCGGATCTCCACCCCAGCGTCCGTTTCGTCCGTGCGTTCGACCATCACCACTGCGTCCGCGCCGGAGGGCATCACCGCGCCCGTCGAGATCTCGACCGCACGTCCTTCTTCGACGGCGACCGTGGGTTCCTCGCCGGCGTGGACCGCTCCCGCCCGGTCGAGGACTGCGGGATCGGCCTCGCCCGCATCAAAGGTGTCCCGGGCGCGGACGGCGTAGCCGTCCATGCTCGCCCGGTCGAATCCGGGCACGTCGAGCCCGGCGTCGATCCGCTCGGCGAGCACGCGCCCCCGCGCCTCGTCGAGCGGGACCGTCTCGGTGCCGCCGCCGAGATCCAGCGAGTCGATGGCCTCGTGGGCCTCCTCGGGCGCGGCGAGGTCGCGGAATTCACGATGACTCATGCGAACACCTCCGGTGTTCGCATGAGGTCGTCGGTCGGGGATTCGTGAGCGGGGCGAACGAGAAACCGTCCGACGGAACTCATGCGGACCACTCCCAGTGTTCGACCGCGACGGATTCACCCTCGGCGATTCCCTCGCTTTCTTCGGGAACGAC
>CAYOFZ010000131.1:0-4257 GCA_964403315.1 uncultured Halobacteriales archaeon | reverse complement strand
GTTCGACCGCGACGGATTCACCCTCGGCGATTCCCTCGCTTTCTTCGGGAACGACTACCCAGCCGTCGGCCAAGGCGACCGAGGAAAGCACGCCCGAACCGCTTACCCGCGTCGGGGTCGCAACCGCTTCATCGCCCTCGCGGTCGAGTTTCACCCGCGCGAACGTGCGCACGCCGGGTTCGCTCCTGATCTTCCGGTCGAGGCAGGCCTCGGTGGTCGGATGGTCCTCGATGGGCATCCCGCCCGCGCGCTTGAGCGCCGGTCGCAGGAACTGGACGGCGTTGACGATACACGCGACCGGGTAGCCCGGAAGCATCAGGACGGGCGTCTCCCGGACGACGCCCAGTGCAACGGGATGACCTGGTTTCAACGCAACCCCGTGGACGAGCACCTCGCCGAGTTCGGAAACGACTTCGGGAATGAGGTCACGCTCGCCGACCGAGGAACCGCCGGTGGTGACGACCAGGTCCTTGGTGAGGTCGCGCTCGATGGCCGCCCGTAACGCTTCGGGATCGTCGGTGACGATGTCGCGGTAGGTGGGCCGGCCGCCCCAGCGATCCGCGAGCCGCGAGACGGTCAGCCCGTTGGTTTCGATCACCTCGCCGGGATCGGGATCGGACTGAACGAGTTCCTCGCCGGTGGGAGTCACGGCGACGGTGGGGCGTTCGTAGACCTCGACGGCGTCGATGCCGACCGATTTCAACAGGCCGAGATCCGAGGGGCGGATCCGGTGGCCGGGTTCGTAGAGGGTCTGGCCCTCGGCAACATCCTCGCCTTCGGGACCGACGTTTTCGCCCTCGGCGACCGCGTCGAACACCTCGATCTCGCTGCCGAGTTCGTCAACTTGCTCGATCATCACCACCGCATCCGTGCCTTCGGGGAGTTCGCTGCCCGTATGCACCCGGCTCGCGGCTTCGGGACCCGCTTCCTCGCTCGCCCGGAGGGCATTCGGCGAGCGGTCGCTCGCGCCGAAGGTATCCTCCGCGCGGACGGCATACCCGTCCATCGCGGCCCGGTCGTAGCCCGGCACCGGGTTCGGCGCGACGACGGGTTCGGCGAGCGTCCGGCCATCCGCCGAGCCCAGCGGGAGGCGTTCGGTTCGGTCGTGGGCCGAGACCGCATCGAGCAGTCGCTCGCGGGCCTCGTCGATGCGCGTGCGGTCCTTGAACCCCGCACGCTGGAGATCGTCCTGGCTCATGGGCGGGGATTGTGTATCCGGAGACAAAAGCCTACACCGCCGACAGGGTTATTTCACGGACTGATGACGTGTATATATGGCTCTCCCCGTCCCCACCTCGCCGTTTTCCCTGCTGTTGATCGCGGGCACGGGATTGGTGCTGGTCGGCTCGGTCGTCGTCGCGGGTCGGGAGCTGCTGATCGCCTACCGCGTGTTCTCGACGCCCACCGCGCGGGTGAGCGACCTGCTCACCGACGCCGACCGGACGGTCGAACTCCACGGCACTGCCCGCGTGGCCGACCGAACGCTCACAGGACCCTTTACCGGCGAGGACTGTCTCGTGGTCGAAACCGTCGTCGAGGAGTATGAATCGAGCGGAGGGGGCGGCGGCTCGTGGACCGAAATCGACTCGGTGGTGCAGTCCGTACCTTTCGTTCTCGAAGACGACTCGGGGTCGGTGCTCGTCGATCCCCGGATGGCCGACACTCGCCTCTCGGAGGAAGCGGAGATCACCGTCGACGGTGGCACGACCCCACCCGAGCGGATCGAACGCTACATCGAGGAAAACGACGAGGTTTCGTATGAAAACCGTCGTCTCGACCTGAAACTGTTTTCGGTGCCCGTCGGCGCGGATCGCCGGTACACCGAAACACGCCTGCGACCCGGCGGCGAGATGTATGTCTTCGGACGGGCCCGCCCGGAGGCGGGATCGGCGGACACGATCAACGCGGTCATCGGCTACGGGGCCGACGCGCCGATGTTTTTGCTGTCCGACGGGTCGGCGCGACGAACCGGCTGGCGGGTACTGGCCCGTGGGGCGCTGTATCTCGTGCCCGGTGTAGTCGTGTCGGGGATCGCGCTAGTGGTCCTCGTGGCGTGATCGCGGGCTTTTTCGCCCCCGTGGCCATACTCCCGGGTATGTCAGCGTTGCGCGATGCACTCACGGAGTTGCCCGAGGCCGTATTCGGGGACCTGCTCGAACGCGACGAGGCGTACCTGCTGGTGATCGACCTGCCGGGGGCGACTGCCGAAACCACCGACATCACGGCCGAGGCCCATCACGTGCGCATCGAGACGCGGCGCGAAAAGGACGTTCCCGAGGACTTCAGCTACCTCCAGGAGGACCGCTCGTTGTTTCTGGACGCCGACCTTCCCTTGCCTCCCGACGCCGTCGGCGAGGACGCCGAAGCGACCATCGAACGGGGCGTTCTCGAACTGCGGATCCCCCGCCGAACCACCGAGGAAGGAACGACCATTCCCGTCGAGGACGCATAATCGGGAATGGTCGGACTCCGTGCGTACCGGCGGTTTTTCGTCGTCGCCCGACAGTTCCTCCCGCTGTTGCTGGCGTACGCGCGGGATCGCCGCCGGTATCTGGTCGTCGGTAGCGCCCGACAGGTCGATCCTGAAACCCAGCGCGAGCGTGCAGCGCGGCTACTGGATTCGCTGTTCACGCTCGGGCCGACCTTCGTCAAACTCGGCCAGTTGCTTTCGACGCGGCCCGATGTGCTTCCGCCGGCCTACGTCGACGAACTCTCGAAACTCCAAGACGAGGTGCCTCCCGCCGACTGGGAGGACGCCCGGGAAGTCCTCGAAAGCGAGGTAGGCCCTATCGATGAGCGATTCAGCGAGTTCGATCCCGACGCGATCAGCGGCGCGAGCCTCGGGCAGGTGTATCACGCCGCCATCGACGACCGACAGGTGGCGGTGAAGGTCCGCAGACCGGGCGTCGAGTCACTCGTCGAGGCCGACCTGCGGGTGATCGGCTTCTCGCTGCCGATCCTGCTATACTTCATCGACGAGGCCCGGGCGTTCTCGCTGGAAAACCTCGCCGACGAGTTCACGAAAACCATCCGCGAGGAGATGGACTACGACCGGGAGGCGGCGATGCTCGAAGAGATCCGCGACAACTTCGCCGACGACGACCGGATCGCCATCCCCGCGACCGTCGATTCCCACTCGACCGACCGGGTGTTAACGATGGAGTACATTGACGGGATCAAAATCAACGACACGGATGCACTCGACAACCGGGGGATCGACCGGAGCGAGGTGGCCGAAACCCTTCAGGAGGCGTATCTCCGAATGATCATCGACGACGGCACCTTCCACGCCGACCCCCACCCGGGGAACCTCGCGGTGCAGGACGACGGCACCATCGTCTTCTATGACTTCGGGATGAGCGGTCGGGTCGAACCCTATATCCAGGACAAGATCGTCGAGTTCTACATCGCGGTTGCTAATCAAGACACCGACGCCATCCTCAATGCGCTGATCGAGATGGGCACGCTGAGTCCCGAGGCCGACAGGCAAGTGATGGGTGAGGTGATGGAACTGGCCATCGCCGACGCCCGCGGCGAGGAGATCGAGCAGTACCGCGTCAACCAGATCATCAGCCAAGTCGAAAACACCATCTACGAGTTTCCCCTCCGGCTGCCCTCGAACCTCGCGCTGGTGCTCCGGGTCGCCACGGTCGTCGAGGGGGTCTGTATCACGCTCGATCCCGACTTCGATTTCATCGAGACCGCGACCGATTACCTCACCGAGGAGGGCTACCGAGAGGAGACCGCCCGCCAGTACGCGGAGGAGGCGGGTCAACAACTCTGGGAATCCACACGGGCGTCGATCCGCCTGCCAACGAAGGCCGAACGGACCATCGACCAGCTCGACCGGGGCTCGCTGACGGTCCACGTCGATCTCGAAGATTCCAATCACCTGTTCGATATGCTCGCAAAACGGTTGATCTACGGACTCCTGGTGTCGGTGGGCCTGATCTCGACGGCGATCATCTATGCGTTTCAAGGCCCTGATCTCGCGGTGTTGATCTCCGGGGCTCTCTCGCTTGCGATGGCCCTGTTGTTGGTTCGGTCGTTTCGTACGCGCAGACGCGGGATCAGTGCCCAACCACAGTTCACCCGCCAGAACCTCCGGCAACGACGCGGCGAGCGGTGAACGCCTGCAGTGATCCGCGGGCAATCGAGCCGGTTCGACTTCGTCACCCGTCACAAACGGTTTACTGGAGGGGTGGCTACGGGGGCGTATGTTTACCCGCGTGTCGGTGCCGACGCCCTTCAACGTCG
>CAYOFZ010000130.1:0-6508 GCA_964403315.1 uncultured Halobacteriales archaeon | reverse complement strand
GCGGTGATCGCAAACCGCGAATGATGGGGCAGGTGCTCGCCCTTCTGGATCGAATCGAGCAGCGCCTTCATACACGGCGGGAATCGCTCCGGGACGACAGTGTCGATCTCGCGGGTGAGATCCAGCTCCGCGAGAGCGTCCTGTATCCCTTCGACCCGCCCGTCGAGCGGGTCGGCGATGGCCTCGGGCACCGCAAGCGGCAGTCCGTGCTGAACACGCTCCGCAATCGCCTCCTCCAAGAGGGTGTCGAGTTCGCCGCGCTCGATCCCCACCTCGCCGTCGGATAGGGTGCGATTCACGAGCCGCCACTCGTCACCCCAGATATCCGCGGCGAGATCGAGATAGGTGGGGGCAGCGACCCGGTAGCCGTCCTCGGTTTCGTGTATCGCCCCCGAAAGGCCGAATTCCGCGAGCAACGCATCGAGCGAGAGCCGTTCGGTCGTGGTGCTTTTGAGGGAGGTATCGGCATCGCGTCGGGCAGTAAACTGCGACATGGCGCGGTCGGCTTCCGCTCGCGCGTATTTCCGGGTACACACCCGTTCGTCGACCAGCGAAACCAACACCCGTGCGACCGGATAGGAAAGGAGCTCGACGCGGATGCTCCGGTGGGGATCGCCGACGGCCCCCTCGTTGAGGGCGGTCATGACCCGCTTTTCGGCGCGCTCGACCACCGCCTCGTCGTCGCGGATCAGTGTTCCGAGGTCGATATCCGCCCCGTCAACGGCCTCGCGGGCGGCTTCGAGAAACGGGTAGCGGGCGTGAAGCGGCCGTATGTCCATCGCCCATCCGGTTGTGGATCCGAGCGAATAAATCCCCCCGATACCCATCCAGTAGCGAGACGACAATGGTGTTTCGCGGAAAGACGTTCGCGCTCGCCCCACTGCTCGCGGCGACTCTCTGGGGCGGTATGTACGTCATCAGCAAGTGGGGATTCGACGCGATTCCGCCGGTGACGCTCGCGTTTCTGCGGGTCGTTCTCGGCGCGGCGGCGCTTCTGGTCGTAGTCAGGTTCGTCTACCCGCGACGGTCGTTTTCCCGGCGCGACTGGCGTGGATTTGCGGTGCTTGGCGTCTGGGTGACCGTCACGATGGTTACACAGTTCGTGGGCACCCAACTCACGACCGCGAGTCAGGGCGCGCTCATCACCGTTCTCACACCTGTGTTCACCCTGTTACTCGGTATTGCCCTCTTCGACGAGCCGTTCACCTACCGTAAGACGCTGGGCTTGGCGCTGGCGACCGTCGGGACGGTGGTCGTTCTTACCGGTCAGTACGATCTGACCGACCTCGCGGCGGCGAGCGCGACCGGGATCGGGCTGTTACTGCTGGCGAGTATCGGCTGGGCGGTCTATACTGTCCAAGGCAAGCCGCTCGTTCGGCGGTACTCGGCGCTGGAGACCGCGACGTACTCGACCGCGCTGGCCGTACCAATGCACGCACTGTTGGTACCGGTCGAACTCCTCGCGCGGGACGTGACAGTGACGGCGCTCCCGTTGACGGCACCCATCGCGGTCGCGGTGGGGTATCTCGGCCTGTTCAGCACCGCCGCGGCGTGGTACCTCTGGTACAAGGGGCTCGAATACGCCGACGCGGGGACGGTTTCGGTGTTTTTCTTCGCCCAGCCGATCGTGGGGGCTGCGCTCGGGTATGCGGCCCTCGGCGAGGATCTCGGAGCGTTGTTCGGGATCGGCAGCGCGATCATGGCCGCCGGGGTGTATATCGTGAGTACGGCACCGACACACCGATCCGCGGCCTGAACGGATGCTGTCGAAATCCGGCAAGCGGTATCCGAACATTATATTCTCGGCTGTACCTATGTGAACGGGTTCGCCTGACCGGCCGGCGAATATGTTCAGGAGCGTACAGCCGAGCGTATAGAAATTTAGAGCGATAATTCGATGCTGTATCTGGACTGATTTAGATCGGAGTTATTGGATACTTCGGGAGGGGACTTCAGGCGAACAGCAGTTACGCTTATCACAGCTGAACACCTATTTCACAGCACGACCATGCCGATCAGTATCGACCGCTTCGAGGAATCGGAGGAAATCCGAGAGTTATCGACGAGTGAACGAATCGTCCGATTTCTACTTGCACACAGCGAGCAAGCCTTTACTCGACGAGAGATCGCCGAGGCCATCGATACCAGTCCGGAGACGGTTGGAACGAACCTTACTCGGTTGAAGGACCGAGGGTTAGTTCGCCACCGGGAACCGTACTGGGCGATGACTGACGACCGCGAACGGGCGCTGAGTGCGCTCAGAGCACGGTACGAAGACGCTTATCTCAACAAACTCTTGGGTGAAGAAAACTGGGAGGAATGGAAACAGCACGCGGCAACGCCCGAGGAAATTGAGCAGGCGCGAGACCAACTCGATGACGAATGAGTGCCCGAGAGTCGTTCCATCGTGGCGAGGTCGTCTGGGGCTTCGACTCGTTCAAGGAAACGGATGCTACTGAACCGGTGCCCGAACGTCCGTTTCTCGTTCTGAGTAACGATAAGCATCCATTCGCTTATCGACAATTCGCAGGCGTCGCACTCTCGACAACGCCACGCGACCATGCGTACACGCTCGCTCCCGAGGACTGGTACGTCGGTGGGCTTCCCGACCGATCCTATGTTTATCCATGGCTTCTCATCACGCGGGATCACACGGACATCGCCCGAGTGTATGGACGCCTCCAACCGGAGGTAGTCGATGAAATTCTGGATGGCGTCGTGGAATATCTCTCCGCGACCTGAATCGGATATTGTCGGAATCCGGCAAGTAACGTCCGGGCATACAGTTACTGACATCGATACCGAAGCTCACGTATGACCGGCATTCGTGCAGCGAACCCTGATGATGCCGAAGCGATCCGGTCAGTCGCGCTGGCGTCGTGGCACGCCGCCTACGACGACCTGCTCGGCTCGGAAAGCGTCGAACGGACAGTCGAGGACTGGTACGGAATCGAGGGGCTCCGCGAGGTGATCGACCGTTCCGACCATGTCGTTCGAGTGGCCGAAACCGATTCGATCACCAGGTTCGCCCACGCGGGTCCGCGAAACGACAACCCTCGGATCGCTATCCTTTACCGGATCTACGTCCGCCCCGGACAATGGAATAAGGGGATTGGCGGTCGGCTCCTTGATACCATCGAGCACGATCTGGACGGGTTCGATACCTCTGGCTGTCGGTATTCGCCGAAAACGCGGTCGGTGTCGATTTCTACGAAAAAGAGGGATTCGAGCGGATCGAAGAGGGAACGACGGAGATCAACGGTGAAACGTACGAGGAGTACGGCTACGAGAAGTCGCTCGATTAGTCACTCTGTATTCTGGGAGCGAGCATGTACGTGACCTGCCCGTTGCCCTCGGCGATCTCGAAATGCAGTTTGACGGGGAATTCCTTGCCGAGTTCGAGGGTGACTTCGCCGTCGTTGAGGATCGCCCCGTTCATGTCCTTGAGGTAATCGAGGCTGAACAGCGACCGGGCAGGCCCGGGCGTGAGGTCGATCAGGTCGTCGCGGTTGAGTTCGAGTTCGACGTCGTCGGTGTCACCCTCAGCTTCGACGTAGAAGGTCTCCTCGTCCTCGTCGACGCCCAGGGCGATGTGATCGGACACCATGTCGGCGGCGGTGACGGCGCGGTCGATGTCCCGGCCCTCGACGACGATGATCGCGGGGAGATCGAGATCGGGAATGTCGGGTTCCTGGCGGATCGAATCGGGGTCGATCAGCGCCAGCGTGTATTCGAGGCCGTCGATCTGGATGTGGAGTTTCCGGGTCTCCTCGTCGAGGTCGAGCTGGACGAGTTGCCCGGAGTCGGCCATGCCGACGATATCTTCCAGTCGGGAGAGGTTGACGCCGATCCGACCGCCATCCGCATCGTAGGATTCGAAGGCATCGGCGGCGAGCGCGAGATCAACCATGCCGACGTTGGCGGGATCGACCGCCCGGATCTCCAGTCCGTCCTCGTTGAGGTGGATCGTACACTCCTCGACCAGCGCGCTCACCGAATCGAGCGCCGTCCCAAGCGTGTCGGCGTCCACGATCGCGTTGAACATATTGTCCCTCGCTACGGAAGCGCGGCTTAAAAAGCCAGCTTTTCCTGCCTGTGCACGGGTGAACGAAGCGGGTAAACCGCTCGATAGCCTATTTCCACTATGTCCAGCAAGGACCAGTACTACAACAAGGCCAAACAAGAGGGGTATCGCTCCCGGGCGGCCTACAAGCTCAAACAACTCGACGAATTGGAGGACGTCTTCGCCGAGGGCGACACCGTGATCGACCTCGGTGCGGCCCCCGGCGGCTGGCTCCAGGTCGCAGACGAACGGGTCGAGGCCGGCACCGTTCTCGGCGTCGATCTCCAGCGCATCGACGAAATAGAGGGCGTCGAAACGATCAAAGGCGACATGACCGACGAGCGGACCCGTGAGAAGATCGAACGGCGGATCGATGAGGCCGACGGGGCGGCTACCGCCGTCTCAGGATCGCTTTGCGATCCTGATGGCCAATCAGAAACGCGAGGCGTTTCTGATGACGCCAGTCCGGAACGTGCCAGCGGGCACGTGGACACCGTCCTCTCTGACATGGCCCCGAACATGACCGGCGAGTACTCGGTCGATCACGCTCGGTCGGTGTATCTCGCCCGCCAGGCCTTCGAAACCGCCCGCGAAGTGCTCGCGCCCGGCGGCGACTTCGTTGTCAAGGTCTTTCAGGGACGGGACCTCGAAGCCTTCCGGGAAGATCTCGAAGATACCTTCGAGTACGTCCGCGCCACCAGCCCCGAGGCCTCCCGCAGCGAATCTTCCGAGCTGTACTTGATCGGGAAGGGCTATCTGACCGCACCCATCGAGGTCGGCGACCGCCTCGATGTCGAAATCGAAGACGAGGGGCGGGAGGGCGACGGCATCGCCCGGATCGAGGGATTCACCGTGTTCGTCCCCGACGCCGGGCAGGGCGAGACGGTCGAAATCGAGATCGAGGACGTGAAACCCCGATTCGGTTTCGCCGAGCGTGTCGATTAACCTTAGTCGACGGCCACCGCGGATCCGGTATCACGGGCGCGCACCAGTCCCACCACGGCGTAGACGACGGGCGTGTCAGCCACGGCGATCAGTAGTTTGAGGAGGTACTGGCCGACGATCAGCCCGAGAATCTCCTCCGGCGGCAACACCGGCCCGACTCCCACCACGAAGGGAGCTAGTAGGAATGCGACGAGGACGAACACCACCGTATCGATGGCCTGGCTGGTCGCCGTCGAACCGATGTTTCGGGCCCATAGTAGCCGTTGTCCAGTGTGTTCTCGGATCCGGTGGAAGGCGAACACGTCCCAGTTCTGACTGACGAGATACGCGAGCAATCCTCCGAGGACGACGTTCGTGCTCGGCGCGAGCACCCGTGCGAACAGGTCGGGATCAACGCCCGCCGGCGAGCCGGGCGCGAAAATTGCGAGCCACACGAGCGCCAGCATCACGAGGATCGCGCCGAAGCCGACGTTGACCAGCACCTGCGCGGGGCGGCGACCGTAGAGTTCGGTATAACAGTCGGTGACGAGGAAGGTGATCGCGTAGGCGAGTACGCCCGCGGGGACGATGATCGCATCGCCGACGACCGGAAGCGCCACGGGCAGGCCGAACGCGAGGATCTTCACCGCGAGCAACTGTGCCGTGACGAGTGGGGTCACGAACAGTACTGCGAGGACTTGTTTCGGAACGTCGGGTTCACGTCCCTCCATTCTCGATCATACCCGAAGAGTATCGCCTGCGAGGATAAAGCCGCCCGGTCCGGTGGCGTGTTTTATAACGCTTCAGTCCAATCGAAGGGTGTGATGCACGAGTACACCCGCCGAAGCCTTCTCGTGACCGCCGGCACTGGCCTCGCCGCGAGTGCGAGCACCGGTATCGCCGGCGCGGATTCGGAGGGTCAAACGAGCGATGGATCGTCGAATCAAACCGACCGTGTCCAGGTCGTCCACCTCTCGCCGGACGCTCCCGTCGTCGATGTCTACGTCGATGGGGATCTGGCCTTCGAGGGCGTCGAACCCTTTGCGACCCGAACCGATTACCTGCCCTACGAGTCGGGAACGCACACGGTCGCGTTCGCCCCGGCAGGCAAGGGCCGCGACGGGGCGGTGTTCGAAACCGAAGTCACTCTCGAATCCGGTCCGTACACCCTCGCCGCGATCGGCGAAGTGTGTGCGATGAGCGACCGTCCGTTGCGTCTCGTTCGACTCGGAGGGGACCACAGCCCGACCAGCGAGGGCAAAGCGCGCGTCCGGGCGGTCCACGCCGCGCCGGATGCCCCCGCAGTCAACGTAGCGACCGAACGCGGAACCACCATCGCCGAGGGGCTCGCCTTCGGCGATGCGGCCACCGTCGAGATTCCCGCCACTGCGGCGGTCGCAGTGGTTCAGGGGGCCGACACCGAAGACCCCATCGCACGATTTCCCATTCATCCCGAGACCGGCCACGTCTACACCGCCTACGGCGTCGGCTATCTCGATCCTCAAAACGCTCCCGAAGCCG
>CAYOFZ010000129.1:0-6579 GCA_964403315.1 uncultured Halobacteriales archaeon | reverse complement strand
CAGGCGAGTTCGATATCGAACTCCCGGACGAAGCGGGTGTCAACGATCTCGTAGTCGCGGGGCTTGCCGTCTTCGCAACCAACGAGGAATTCGGCCACAACCCCGAGGGGTTCGACCGTCGCCGAGCAGCCGATCCGGGTCGGGGTGGTCTCGGTGAGGGTTTCGAGGCGTTCGAGGCTCACCGACAGGTGGGTACCGCGTTTGTCCCCGGCGAGGGAGTGGATCTCGTCGACGATCACGTACTCGACGGTCGAGAGTTTCTCGCGGAACTTCGGGGAATTGAGCAGAATGGCGAGCGTTTCGGGAGTAGTGTTGAGGATGTGGGGCGTCTCGTCGAGCATGCGCCGGCGCTCGCTTGCTTCGGTGTCGCCGTGGCGGATCGCGTGACGGATATCCACCGACTCGCCCCGATCTCCGAGTTTCGTCTCGATCCCCGACAGCGGGGCGTCGAGGTTGCGGTGGATGTCGTTGGCCAGTGATTTCAGCGGGGAGACGTACAGACAGTAGACGGAGTTTTCGAGGCTCCCTTCGCGTGCGCGACCGAGCAGGTCGTCGATGACGGAAGCGAAGCTGGCGAGCGTCTTTCCGCTGCCCGTCGGCGCACAGATCAGCGCGTTCGTCCCGTCGTCAACCAGCGGGATCGCCTCGCGCTGTGGAGGCGTGAACAATCCCCCGTTTTGGGACACGTACTCGCCGAACTGTTCGACCCACCACTCACGAACGACGGGGTCGAGCCGGTCGAAAACAGCGAGATCGGCCACAGTATCAGGATCGATCCCGTGTTCGGCCAGCAACTCCCGTCCGCGCATATCCGGTTCAGGATCCTGAAAGGTAAATGCATTTGCGTTCCGGCGGATCGCTTTTGGTACTGGCCACCGCGTACCCGGGTATGAAGGTCACTTTCCTGGGCACCGGCAGCGCGATGCCGACGGGCGAGCGATACCAGACGGGTCTGTTGCTCACGGCAGGCGATCAACACCTGCTCGTGGACTGTGGGAGCGGCATCCTCCAGCGCCTTGCGGGCACCGACGTCGGCTACGAGGGCGTTTCCTCGGTACTGCTGACCCACCACCACCTCGATCACGTCGCCGATCTCATGCCGCTTTTGAAAGCCCGGTGGCTCGCCGGCGAGGACCACCTCGAAATCGCCGGCCCGCAGGGTACCAAATCACTAGTCGATGGACTCCTCGACGTTCACGAGTACATGCAGGATCGGCTGGACCTCACGATCCGCGAGGTCGGAGCCCACGAGTTCGAGATCGGGGGGTTCGCGGTCGATGCCTTCGGGACTCGCCACTCGCTACCGTGTTTGGCTTACCGGTTCGAGGGGGCGTTCACCTTCAGCGGCGATAGCGAGGCCTTCGAGGGACTTGCGAACTTCGCGGAAGGATCGGCGGTGCTGGCCCACGACTGTTCGTTTCCCGACGAAGTGGATGTTTCGAACCACCCCACGCCCGCCCAACTGGGTGAAGCCCTCGCCGGCCACGAGATCGGTCGGGTGTATCTCACGCACCTCTATCCCCACACCGAGGGTCGCCACGAGGAGATGCTCGATTCGTTAGGCGACCACTACGACGGTGATGCGCGCTTCGCCGAGGACGGCCTGACGGTGACGATCAGTTAATTCACTCGAGTTTCGATGGGTTCAACCCAGTTTTGATTTCCCGGGGGGTTTGTCGTATGCGGCACGGTGTTCGAGCATTTCCCCGTACTGGTGGGACCGGATCCGCAGGTCCGACCGGGGTTTGGCCGTGCAGGTGAGGATCATGCCTTCCTCCTCGTCTTCCTCGTAGTAACGCTTGGCGTCCGACTGATCGACCTCACCGTCGAGGAGTTCGGCGGCACAGGTCGTACACCAGCCCTGCTGGCAGTCGGCGGGCAGCCACAGTCCCTCGCTACGGGCGGTTGCGAGTACGTATTCGTCTTCGTCGACCTCGATCTCGACGGTTTCGCCCGCATAGTCGGAATCGGCGTCCTCGGGCACCACGATCTCGACGCTATACGTCGTTTCTGCCATCACTCATGCTTCGGAACGAACGCCGAAAAAACGCGCGACATCGACTGGCTGGCTCACTGCAACCGGTAGCGAAGCAGCGCCGCCACCCCGCCGAGGTTTTCAAGCTGTCGGGCAGGATCGAACTCGCTCGAGAACACGACAACGTCGCCGCCTTTCTGCTCGACCCCGGTGATCAGGTCGTTTACGTCTAGGTCCCACTCGCCCTCGCCACCGCGTTCGGCCCGCAGGCGTTCATCGAGGATCAACAGGGTTTCAACCGCGCCGAACTCCGTGGCCTCCTCGACGGCATCGATCCCGTAGGCGGCTTTCGCGCCCTCGGCGATCCGGCGGGTGAGGTCGTCGATGAGTTCGGCCTCGCGGGCGATCCGGGTTTCGGCCTGAACGTCCTCGACTGCACCGCGTTTCAGGACTTCGTGAACCCCACGGTCGCCGACGGCGCTGGTATCGACGGTCGTGATCAGGTCTGCGAGATCGGGGGCCTCTTTTTCGATGTAGTCGTAGGCGTCCTGTTTCGTAAATCCGGGCCCGGCGAGGATGATCGCGTCGGTATCCAGCCGCGAGAGGACATTGGTGAGTTCGGCGAACAGCTCCGAGCGCTCGCGGGCGTACTCACCCTTGCCGGTGGGTCCCGACAGGGAGGCGTATTCGTCGGTGCCGTACTGGGCAACGGTGTGGACGTGGGCTTGGCCCTCCTCGACGGTGGCGATGGCCACGTCCGGATTCTCGGCGGATTCCTCGGCCTCCTCCAAGCGCTCGCGCTGGTCGGCTTTGAGCACCTTTTCGACTTCGAGTTCGTCGTATTCCTCGACGTTCAGGGTGTGGTGGTGTCCGAGTTGGTCCTCGCGGGAGGCCCACGTGATCTCCCCGCCGACCCGCAGGCGATTCGAGAACTTGTGGAATTCGACGGTTTCGACCTCGATGGTGGCTCGCATGGGTTCGCGCTCGCCACCAGTATCGCGGAGTTGCTCGTCATCGCGCTGGATCCGGCGGGTGGTGTCCGCAGAAACGAGGTCGCCGGGTTCGAGGACGTAGGTGAGATGCCAGAGGTCGTCGAGGTGTTCGGGCACGAGGGTGATGCGTTCGGCCCCGCCCTCGGCGGGTTCTCTGTGTTTGATCTGCATACGTCCGATTGGGTGTTCGGGTGGGAAGTGTCCTCGCTTTCGACAGTATCACTTCTCTTGGTCGGTTTCCCAGTCGGGCCATCCCCGCTCGTGATCGACCGCTCGCGTCCGGGCGGAAAACGCCTCCGGTTCTTCGATTACCGGAACGGCGGCTGTCGGAAGGGTCGGTTCGGTTTCAACCGGCGAGCCGGACGCTGCCTCGGCATCCGCACGGTCGGGCGGGGTGGTTCCCTCAAGGGCTACGGAGAAGCCGCACCCATAGAGATACCAGCGAGCGATGTCGGCGTAGAACCCGAGGAACACCCCGATCAGGACGATGGATAGCGCCCCTTCGAGCGCGCTACCGACCAGCCAGACCAGCACTCCTAGCATCCAGGCGACGGCATAGACCTTCGAGAAGCCGGCGTCTCGGAGGGTATCGACCTCGAACGCCGCCTGCAGGCGATCCTCGCGGGCGACGTTCGCCAGTGCGAGCGGTCGGAGGTAGGCGTATCCGAACACGGCCACGAGCGCCAGCCCGCCGCTGAGCACGGCCCCGAGGGTAACGGCGACCGCGGCGAGTCGATTGCCCGCAACCGATTCGGCGACGACGATGACCGCGAGAAACACGCCGAGCAACACCAGAGCCGGCATGGCGTAGGCGACCGTAATACCGATGAACCGCAGGCCGTCGGCGAACAGCCGCCGCCAGTTCCGAAATCGCGGCGGTTCGGTCTTGCCGGCCGTGACCGCGCGCAACACGGCGACGTAGTAGCCACACAGGACGATCACCGACACGACTGCAAGCGGCAACACCGCCAACCCGATCACCACGACCGAAAGCGCCACCCCAACGACCGCGAGCAAGACCGCGAGGATCGGCAACAGCCCGCCCACGAGGATCGTCGTCGGGGCGTCCTCGCCGCGGGCGGGGTATTCGATGGCGTCGCCTAGCATCGCTTCGCTTCGACCTGTTTTCCGAGCGCGGATAAACTCACTCTTCGACCATCCGGCTGCCGCCGGGCGGCAGGAACTCCTGGATCAGGTCGGGGCTGGCGATCTTCCGGACGAACGCGGTGTCAGTGAATCGTTCGCGGAACACGCGATAAATCCGTTTTGCGGCGTCGTTCTGGGCGTACCGACCGGGCTCGACCTCGACCGCGGTTTCGGCCCGCGGGACGACTGCCGAGGGTGGTCCGCCGATCACCCGCGTGGTCGGCTCGCAGGTGATACCGACGGCGACGCCGACCTCGACGTCGCGGTAGTAGGTCCGGTCGCCCCGGATGGCGAACCCACCCTTTTCGAGGTACTCGCCGCTCTCGGGGGTTTTCGAGACCTGATCCGGGGTGACGGAGTAGGCGTCGTCGGCGAACCGACCTTCCTTCCAGACCGACGAGTACGACACCGCGAACCGGGCGGTCTCCTCGATGGTCGATTCGGGAAAATCGACTTCGCGTGCGGGTTCGCTCGGGCCCGCCGCCTTGAGGATCGTCACCGGGCCACCGTGAGCCTGGGTGTGGAAAAACCGGTCGCCGCGTTCGAGGTATTTCTTCACCAGCGCCTCGTTCTGGTCGGCGTTGCGCCCGCCGATCACGAGAAAGCCGTCACTGGTGTGAAACCACCGAAACTCCTCGTACCACTCGTCGCTCTTACGGACGGGGATCGAATTCCGGGAGAGCCAGTCGATCTCCTCATCCTCGTCTTCTTCCTCGTCCTCGATGTCTTCTCGCTCCCACCGTTCCTTTCGTTCGCGCAGGGCGTCGAGTTCCTCGCGGGTGTCGGCGATGGCCTCCTGTGCACCCTCCTTTTTGTCCTCGATGCGTTTCGCTTCGGTGTAGAGCCGGTCGGCGTTCTTCTCGACGCCGTCGTTCACGTTGAGATCGGCGGTCGTCCCGCCGAGATCGACGGTAACGAGATCGTTTTCGGGATCGACGCCGGAGACGGCCTCGGCGGCGTCGATGCCCCGTTCGGCACCCCGCTGAAACGTCTCTTCGATCCCCTCCCAGCTTCGGCCCTCATCGAGGGCGTTTCGGGTCGTCGTGAGGATCTCATCGACCAGGTCGTAGTTCGCATAGACCTGCTGTGCGCGTTCTCGCTCCGCTTGAGCTTGCTGTTCGAACCCCTCGATGGCGTCCTCCTGCTGGTCGATGATCCGCTGGTTTCGCTCGATCTCCTCCTCGAAATCGGGTTGCTGATCCGTTTCCTCGTCCTCGGCTGTTTCGAGCCGATAGAAGTAGTCGTCGAGCGCCTCGTTGAATCGGTCGTAGGCCTCGCTCTCCAGTCCCTCGTGTTCTTCGAGGGGAAACGGTGTTACGTCCACTGGCTCGCCGTCCTCGGCGTAGATCCGCGGATCGAATCGCCGTTCGCTGACCTGCGCTGACAGCCGGTCGAGGGCGTCGTACAGCGTTTCGAGGTGCTCGTCGGTGGCGTCCTCGATAGCGACGGTCTTCTCGACGCCCGCACGGGTGCAGACCTCCTCAGCGTACAGCCCACCGAGGTTGAGCTGGGTGGCGAGCGTACGCACGAGGTCGGTGTCGGATTCGCGCATGAGCGCCACGAAGGCGTCGTACTCGACATCGAGGGGGTTGACACGGGATTCGGGAAACCCGTAGCGCGATCCGGGTGCGACCGTGCGCGATTGGAGGCGAACGGTTTCGAGCGAGTCGATGACGTGGCGGGTTTCGTCGCAGGCGGCAACGTTTCCCTCGCCGAACAGTTCGGCGATGATCGTCGTCGAGGCGTCGTCGCGCTCGAACTCGAAGCTGAGGATGCGGTCGAACTCGTACTGGGAAACACCGACGAAGTCCGCACCCGACAGCCGATTGCGGAGCATCTTGGCGAAGTCGGGGGGCCGACCGGGCGCGTCGGGAACGTGCTCGGGGGTGGCGACGTGGGCGCGTTTGGTCTCGCCGACCTCGATCAACAGTTCGACTCGGCCCCGGTCGAAGTCCCGGAGCTTGAGCCGGAGGAGATCGTCGCCGTAGAGATAGGCTTTATCGACCTTCGCGCCAGCGTAGTCGTCGAGTTCGCCGGTCAGCGCCGCGAGGTCGATGCTGGTCAGTTCGCGTTTCTGGTCCATGCCGGTACTGATCGGGCGCGGAAAAAAGGCGTGTCGGCTTATCGCTCGCGTTCGCGCTCTCGCTCGAGCTTCCGGTCCTCGACGGATTCGAGGGTTTCGGTTTCGAGTAGGCGTTCGAGCTTCTGTTCGAACTGTTCGTCGGTCAGATCGCCCTGCGCGTATCGGTAGCGGAGCGTTTCGAGAGCGTCGCGGTTCGACGGCTCGGCTCGCTCCGCCTGCTCGGGTTCATCCGACGAGGAGCCAAACCAGTCCTCTTTCGTACCAACCCACTCCTCCCAGTCGGACTCGCCCCCTCCCCCCCAGTCGTCCCACCAATCCTCCCGGTCTGCGTCGTCGCCGCACAGTAGCGCGACGAAGGGGACGACGACCACCTATCCGCGGAT
>CAYOFZ010000128.1:0-6584 GCA_964403315.1 uncultured Halobacteriales archaeon | reverse complement strand
CAGAAGCCCTACGACATGCACCGGGTCATCGACGGCGTCGTCGACGAGGGGTCGTTCTTCGAGGTCGCCGAACGCTACGCCCGGAATCTGCTGACAGGCTTCGCCCGCCTCGACGGCCGCCCCGTCGGCGTCGTCGCCAACCAGCCGCGGGTCAACGCCGGCACGCTCGACATCGACTCCTCGCTGAAGGGGTCGCGCTTCGTCCGCTTCTGCGACGCGTTCAACATCCCCCTGCTGACGTTCGTCGACGTCCCCGGGTTCATGCCCGGCAAGGACCAGGAGAAGGGCGGCATCATCAAACACGGCGCGAAACTGCTGTACGCCTACTCCGAGGCCACCGTGCCGCTGCTGACCGTCATCACCCGGAAGGCCTACGGCGGCGCCTACGACGTGATGGCCTCCAGCCACGTCGGCGCCGACGTGAACTACGCCTGGCCGACGGCCGAAATCGCGGTCATGGGGCCACGGGGCG
Organism: uncultured Halobacteriales archaeon; assembly: GCA_964403315.1. Lineage (GTDB taxonomy): Archaea > Halobacteriota > Halobacteria > Halobacteriales > Halalkalicoccaceae > CAYOFZ01. The sequence continues at coordinate 6,112 of CAYOFZ010000128.1, read as the reverse complement.
CGGTCAACATCCTCTACAGCGACGAACTGGAGGCGGCCGACGACCCCGAGGCCCGCCGGGAGGAACTCATCGAGGAGTACCGCGAGGAGTTCGCCAACCCCTACACCGCCGCCGACCGAGGATTCGTTGACGACGTGCTCGAACCGCCCGAGACCCGCCCGCGGCTGATCAGCGATCTCGAACTGCTGCGCTCGAAACGCGAGTCCCAACCCGAGAGAAAGCATGGCAACATCCCGCTTTGAGTTGGACGTTCCCGACAGCGCGAGCGAGGCCGAAGCCGCGGCCATCGCCGCCGCCATCGGATCGCATCTACGCGCCGAGGAAGCGGCGGCTGCCGGCGGCGAGGAACCTACTTGGGAGGGGCGGCGCTGGACGTTTGCCGGCCGAGTCGATGCGATCCAGGGCCGGGCGGCCCGCGTGCCGACCGCGACGCCGACCGACGCCTGGACGACGGCGGGGCGAACGGATCGGTTTTAGCCGGCCGGTACCTCCGTGAGCGAGGGCAGATAGCCCGCACGACGACCCCGACCGAACGTTCTTTTCCGTCCGGGACGTAGCGCGCTCCATGTCAACCGTCACGCATCCACTGCTGATTGTCGGGGCGATAGTGGCCATCGTGGTCGCTCCGGTGGCGATGGTAACGCCGGGGCTGGCACCGTCGTGATCGGTCGCCGCCGGGAATAGCGTTGCGATCCAGGGCGGCGGGGACGTCACCGGGCTCCTGGATCGGATCGCCGATATCCTCTCCGAGCTTAACCGCGTCCTGCGGGAACTCTCCCAGTTGTCCGGCGGAGAAGAGGGTGGCGGTGAAGGGGAAGGAGCCGGTGGCGAAGGCGGTGATTGATCGCGTCGAATTTCCTGTCTATCATATTTTCGATGAATGTTTGGCGTAAGAACCGATAGAATCACGTGATCGCTCCCGGTAGGCCTTCCCACGAATGTTCACGAAAGTTCTCGTGGCGAATCGAGGGGAGATCGCGGTGCGCGTGTTCCGCGCCTGCGAGGAACTGGGTGTCGGCACCGTCGCGGTCTACAGCGAGGCCGACAAGAACGCGGGCCACGTCCGGTACGCCGACGAGGCATACAACGTCGGCCCGGCACGGGCGAGCGAGTCGTATCTCGATCAGGAGGCCGTCATCGAAGCTGCCGAGAAGGCAAACGCCGACGCGATCCACCCCGGCTACGGGTTCCTTGCTGAAAACGCCGACTTCGCCGAACGAGTCGAGGAGAGCCCCTTCGCGTGGATCGGCCCGCCCAGCGACGTGATGGAGCGACTCGGCGAGAAGACCAAGGCGCGGTCGGTGATGCGGGAGGCCGACGTGCCCGTCGTGCCCGGCACCACCGATCCCGCCGAATCCGCCGACGAGGTCCGGGAAGTCGCCGCCGACTACGGCTACCCCGTGGCGATCAAGGCCGCCGGCGGCGGCGGCGGACGGGGATTGAAAGTCGTCCATAGCGAGGAAGAAGTCGACGACGCCTTCGAGAGCGCCCAACGCGAGGGTGAAGCTTACTTCGACAACCCCGAGGTCTATGTCGAGAAGTATCTCGAAGCGCCCAAACACATCGAGGTGCAGGTGCTCTGCGATCACCACGGCAACGTGCGGCATCTGGGCGAGCGCGACTGTTCGCTCCAGCGTCGCCACCAGAAGGTGATCGAGGAAGCCCCGAGCCCGGCGCTCGACGAGGAGTTGCGCGAGAAAATCGGCGAAGCGGCCCGCCGCGGGGTCAGCGAGGCGGGGTATACCAACGCGGGGACGGTGGAATTCCTCGTCGAGGACGGTGAGTTCTACTTCATGGAGGTTAACACCCGGATCCAGGTCGAACACACGGTCAGCGAGGCGATCACGGGCCTCGACATCGTCAAGCGCCAGATCGAGGTCGCCGCGGGCGAAGAACTCGACTTCTCGCAGGACGACGTGACCTTCGACGGCCACGCGGTCGAATACCGGATCAACGCCGAAAACCCCGCGAACGACTTTGCGCCGACGCCGGGCACCCTCGACACTTACGACCCCGCCGGCGGGATCGGCGTGCGGGTCGACGACGCCGTCCGACAGGACGACAAGGTCAGCGGCGACTACGACTCGATGATCGGCAAGCTGATCGTCCGCGGGGCCGACCGCGAGGAGTGTCTCGCGCGAAGCGACCGCGCGCTCGGGGAGTTCACCGTCGAGGGGGTCCACACCACCATCCCCTTCCACCGGCTGATGGTCACCGACGAGACCTTCCTCGACGGCTCACACACCACCAGCTACCTCGACGAGAAACTCGATACCGAGCGTGTCGCCGAGGCCGTCGAGCGCTGGGGGCCCGCGGAGTTCGAAAGCGAGAGCGACGGGGAGCCCGTCACTCAGCGGGAGTTCACCGTCGAGGTCAACGGCAAGCGCTTCGAGGTTGACTTAGAAGAACGCGGCGTCGAAGCGACCGGCGGTGGCGAAAGCGGAAGCGGCGGCCAACGCCCACAGCCCGCGGGCGGGGGCGGAGGCGGCTCCGACTCGGGATCGGCCGAAACCGTCTCGGCGGAGGGCGAACAGATCACCGCCGAGATGCAGGGGACCATCCTCTCGGTCGGCGTCGCCGAGGGCGACGAGGTCGAAAGCGGCGACGTGCTCTGTGTGCTGGAGGCGATGAAGATGGAAAACGACGTGGTCGCCTCGCGGGGCGGCACCGTCTCACAGGTGCTGATCGGCGAGGGAGAGAGCGTCGATATGGGTGATACGCTGGTGGTGATCGAATGATGCGGATGAATCGTCTTTCCCTGCGGATCGCGCTTGAACTCGTGGGCGGGATTTGTCTGGGCGCGCTGTTTTGGCGCTGGCGGGGCGAGTTGTTACGCGAGCAGGTTCTCGGGGGTCTCGCCCAGAGTCTGGGGATCGTCGTCGGCTACTGTCTCGCGCGATACCGCAACCGGGCATAGCGCGGATGCCGACAGCGAACACTCGACGGGCCGTCCTCCGTGCGCTCGCGGATGGGCCCGTTTCGGGACCGGAACTCGCCGACGAACTCGGCGTCTCACGGGCGGCGATCTGGAAGGGGATCGAGACGCTCCGGGCGGCGGGCTTCGAGATCGAAAGCGCCGAGGCGGGCTACCGGATCATCTCGGTGCCGGAGTTCAGCGGCGCGGCCGTCGAGTACGGTCTCGACGCACCCTACCGGATCGAGTACCACGACGCCATCGGAAGCACGAACGCCCGGGCGCGCGAACTGGCCACGGACGGCGCGGACGGGGTCGCCGTCCTCGCGGACGAGCAGACCGCCGGCCGGGGCCGGCTCGACCGCGGGTGGTCGGCCCCGAGCGGCGGGATCTATCTAAGTCTGGCCTGCCGGCCCGACATCGCCCCTGCGCGGGCCCCGCTGGTGACGCTTGCGGCCGCCGTGGCGACGACCCGCTCGCTTCGGGAAGCCGGCGTCGATGCCGGAATCAAGTGGCCCAACGATGTATTGCTGTGGGAAACCGGCGAGAAACTCGTCGGGATTCTCACGGAAATGGAGGGCGAAGCCGACCGGGTCTCGTGGCTCGTCGTCGGGATCGGGATCAACGCCGACATTGACTCCGGGACGCTTCCCGAGGGCGCGACGAGCGTCCGCGCCGAGGCCGGCGACGTGGATCGCCGAACCCTCACCCAGTGCGCCATTGAGGAGTTCGAAGCACTGCGGGGCGATCCCGACGCGGTCCTCGATGCTTGGCGCGAGCACGCGATCACGCTGGGCCGGCGGGTGCGTGTCGAGACGCCCCGAGGCGAGGTGGTCGGCCGAGCGGTTGATATCGAGGACCCGGGCCGGTTGGTCATTGAGACTACCGAGGGTGAGGTCCGGGTGCATGCCGGCGACTGCGAGCACCTCCGGCCCGCTTAGGCGAGATCCTCTTCTCGCACTCGCACCGTCAACACGGGAACCGACGACGACCGGACGACCCGTTCGGCGACGCTGCCAAGCAGTAGGCGGTCGATCCCGCCCCGTCCATGGGTGCCCATCACGATCAGGTCACAGCCCTCCTCGTCGGCGAACGCGACGATCTCGTTGCTCGGCCCGCCTTCGAGCACGTGGGTCTGGACGGGGACACCGCTGGCATCCGCGATCTCCCGGACGCGGGCAAGCGCCTCCTCGGCGTCCTCCCGAAGAATGTCGCTGACCCCCTCCCAGGAGGTTTCCATGGGCAGGCTGGCGAAGTTCGCGGTGTTGATGACGAAGATCGCGTGGATCGTCGCCCCGTGGGCGGCGGCGAGTTCGACCGCCTGTTCGATTGCCCGTTCGACACCCGCCGAGCCGTCGGTCGGGACGAGAATGCGCTCGTACATCATGTACAGTGTTCACACACCTTGCTTAACTGTTTTGCGCCGGATGGACGACCGCCTCGACGTCGCCGATCCCCGCCCGGCGGACGACCGCCCGGACCGGGTCGTGTGCGCCAGCGAGGTTGTCCGAGTCGCCATCGAGCGCGAGGACGCGCGCTTCCCGGCCCTCCTCGATGACGCCACCGTCGATTTCCGCGAGATCGGCTCCCGCGTGGGTCGCCATCCCGAGCACCCGGTCGGTGGACAGATCGGTCAGTTTGGCGGTAAACTCCATCTCGCGGAACATCGACGGGCCGTTGAGCATGACGTTGTCGGTACCCAGCGCGACGGTCGTGCGAGCGGCGAGCTCCTCGATGGGCGGCAGGCCAACGCCGGTGGTGAGGTTCGCGCGCGGGCAGACGGCGACCGGGATTCCCGCCGATTCCACGCGGTCGAGGTGGTCGGGGCCGGCGTTGACCATGTGGACGAGGAAGTCGGGATCGAGATCGAGTGCGGGGTCGATGTCGTCGGTGCGATTTTCGCCGGCGTGGATGCCGAAGGGCTTGCCCGCCTCGCGGGCGGCCTCGCGGGCGCGCTTGAAGTCGGCGTCGGCGGCCCCGCTCGCGCCGAAGCCGTCGCCTGCGTCAAGGACATCGAGTTCCTCGCGGCCGAGCGAGACGGCGTCGATGGGCAGGTCGGCGGCGGCTTCCCGGAGTCGCCGGACGCCCTCAACGCCACCTTCGCGGAAATCGAGGAAGGTGGTCGTGCCGTCCTGGCGCATGAACCGGATCGTTCGGCGCATGGCCGTGACCATCTCCTCGCGGTCGGCTCCGCGTAGGAGGCGGTGTTTCAGGCCGTCGGGCGGAGCGACGAGTTCTTCGAGCGTGAGCCCGCGACCGGCCTCCTTGGCGATGGAGTCGCCGATGTGGGTGTGGGCATTGATGAATGCGGGCAGGACGATCCGGTCGCTGTCGGTGGCGGTTTCCTCGATGCCCGCGATCCGCCCGTTTTCGATGACGATCCGACCTTCGATTGGGGTGAACTCACGGCCCCGCAGTATCGTCCCCTCGACGATCATACCGGGAGTAGACGCCGCTCGGATTTCAACCCGTCATTTCGCGCCGAAGCGATCCAAGGTGGTATGCAGGCTGGGGGCTGCGTCGCTGATCAGCGTTCCGTCGGTATCGAGCCCCAGTACGGCTTCGGCGGCGTGGCCGACACGTTCGGTCGCCTCCGCGGGGGCGTACACGCCGAGTCGCCATTGATTGCGCTGAACCTGTCGCAACGTTCGCACCAGCGGTGATTGCTCGTCGAGCCGACGGATCTCCCCGCCGACAACCACCCGCGTGCTCGATTCGGTCATTCCCGGGGAGCCCGGTATATCGAGGATCACCCCGTCGGGATCGACCGACGCCCGGTCGGCGATGGTGCGTTCGTACTCGGTGATCGCGTCGTACGTGGGATCGAGCAGGTCGTTGGGTACGTCCCGCAATTCGGCCCAGACCGCGCGTTTGAACAGATCGCGCCGTCCAAGCCGCTGTGCGAGGCGTTCGGTCGCGTCGGTCGTCCGGAGGGCAACCAGCAGGTCGTGATCGTCCATGCGCCGGAGTCGTTCGGCGGTGATTGCCCCCGTCGCAAGCAGCTGTTCGGCCCCGCGGCGCAGCATCGATTTGCCGATCCGGGCGACATGGTGGCTGTAGACGGTGGGGTTCATCAGCGCGCGGGCGACCAGCAGGCTTTCGGCGGTCTGGACGTTGCCCTCGGCCAGAACGAGTTTTCCGTCGACGAAGCGGAGTTCCCGGACGAGCCGACCGTGATCGATGGTGCCATACGGCACA
>CAYOFZ010000127.1:0-6605 GCA_964403315.1 uncultured Halobacteriales archaeon | reverse complement strand
TCGACACGCCGTCGAGCTCCTGGATCTCGCGGAGCGCCTCGTCCCACTCGTCGGGACTGGGCTGGGGGTGGACCCGGTACATCGCCTCGACCCCGCGAGACCACATGAGTTCGTGAGTAACGGCCTTGTTCGCCTTCAGCATGCACTCCTCGATGATCGTGTGGGCGCGATCCCGGCGGGGATTGAGCACGAGGCTTCCGTCCTCCTTGCGGCGTTCGTGCATCCGGTCGGCGAGGTTCCAGACCAGCGAGCACTCCTCGTGCAGTGGGGCCTCGGAGTCTTCGAGGCGGTGTTCGGCCTCCGTGTAGGTCAACCGTTCGTCGCTTTGCACCACCGATTTGTAGATCTCGATCTCGTCGTACGAGAGGTCCTCCTTATCGAGATGCATCTCGACGGTGTGGGCGAGGCGGTCCTCGTCGGGGACGAGCGAACACACCGTCTCGGCCAGCATCGGCGGCAGCATGTGGACGGTGTATCCGGGTAGGTAGACGGTGTTGGCCCGCTCGACCGCCTCGTCCCACATCGATGTATCGGGAGTGACGTAGTGGGTCACGTCCGCGATGTGAACCCACAGGACGTACTCGTCCTCGCGTTCTTCGATAGAAAGGGCGTCGTCGAAGTCCTGGGCGTCGATGGGATCGGTCGTCCAGGTGGTGAGGCCCCGGAGATCCCGGCGGTCGTCGATCTCATCGTGGATCTCCGCCTGGATGTCCTCGGTGCGGGTTTCGGCCTCCTCGATCACCTCGGCGGGAAACTCGTCGCGGATCTCGAATTTCTCGAACAGCTCTTCGCGTTTGTTTTCGAGGTGGCGTGCGAGTTCCTCGTCGATCTCGACGGGGCCCTGGCCCTCGACCGTGCCGGCTTCGGCCTGGGCGTCGGTCATGCCGGATCCTCCGTGTGAGTCGTCATACCCGGGAGTACGGGCGAGACCCAGTTAGGCGTATCGACCTTATCGTTCGCGCTCGCGTTCCTCGGGCGAGCCATAGCGTTCCTCGACGAGCGCGCAGTACCACGAGAGGAAGTCCTCCTGGGGGTGTTCGCCCGCGTCGATCTCGACGAGCAGCCCTTCGAGTTCGCCCCGTGGCTGGTGACACAGCCCGCGATAACACTCCTTGCAGAGGTGTTCGAACGTTTTTCCCTTCCGATCCCATCGGTCGCCGTATTTGTCGTACTCTCGCGCGTCCGATTTGCCGACGGCGGTCCCGCAGGCGGTACAGGTGACCGTCTGCTGGCCCTTGTTTCGGGGGCCCCACATACTGCTATCCACGGAGCGGGATCACTTAGCCCTTTTCGCGTCGTTCCGAGACGTTTGGCTGTGAATGAAGGCTCGGCGACGGTTTTCCATTCGCGCTCCTTCTTTTAAGTGGATCGAGTCTGATCGGTTCGTATGGACGCCGACTCCGTCGAGGCGCTCTGTTTCGATATGTACTGTACGACCCATGATACCCACAGCGTCAAACGGACACTCCGCGAGATCATCGATCTTCCTGACGAAGTTCTGGACGAGTTCTTGCGGCGGTGGCGCGACGCGAAGATCGATTTTTCGCGGAAGATAACGCTACTGGACGAGAGCGACCGAGACCGGCGCGAACGCTACACCACTTGGTGGACGCTCATGATCCGTCCGGTCACTCGATTACACAATCGACTACTACGACGTAGACATCGACGAGGAAGGCCGTGAGGCGATCATCGACGCCTACAACCATCTCGACCCGTACGAACCCGGCTGGGCGTCGTTCGAGCGACTCCGGGATGCCGGGTACGACCTCTACGTGCTCTCGAACGGGAACTACGACATGCTCGAACGACTCGCCGAGAACACCGGGCAACTGGACTACCTCGACGGTCTCATCAGCGGCGAGGAGGTCGGCACGTTCAAACCCCATCCGGCCGTCTACACGAAGCGCTGAACCACGTCGATTGTGGTATGGACGACCTCCTGATGGTCGCCTCCCATTCATGGGACGTTTCGGGCGGGGCGAACGTCGGGATGCGGACGGCCTTCGTCAATCGCCGACATGTGCCGATCGAACCCCTTGGCTCCGAGTTACGGATTTCGATATGGAGGTTCACTCTTTCGAAGAACTGGCCGACAGGCTGTGCTAACGCCATCTCCTGAACACCGGTTTTTTGTCGGTCAATACACGATCTCCCTCGTATGAGCCAGCAAGAGGAGTTCGAGGCGATGCGTACACAGGCAATCGAGGGCCTGGAAGACGACGATATCGCGTCGTTTTACACCGGAATCATCCATGAAAACGGGGAAAACGGATACTACTTCGCCAACGATGTCGACGGCGAGGAACTCCAGCGGATGGCTGCCACCCAGCTGGGGATCATCACCCGGGTGCTCGCCGATAAATCCGATCTGAGCGTGGATGAAGTCGCGGAACTCGGTCGTGAACAGGCCAGAGACATGGATCTCCGGCCGTGAGAGGGTTGTGCTAACATCGTCTCAATGACCCCGGTTTCGGCGTTCGTCGGAGCGGATGGTTTATGCGCCGCCCACGAGTGGGTCCGATATGCAGGTCAAATCGCGTCACCACCTCCGCAGCGACGCGGTCCGCGAGATCGAAACCGCCCTCGCTGACGCGCTTGGCGTCGACCTCGACGGCGATACGTACGAACTCGTCGAACTCGATAACAGTCCCTTCGATCTCGTGTTGGTCGACGGCGATCCAGCCGTCTTTTATATCGACGGCGATCCCTTCCTGACCGTCCGCGGAGCGAACGAGTACCCACCCGATAACGGGATCGTCACCGTCGATGCCGGTGCGGTGTCGTTCGTCTCCGACGGCGCGGACGTGATGCGCCCGGGGATCGTCGAAGCCGACGAGGATATCGATTCCGGTGATCTCGTCGCCATCGCCGAGGAATCCCACGGCAAGGTGCTCGCCATCGGGCGCGCCAAAACGGACGGAACGGACATGGTGGGCGACGCCGGAAAAGTCGTCGAGTCGATCCACCACGTCGGCGACGATCTCTACACGTTCACCGTCTAGAGCGGCTTCGTGAACCGATAGCCGTCCCGGTCCATTCCGTAGTCCTCGTAAAAGGAATGGGCGTTCTCGCGGTCGAGCGCCGAGTTCAGTACGAGCGTATCATACCCCTGTTCACGGCCCCACTCCTCGATGTCGGCGAGCAACTCCTCGCCAAACCCCTCGGAGCGCCGCTCGGGATCGACGACCAGGTCGTGGGCACGGACGTGCTCGTCGTGCCAGACGCTGACATCGACGGTGACCCCGGCGACCGCAACGGGGTCGGGATCGGGATCGTCCCCGGTTTCCTCTTCGACCAGCGCGAACAGCCGGTAGCCGCTGTCGAGCAGTCGTTCCCGGTAGTCGAGAAACTCCGACTCGTCCGTCACGGGCCAGAACGGCTCGAGGACGGGCCACACCCCGAGCCATTCGGCTTCGGTTTCGAGTTCCCGCACCCGGGTTGCTATTGGTGTTGCGGTTGTCATAGCCGCAACCGGGGGTTATCGATAGTCGGGGAAAAAGCCTTGCTAATCGTGACCTCGCCGAGTTACGAGTCCGCTGCCTCCAAGTCGTCCGCCGCGTAGGCCTCCTCGCACTCCGCGGTCGCGTCCTCGCAGCCCCGCACCGCCAGTTCGTGGGTCTCCCGGAGGTCCTCGATGGGGGTCTCGGTCGCGTCCACCCGAAGGTCGTTGTAAAACGGCCGCATCGGCCGATCCTCGATAGTGACAACCTGAAGCGCCGCGCTCTGGATCGGCAGTTCCTCGCGTTTGTCGCCACCCTCGGCATGACCCGCCGCGAGCGCGTCGATCAGCCGTTCGGCGAGCGGGTCGTCGTGATTTCCCGTCTCATAGGCCCCGGCGGCCGCCTCGATCACCGACTCGCCCGTCAGGAGGTTGCCCGCGACGGTGTAGTTCTCGCCCGCGCGGTGGCCGAACCAGTCCCTGCACTCCTCGCCCGAGAAGACGAACGATCCCTCTCGGTCCATGCCGTGGAGCTGGCGATTTTCGACCCCTTCGTCGGCGTTGAGCAGCGCCTCCAGCGCGTCTTCGACGGCGAGGCCCTCGTCGATGTATTCGATGCCCCACCGACCCAGATCGACGTTCGAAAATCGGTTTTCGATTTTCGCAGCCCATCAGAACGCTTCGCGTTCTGAGGACGTTGACGAGACTTTGTGTTGCTACGGCCCGTTCTCGCTTGCGAACGGACACAGCGTCCCCACGCCGGGCAGGCGGGTCGTTACCGTGACACCGAATCTGTGGTGGTCATTGCCCGCATCGCCCCCATAGGACTCGCGTACGCAGATGCTGAAGGTCATACGTAGGGCGTGGTTCGGTGCCGGCAAAAAGGCCGCCGGTCCGGACCGGCTATTTAAATACGTTCGGTATCAAAAGTGGAATCGGCTTGCCGCCGCCTTCATAATAGGATTCGTTGTCTAAGGAGCACCCTTTTATGATAGTATAGCCCCATATTAATGTGCTGGAACATTTCGATACCATGAGCGATTTCCCCCATCCACCATGAGTACAGTCACGGAAATCTCGATCCCTGCGTCGGAGTTCGCGCTCGCATCGACCTTCGAGCGGGTTCCGACCGCCGAGATCGAGTTCGACCGCGCGGTTGCGCGCGATGGCACCCAGCCCCTGCCGTATCTGTGGGCGCGCGGTGCTGACGGCGACCGGATGATCGACGCGCTGCGGGCCGATCCCACCGTCGCGGACACCGATTCGCTCGCCGATTTCGGCGAACAGGGGTTCTACCTGATCGAGTGGGCCGATTCGACCTACGCCGCCATCGATCACCTGCTCGAAGAGAACGCCTCGATTCTCAGCGCGTCGGGCGTCGAGGGACACTGGACGATGGAACTGTTGTTCGCCGACCGAGACGATCTTTCGACGTTTTATGCCGCCTGCTCCGATAATGGGCCGTCGTTCGAAGTTCTGAGCATCGAATCGATGGATGCCTCGTCGTGGCAGAATCGAAACGGGCTGACCGACAAACAACGCACGGCGCTGCTGGCGGCGTTCGAGGCGGGGTACTACGACGTCCCACGGGCGATCTCGATGTCCGAACTCGCCGAGGAACTCGATGTGTCCCACCAGGCGCTTTCCGAACGCCTGCGACGGGGGACCAAACGCCTCATCGAGGACTCGTTCGGACGGCGGAGCGAGCGCTCGGAAGGCACCGAGTAGCCCGGGAAATCGAGGGGACAGTGCGGACGTCTGACGCAAGGCCTATACGCACACGCGCAAATCCACGCCTATGGGGTTTATGGACAAGTTGCTCGGCGAGCAGGGTTCTCGCCGGGGCCGGGGCCGGAGCGTCGAGGACTACGCCGAGGTCAGTCCCGGCGATATCGAGACGATCCCCGACGAGGCGAGCACGCAGGTACACATCGCCGAGATCGACGGCCAGCGCGATCTCATCGAGATCAAGGACGCGGTCTACGACGGCGACATCGTCGTCGCCGACATCGTCCGGTTGCGCACCGCCGACAACACCGTCGAGCACATCATCGACGAACTCCAGCAGGTCGCCCACGAGGTCGGTGGCGACATCGTCCAGAAAGGCGACGACCAGATCATCGTCACGCCCACGAGCGTCTCGGTCAACAGACGGAAACTCGGTCGTTAGAACCCGCCGCGACCGCCCTCGGTGCGGTCGATACCCATGATGCTTCCGGGCTGATCGCCCACGCCGAGGCTCTCGTTTGCATCGGGGACCCTGATCGTGACCTCCTCGACCTCGGGCCATTTGAGGAGTTCGGCCTCGATGTTGCCGGTGGTAACCTCGCTGACCTCACAGCCACGACAGCCCCCGCCGAGTTCGATCACGACCTCGCCGCCCGGCTCCGCTTTCTGGACGGCACTGCTACCGCCGTGCATCTCGATGATCGGCATCTGTTTGACGAGCCAGGTTTCGACTCTCGATTGGAGGTCCTCGTCCTCGTCGCCGTTATCGGGTTCGGTCTGGGTGCTCATTGGGTGAGTATAGATGCTCCACGTATGGAAGGGTTTGGATTCGACGGTTACTGCATTCGGTTTCGGTCGCCCGTTCCCTGTGTGAGTGCGCTTGCGACCGCGCCGTAGAGCACGACATCGTCGCCGAGCGTCGTCAACTGGATGTCGGGGAGGTTCACCATGACCATCTCGGGGAGCGCCTCTCGAATCGGCTCCAGCGTGAGTTCGGGGTTGTTCGTCGCCACCGCGCCGCCGACGTACACGACAAGCGGCGCGTAGCCCTGGACGATGTTGGCGACGCCCATCGCGTTCCAGTGGCCGACCTGCTCGATGACGTACCGGGCGAACTCGTCGCGGTCGGCGTTTTCGAACACGTCCACGGCGGAAAAGTCGGGGTTTTCGACGGGGAGGGCGGTGTCCATCCCGGGGGCGTCGTCGTAGAGCAGGCGGGCGTACTCGGGGATGTTGTTACCCGAACAGTACGCCTCCCAGTGGCCGTCGTGGCCACAGCCACAGGTCCGCCGGCCATTGGGGTCGAGCGTCATGTGGCCGACCTCGCCGGCGTTGCCGTCCCAGCCTTCGAGGATCTCGCCATCGACCGCGACCCCGGCCCCGATCCCCGAGGAGATGGTGAGATACACCATGTCGTCGGGGTTGCGCTCGGCGT
>CAYOFZ010000126.1:0-6669 GCA_964403315.1 uncultured Halobacteriales archaeon | reverse complement strand
CGCTGGTGAGCGCGAACGAGCTCGACGACGACGACCGCAACGCCTGGATCGACGCCCTGATCGATCAGGGATATTCGCGCGAGGGGGCGATAGAAGTGCTCGAATTCGCCGGCGCTGAGGTCGCAAAAACCGAACTCGAAGGGTGATGAGGGATACCGATACCGACTACGTCCGCGCGGCCGACCGCGAACTCGACGAGGCCTACGAGCCGCCGATGAGTCTCCGGGAGTACGTCGACCGGCTGTTTTCCCAGCCCTCGATTGGGGCCCATGCCTCGAAGTACCTGCTTAACGCAATCGAGGCCGCCGGTACCCGAACTGTCATCGAGGAGGGTGAACAGCGCGAGCGCTACCGGTTTTTCGACGATCCCTATAATGGTGGCGAACACGCGATTCTGGGCAACACCGAAACGCTCAACGATTTCGTCGATGACCTGCGCTCGATCGCCGCCGGCCGGGGCAAAGACGAGAAGATCATCTGGTTCGACGGCCCCACGGCGACGGGCAAATCCGAACTCAAGCGGTGTCTGATCAACGGGCTCCGGGAGTACTCGAAAACCCCTGAGGGTCGTCGGTACACCCTCGAATGGAACATCGCAAACGCCGAGGAGTCACCGGGGTTGACCTACGGTGACGCCCCGCGGGTCGACGAGGACAGCTGGTATCGGAGTCCGGTCCAATCACACCCGCTCGCGGTGTTTCCCGAGCCCGTCCGCGAGGAGTTGCTCGCGGATCTCAACGGGCACCTCGACGACAACACGCCGATCCGGATCGATACGGATCTCGACCCCTTCTGTCGTGAGGCCTACAACTACCTCGAAAAACGGTATCGCCGCGAGGATACCGTCGATCTGTTTTCGGCGATCACGGACACCCGCCATCTGCGGGTGACGAACTACGTCGCCGACGTGGGTCAGGGCATCGGCGTTTTGCATTCCGAAGACGAGGGCCAGCCCAAACAGCGGTTGGTCGGCAGTTGGATGGGGGGGATGCTCCAGAAACTCGATTCCCGGGGGCGCAAGAACCCACAGGCCTTTAGCTACGACGGCGTGCTCTCACAGGGCAACGGCCTGTTGACCATCGTCGAGGACGCCACCCAGCACGCCGACCTGCTCCAGAAACTGCTCAACGTACCCGACGAACGCCACGTCAAGCTCGACAAGGGGATCGGGATGGACGTCGACACCCAGCTCATCATCATCTCGAACCCCGATCTGGACATGCAACTCAACCAGCACGCCGACCGCAACGGCACCGACCCGCTGAAGGCACTGAAACGCCGGCTCGACAAACACGAGTTCCGGTATCTGACGAACCTCCGGCTCGAAAGCGAACTGATCCACCGCGAACTCACCGGCGAGACGGCCATCTGGAAGGGAACGGACGGCGAGGAGTCACGCGAGCAGGTACAAGCCCCGCTGGTGGTCGAAGTCGACGAAGGAAATGGCCACGCTGTGGGGCGCGAACTCGCACCCCATACCGTCGAGGCCGCTGCGCTGTACAGCGTCGTCACCCGACTCGATGCCGACGATCTGCCTGCGGATCTCGATTTGGTCGAGAAGGCGTTGTTGTTCGACCAGGGGTATCTACAGGACGGCGACGAACGTCTCGAAACCGACGACTTCGAGTTCGATCCGACCGCCGACGACGGCACCCACGGGATACCGGTCACCTTCACCCGTGACGTGATCGCGGAACTGCTCAACGGCGAACGCGACCGGAGCCATCCGGATCTCGCCGTCGAGGACGTGATCATGCCCCGGGACGTGCTGAACGCGATGGTCGATAGCCTGCACACCGCGCCGATGTTCTCGCGGGCCGAACGCCGCGAGTTCGAGGATCGGCTCGTCGCCGTGAAAAACCACGTGTTCGAGCAACAGGAAAACGATGTGATCGATGCGATCATGCACGAAAAGCGGATCGAAGAGGAGGTGATCGAGGAGTACATCGAACACGTCTATGCGTGGGTGACCGACGAAACGATAACGACCGACCGCGGCGAGGAGGCCGGTCCGGACCCGCTGAAGATGAAGGTGTTCGAGATCGAGCAGCTCGGGCGGTTCGATGAAAGTGACTACGAGGGAACGACCCCCAGTCCCGCCGTGACCCGGTTCCGGCGCGAACGGATCGTCACCGCGTTGAACCGCCATGCGTGGCGCGAACGCGACGAGGACTTCGCCATCGACGAGGTGAACGTACTGGACATTCCGGTGATCAGGAGCATCCTCGAAACCCACGACTGGGAGGACGTTTCGCGGGTCTACGAGGATCTCGATCCCAGACAGTGGGCCGATCCGCCGGCAAACACCGAGACGGCGGCGATCAAGGATCGAACCATCCGGACCATGGTCGAACTGTTCGACTACTCGGAGGCCTCCGCGGAGCTGACGAGCCAACACGTCATGGGACAGGTGAGTTACCGATGGGACTGAGAGACGACCTCGAACGCTACCGCGAAGTCGGCGAACAGCGCCGCGAGGACCTGGCGGAGTTCATCCAGTACGGCGATCTCGCCGGGGGTCGGGGCGACTCGATCAACGTCCCGATCAAGATCGTGGACCTGCCGGAGTTCGCCTACGACCAGCTCGATCAGGGTGGCGTCGGCCAGGGCGACGGTGACACGCCCGACTCAGGCGACCCGGTCGGCCAGCCCCAACCCCAACCTGGCGACGGCGACGAGGGCGACCCCGGCGAGGAAGGTGGCGACCACGAGTACTACGAGATGGATCCCGAGGAGTTCGCCCAGGAACTCGACGAGGAACTCGGGTTGGATCTCGAACCCAAAGGGAAGAAGGTCGAGACCGAGGAGGAGGGCGACTACACCGACCTCACCAAAACGGGACCTGACAGCACCCTCGACCTCGAACAGCTCTTCCGAAAGGGGCTCAAGCGAAAGCTGGCGATGGACTTCGATGAGGAGTACGTCCGGGAGCTCCTGTGTGTCGAGGGGATGGATCCCGACCGGGCGTTCCGGTGGGCCCGCGAGAACAGCATTCCCGTCTCGAAGGCGTGGATCGAGGACGCCTTCGAGTCGATTCCCGACGCCAAACGCGGTCGCTGGAGTT
This sequence comes from uncultured Halobacteriales archaeon, assembly GCA_964403315.1. GTDB lineage: Archaea > Halobacteriota > Halobacteria > Halobacteriales > Halalkalicoccaceae > CAYOFZ01. The sequence continues at coordinate 3,605 of CAYOFZ010000126.1, read as the reverse complement.
CCATCGATGAAATGGAGGCAAACGTCGAGCGCGAACCCCTCAGCCAGCGGGTTCGCCGCGAGGGAGTGGGACATATCCCGTTCCGTCGGGAGGACGAACGCTATCGCTACCCCGAGGTCGTCACACGGCCCCAGCACAACGTCGTCGTCGTCAACATCCGCGATGTTTCGGGCTCGATGCGCGAGGACAAACGTGAACTCGTCGAGCGCACGTTCACGCCGCTGGATTGGTATCTCACGGGCAAGTACGACACCGCCGAATTCGTCTACATCGCCCACGACGCCCAGGCCTGGGAGGTCGAACGCGAGGAGTTCTTCGGTATTCGTTCCGGCGGCGGTACGAAGATCTCCTCGGCGTACGAACTCGCCGCGGAGATTCTCGATGAACATTATCCGTGGCGCAAGTGGAATCGGTACGTATTCGCCGCCGGCGACAGCGAGAACTCTTCGAACGACACCGAAGAGCGGGTACTTCCAATGATGGAGCGAATCGATGCGAACCTGCATGCCTACGTCGAAACCCAGCCAAGCGGCAGCGCGATCAACGCGACCCACGCTGAGGAGGTCGAACGCCGCCTCGGTGGGCGGGAAAACGTCGCGGTCGCGTACGTTTCTGGCCCCAGTGACGTGACCGACGCCATCTACGAGATCCTGAACACGGAGGACGATTCGGAATCATGAGCCTCGATAGACACCGCGCCCAGCGCGTGGCCGACGGCCTGGAGGAACCGGTTCGCGAGGCGAACGAACTCGCCAGAAAACTCGGACTGAAACCCTATCCGGTGAACTACTGGATCGTCGACAACGACGAGATGAATCAGTTGATCGCCTACGACGGGTTTCAGGAACGGTATCCTCACTGGCGCTGGGGGATGAAATACGACCGCCAGCAGAAACAAAACCAGTACATCGGCGGGAAGGCGTTCGAACTCGTCAACAACGACGATCCCGCGAACGCGTTCCTCCAAGAATCGAACAGCCTCGCCGACCAGAAGGCGGTCATCACTCACGTCGAGGCCCACTCGGATTTCTTTGCGAACAACCGCTGGTTCGGGCTGTTCACCGACGATAGGACTGACCGGGGGCCCGCCGCGGCCGCGATGCTTTCGCGCCATGCCGAGTCGATCGAAGCGGTGATGGCCGATTCGGACGTGGATCGAAGCGAGGTCGAGCGATTCATCGACAACGTCCTCTGTATCGAGGACGAGATCGATCAACACCGCGCGTTCACCCGCCAGCGGGGCGACGAAGAGGAAACCACTGACGAAAACGATATCGAGGCAGCCCTCGACGGGCTCGATCTGAGCGAGGACGTAAAGGGGGAGGTGTTCGACGACGATTGGCTCGAACGCCAAGAAAACGACACGAACAGTGGGTCGTTCCCCGACGAACCTGATCCCGATCTGCTTGCCTTCCTGCGCGAACACGGCAAACAGTACGACGACGAGGCCGAACGCGCCCGCGAAATGGAGCCGTGGCAACGCGAGATCCTCGATATCCTCCGCACCGAGGCGTACTACTTCGCGCCCCAGCGCATGACCAAAGTGATGAACGAGGGCTGGGCGGCCTACTGGGAGTCGATGATGATGGGCGAAGAGGGGTTCGCCGAAGCCGACGAATTCATCGATTACGCCGACCATCAGGCCCGCGTGCTGGGCTCGCCCGGTCTCAATCCTTACAAACTCGGCAAGGAACTGTGGGAGTACATCGAAAACGCCACCAACCGTAGGGAGGTCATCGACAAACTGCTCCGGGTCGAGGGGGTCTCCTGGCACAACTTCCATGACGTAATCGATTTCGACCGGATAGGGGAGTTGCTCGAACCCCGAGAGCCGCTACGCCGGATCAGCGGCGACAGTCTCGATGACCTCACCGATCTCGACGATGTGATCGACCGGGGAGCGGTCGAGCGCGCTCGAAACGGCGAAATCGACGCCGATCGATACCCATGGAAACTGCTAACCTACGAAGGCCTCGCCGAACGTCATTATTCGCTGATAAAACCGCAGAACCGCGGCTATCTCCAGCGAATCAGTCAAGAGGACCTCGAACAGATCGGCCGATACATCCTCGATGATGCGATCTACGAGAGCGTCGAGGCAGCCATCGCCGATGTCGATCGGACCGCCGGCTGGGATCGAATGTACGAAATCCGTGAGAGTCACAACGATGTGACCTTCATCGACGAATTCCTTACCCAGGAGTTCGTGGATCGTCACGACTATTTCTCTTACGAGTACGCCCACTCGACGGGAGATTTCCGCGCGACCAGTACCGACGCCGAAGCCGTCAAAAAGAAGCTCCTGTTGCAGTTCACGAACTTCGGGAAACCGACGATAGAAGTCCATGACGGTAACTACAACAATCGCAACGAGCTCCTGCTTGGCCATCGATACAATGGTGTCAGTCTCGATATCGAGCAGACCAAACAGACCCTCGTCCGAATTTTCGAGTTGTGGGGCCGGCCGGTCAACCTCATGACGATCGTCAAGGAACTCTCCGAGAAGGATGTCGAGGTCGCCCGTCGGCGCAACCGCGAACCCGAATCCGAAGAACGAGGTATCGTGGTCCGATACGACGGAACTGGATTCAAAACAACCGCACTCGATCCAGATCGGGTCGCCATGATTGAGGCCAGCGACATCGATTATGACACCAAACCCGACGAGTGGCTCGCATAACCCCTTCCGGATCCTATCGTTGTCCCTTGTGTCGTTCGTTCGTGGTCAGCGTTCGGATAACGATTCGTTACAGATATCTAGCCGATATTAATGTTCCAATGTTGTTGGTGAAATAATACGTAACTATAATAACAATTCCATCTAACTATTAGACGAAGATGATCGAAGACTGGCCGTATCGTCGTTTATGGAGGATACGAGGATGAGCGAAGGAGCGTCGATGCTGGAGGAAGGGGAGATTCATGATATCCTCCGGAACGACCGACGACGCGAGATAATATCGTTTCTCAGCCAACATGATGGGCGGACGACGATTCGAGAACTGTCAGAACACATTGCAACGGTCGAAAGCGGTGAGGAGCCACCGCCTCGGAATGTCCGCCAAAGTGTTTACGTTTCGTTACACCAGACCCACCTTCCGAAACTCGAAGCACTCGGCGTTGTCGATTACGATACCGATAGCAAAGACATTCGAGTCCGCGAACGCATGACTCAAGTCGAGATATACATGGATCCCTCGAACGGAACCAGTGAATGGGTCCCGATCTACGCCGGCTTAGGTGTATTCGGGGTACTCTGGGTGGTCGTAGGGATCGTGGGCGGGTTCAATGTAGAACCAATAACCTTATCGTTGTTTTTAGTTATCGCTGCGTCGGCCGGTTATCAAGTCTGGTTGCGGTAGTAATTTATCGGTTGATGGTCGACCTGCTTCATCACACTACTCCTAAAATCCTCCCGTGAGGATCCAAATGGTCGAAAGCCGACCTTCGAGAATGATTATTTTCGTTCGAAGTTTAGTATAATATTTTTTATTATTAAGTTTATAAATATAATAGTGGATTTAATAATAGTATGAATCGGAAGAGATTAGATCCGGAATAGAACCGTTTTTGGCCTATAATTGACCGAGAATTCAGTGTTCGGT
>CAYOFZ010000125.1:0-6720 GCA_964403315.1 uncultured Halobacteriales archaeon | reverse complement strand
GCCGACGACGCCTCGAAAAACGACCTCGTTCAGGCGGTCGCGGCCTACGTGGCCGCCATGCGCGAATGAGGCGGGTCGGCGAGGTGGTCCGCACCGCCCAGGGGCTGGCCATCGTGCGCCCGCCCGACAACGACCATCCCGAGATCGGGACGACCGTCCTGGACGAGGGGCTCTCGTCGGTCGGTCGCGTGGTCGACGTGTTCGGACCCATTGCCCAGCCCTACATCGCGGTCACGCCCGAGGATCGGGCGGCGCTGCCGTCGTTGCTCGGCCAACGTCTCTACGCACGATAGATCGGGGTCGCGTCGCTCGCTTTTCATCGGACCGAGGAACGGAACAGAAAAGGCCCGCGAGCGGAACCTCGAACCATGAACTATCGGACTCGGGTGGGGCTGGCCGCCGCCGGAACGGTCGGGCTCTTTCTGTGTATTCAGCTCGGTGCGCTCGCGCTGATCGAACCGTTCCGGTCGGCAGGATTCCAGCCCGTTGAGGATCCCCAAGACCCGACCAACAGTCTGCTGTACGTCGGTGCGATCCTCGTCGCCACGGGGGGAATGCTCGCGGCGTTCAAGTTCGATCTCCAGTGGTTGATCCGCGGACTGGTCATCGTTTCGAGCGTCTTCCTCTCGTGGTACGTGCTCGGGGTAGTGCTCCCCGCGGCGGTGGTTGTCGGCGGCCTGCACGTCCTCGCCGCCGCGGGGGCACTGGGGATCGGCGTCGGCCTCGCCGTTTACCCCGAGTGGTACGTCATCGACACCGCCGGCGTCGTCATGGGCGCGGGGGCGGCGGGACTGTTCGGGATCAGTTTCGGGATCCTGCCGGCGGTCGTCCTGCTGGTGGTGCTCGCGGTGTATGACGCGATCAGCGTCTACGGCACCGAGCACATGCTTTCTTTGGCCGACGAGGTCATGGCAATCAAGATCCCCGTATTGCTCGTGGTGCCGGTCTCGCCGTCGTACTCGTTTCTCGACGCCGGCGACGACACCGATGAGGGCGATGACGAAGAGGAGCAGAGCCGCGACGCCTTTTTCATCGGCCTCGGCGACGCGGTGATCCCGAGCGTGCTGGTGGCGAGCGCGGCGTTTTTCGTCCCGACCGCTTCGCTCGGCGTGGCGGGGGTCGCGCTCACCCTGCCGGCGCTGACCGCGATGATCGGGACTCTCGCAGGGCTTGTGATCCTCCTGTGGATGGTGTTGCAGGGTCGAGCCCACGCCGGACTGCCGCTGTTGAACGGCGGCACCATCGCGGGCTATCTGGTCGGTGCACTGGCGAGCGGCCTGACCGTTACCCAGGCACTTGGGCTGGCGTCGTACCTCTAGCGGCCTGTCAGAGCTTCGCTTACGGGTCGTTCCTCCCCGTTCGCGTATTCCGATGCCCTCTTTTCAGTCACGCATCGCTTCGCTCGCCGGCGAAAACTCGATATCGGTGCCCCGTCCACGCTCGCTAGCGCGTTCGTAAAGCATGGAGGCGGCCGCGACGGTTTCGATCCCGGTGCCGCCGCTGTCGAAGACGGTGATCTCCTCGTCGCTTTCGCGGCCGGCCGCCGCGCCGGCAACGAGATCCCCGAGTTCGGCGTGGACGTGATTCTCGCCGACCGCACCCGCCTCGATGGCGGCCATGAGCGACCCGGCGTCCCTGGTCGCCCGGTCGCGCAGATCGAGGACGTATTTCGCGCGCGCGACGGTGTCAATGTCGAGTTCGTTTTTCTCGGGGTGGTACTGGCCCATCGCGGTGACGTGCGTACCGGGCGCGATGTTTTCGTCGTCGACCACCGGCTCGGCGGCGTTCGTCGCCGTGATGACAATGTCGGCCTCCGAGACGGCGCTCGCGCTGTCCTCGACGGCCTCGATCCCGCTATCGACGTGCTCGCCCATCTCGCTGGCGAAGGCCTCGCGGTTCTCTTGAGTCGGCGAGAACACTCGGACGACATCGAGATCGCGGACTTCCGCACTCGCCCGGAGCTGGCCGCGGGCCTGTGGGCCGCTGCCGATGATCCCGACCGTGCTTGCGTCCTCGCGCGCGAGTTCGTCGACCGCGACCGCGCCCGCCGCGCCGGTTTTGAAGGGGTTCATCGACGCGCCGTCGAGGAGGGCGAGCGGCTCGCCCGACTCGGCGTCGAACAGCGGCGACATGAACCAGGCGTCTCCCATACCGAAGCCTGCGCCGTACATGTAGCCACCCATCGTCCCCGTTTCGGGGAGGATCGTTGTATAGCCGGTGAGCATTCCCGGTGGATCGGAGCGGGTCAGTTTGGACCGGGGTCGGGCGGGCGCACCTTCGCCGCGCTGGCGATACCCCTCGCGGACGGCCTCGACGTAGTCGGCGGGCTCGGCGAGATCGGCGACCTCATCGCTCGACAGGAACAGCGCGTCAGTCATGGCCCGAGGTTCGGGGGCGGGCGGGAAAACGGTTGAGAAAGGAGCAGGTTATTCGATCGAGGCGGTCGAGGACGTGGCGGGCGACTGGGCGGTTCGGGACTCGACGGGTCCGTTGACGAACATCGCGTGGCCGATCATCCCGCCGGCGACGAGCGCACCCGAGGGGGCCGCGACCGTGAGCTGGAAGCCGGCAACCGTCAGCAGGCCGCTGATTCCGAACAATGCGAGAGGGATGAGGCCGAGGATCAGATCGTAGTAGGAAGTCATATCTACTACTATTTATGAATAGTGGGTATATAGGTGTTTTTCGTATTTGTCTGATATAACACTGATAACTTATACGTGGCTATGGTTTTAGTGGCATGCTAACGAGGCACGAATCATTCAGCGTGTGAGCGCGGTCGCCAGCAGCCGCCACGGAAGCAGGGTCGCCAGCCCGGTCCCGACCGTCACCACGACGAACGCGGCGGGCGCGCTCCCTTGCAGCCAGGGGGTCGCCCGGAGCCCCACGCCGATCAGCGCGGCAACGATCCACGCCAGCCCCACTGAGAGGACCGTTTCAGGAAACGACTCCCGCACCCGGGTGGTGTAGGCCCCGAGCATGGGCGCGGCGAGCAGCCAGCCGACCAAGAAGGGGACGACCGTCGCGGCAGTGTAGCCCGGCGCGGCGAGGGGATCCTCGCCGTGGGTGAGCAGGCCGGCGGACAACTGGAGGACGATGATGGCGAGGTCGCCGACGAGCAGGGCGGCGGTCGTCACCGAGCGGTCGAACCGCGCTGGGGCTTTGGGCATGGCCAGGGGTTCGGCGGACGGACATATCCATCCCCCGATCCTCGTGGCGTTGAACTCCCCGGCGGCCCGAGACGAGGTATGGACCTCGAACTGCTCGGCTGGCCGCCCGACGGGCCGACGCTGGAGCTGGATCACCGCGAGTTCAGCTACGCGGGCAAGTTCGTCATGTCCGATACGGGCAAGGCCGTCGCGCGCATCGACGGCGAGGTAGTCGGGGCCGTCGCGTTCAACGAGGACCGCACCGACGCCGACACCCTTCGGCTCCGCTACGTCACCGTCCGCGCCGACCGCCGGGGCGAGGGGATCGGCCCGCGACTGCTCGGCTTCGTCCGTGATCGGGCCCACGACCGGGGCTACGAACGGATATATATCGCCGTCAACAATCCCTTCGCCTACGAGGCGTGCTACCGCGTGGGTTTCAGTTATACCGGCCAGCAAACCGGAATCGCGGAACTCGTCCTCGAACACCCGGGCGAGCACTCGCAGACGGGATATCAGGAGGGACTGGACGCCTTCCGCGAGCGCGACCTGAGCGACGAGGAACACGAGTTTCTCGACCGCAAACGCGGCGAGGACCCGCCGGAACCGGATTGATCGTCCAGCGATCACAAGAGCGAACACCCCCGCGTTTCGATTCCGGGCATGGAGACGACTCGCCATTTCGTCGCCACCGTCTACGTCGTCAACGACGGCGCGACCCTGCTCCACGACCACGCCGATCTCGGCCTGTGGTTACCTCCGGGCGGGCACATCGACCGCGACGAACTCCCCCACGAGGCCGCCCGGCGCGAGGTCCGCGAGGAAACCGGCCTCGACGTTTCCCTGCACCGCGAGCACGGCGACGTGGCCTCCCCGACCGTCGAATCGCTCCCCCAGCCCGAACACCTCCTGCTGGAGGACATCGACGTATATGACGGCGCAGTCGGCCACCAGCACATCGATTTCGTTTACTACGGTCAGGCCGACACCCGCGATCTCGACCCAGGCGACGGCGAACAGCCCGCCGCCGACTGGGAGTGGGTGGGGCCCGACCGGCTCCGCGCCGAGGATCGGTTCGATCCCGACGTGGCCGAACTGGGCCGTGAGGCCATCGGACTATTCGAGTAGCGATGCGATATACCGATCGACGTGATCGTCCATCCGGCGTTTGAACCCCGCTTGTCGGGCCAGCCGGTCGAGTTCCCGGGCGATCAGGCTGCCGTACTGGGCGGCCTTCTTCTTGTGGCTCGCCACGCTCGGGGGCACGAACTCCTTGGCGGCCCGCCGGAAGACCCGCTTGCGTTCGGTTTCGGTCGCCAGCATCGACCCGTCGAGACGGAGGGCCACCCGAACGACCCGGTCGTCGAGAAGCGGCGTGACTGGCTCTACCCCGGCCGCTCGCACGGCGGGGGCGTCGCGTTCGAGTTGATCGGGCAGGCCGGCGATGGTCTCGCGGGCCGCGCCGCGGATCGAATCGGCCTCGACACGGTGGTCCGGACTGGCGACCTTCTGGTAGCCGCCGAACAGTTCGTCCGCGCCCTGTCCCACGGCGAGGCGGTCGTAGCCCTCGGTGGCGACTCGTTGGGCCACTAAAAACAGCGGCAGGGCGATCCCGACATCCATCGCGTTGGTCCGGCCGGTCGCGCGGACGATCTCGGGGATCGCGTGCTCGATGTCGTCGTGGGTGCATTCGACCATCCGGAGGTCGCCGTCGCGGCCCATCGCCCGGGCGCTCTCGTGGGCGGCGGCGATGTCGTGGCTGTCGGGAAAGCCGACGACGAACAGCGGGACCTCGAACGCGCTTGCGACGACCGCCGAATCCACCCCGCCCGAAAAGGCGACTGCGAGGTCCTCCCCGCCCGTGGCTCCGAGGGTGTCCCGGAGGGCGGTCGTGACGGTATCGACGGCCCCCGCCTCGGTGTCGAAGGTTGGCGGCTCGGGCAGCGTCCAGACCCGGCGGGCGTCATCGGTTCCGCCGATATGGCCCGCCAGGAACGCGGCAGGATCGTCTAGATCGGTGGGTGAAAACGCCCACTCGATGTCCTCGCGCTCGCTATCGCCGTCGTTCGTGCGTTCGACGAACAGCGGCTCCCGTCCGAGTACGTCCCGCACGAGCCGGCCATCCGGTAGCTGACCGGCGAACCCACAGGTGCCGGGCAGGGAGTCGCGCTCGTCGATCCCCCGGCGGACGAGATGCGGGGACGCACCCCGGATCATCGGTCGAAAACCGTAGTAAAACGCTTTCTGAGCCGTCGTTTCGCGCCGCCGCCGGCCTGCCGGACGCTGATCCGCCAGGGGGTGCGCCGTCCCTCGACCGTGGTTTTCCCCCTCCGGACGCCATCGAGGATCGCTTCGACGGTGTGCTCGCCGCCGGTATCGACCTTCGTGACCGCCTGGCCCACCATCTCGCTGATGTGGGCGTCGCTGCCGGCGGTCACGGGCAGGCCGCGCTCGCGGGCGAAGCGTTCGGCCCTGCGGTTCGCCCGGCCCGTGAGCAGCCGGGAGTTGTAGATCTCGATGGCATCCGCGCGCGAGAGGTCATCGGCTGAGATTTTCGCGGCGACGCCGCTGCGCGAGGACTGGAAGGGATGGGGAACGACCGCGATCCCGCCTCCCTCGTGGATCCGGTCGAGCGTTTCGCCGTAGGGCAGGCCCGGCGGAACCCGCTCGGTGATGCCGAGTCCGAGCACATGGCCCGCCTCGGTGGTGATCTCGACGCCCGGAATTCCCACGAGGCCGTACTCGGAAGCGAGGGAAGCGGCGTCGAGGCTCGCGTCGATGGCGTCGTGATCAGTGATCGCCAGCGCGTCGAGCCCGACCGCGCTCGCCTGTTCGAGAATGAGATCGACCGGATCGCGGCCGTCACGGGACAGTTCGGAGTGGGCGTGAAACTCGACCGACAGCACGCCTCGGCGTTCGGGGGGTGTGTGCAAAAACGCCTCGGTCGGCGCACCGAGAGAACATTCCACGATCATGGGTATGAAAAGCGCTTTGTCGCCGTCGTCTGAACAGGGGAATGAATGAGCTTGTCCGATCCGGACCGCACCCTCGTCACCGCGGAACTGGGCCGCGAGCCCACCGCCGCCGAGGCCGCGCTGTTCGAGAACCTCTGGAGCGAGCACTGTGCGTACCGTTCCTCGCGCCCGCTTTTGGGCGCGTTCGACAGCGAGGGAGAACAGGTGGTCGTCGGACCGGGCGACGACGCCGCCGTCGTGGCGCTTCCGTCGGCTGGCGCCGACTCCACTCGCGCCGGTGGGCGCGCGGACGATGACACCTACATCACCCTCGGCATCGAGAGCCACAACCACCCCTCGTTTGTCGATCCCTACGACGGCGCGGCCACCGGCGTCGGCGGCATCGTCCGGGATACCCTCTCGATGGGAGCCTATCCTATCGCACTAGCTGACTCGCTGTACTTCGGTCCCTTCGAGCGCGATCACTCGAAATACTTGCTCGAAGGTGTCGTTGATGGGATCTCCGACTACGGCAACGCCATCGGCGTGCCCACCGTCGGCGGACACACCGCCTTCCATCCCGATTACGAGGGCAACCCCCTCGTGAACGTCGCCTG
>CAYOFZ010000124.1:0-6852 GCA_964403315.1 uncultured Halobacteriales archaeon | reverse complement strand
GAAGAGCGTGAGCGTCGTAAAAGGTGGATGCGCTGGCCGGGATTTGAACCCGGGTCGATGGCTTGGAAGGCCATAGTCATACCGCTAGACCACCAGCGCGTTTCGTGGAGACAGCGACACGTCCCCGTTGTCGGCATCCGAAATTCACCACCCACCGTTAAGGACCTTACTCTTCGATCCCCACGGTCGCAAAGCAGTTCCCGCTCGATACTTCAAGCGATACTGCCTCCAGCTCACTCGCTTTGACGTCTTCCTCGAACTCCGCAGGATCGTAAATGTGGTAGAACCGCGGTACCGTTTCCCCGCCCGGCAGGGTCCACTCGACCGTAGTATCGAAGCCCGACTCGCGCTCGAAGCGGTCATGGGTCGTGCTCCAGGCGCTCACCAGCGCCCGACCGCCGGGCGCGAGCACCCGCGCGAGCTCGTCGAGGCTCTCGATCCGACGCTCGCGGTCGGGCAGGTGATGAATCGTTGCGATATACACTCCGAAATCGACACACCCCGCCCGGAGCGGGAGCGCCGCGGCGTCGCCTTGCAGGAGCTCGATCCCGAACTCCCGGATTCGGGCGCGTTCGGTGGCTTCGGCGAGCAATCCCCGACTGAGATCGACGCCGATGACCCGCTCGACGCGCGCGGCGAGCAACTCAGCGTGGCGGGCGTTCCCACACCCGATGTCGAGACCCACTCCACCCTCGTCGGTCGGACAGTCCTCAATGAAGGACTCGACCTCGGGCCAGGGGTGCTCACGGGTCGTGGCGAAATGACCCGCGATCCGGTCGTAGGTCTCCTGGGGATCGAGGTCGGAGGTTCGCTCGCCCATATCCATCGGTCGTGGGGCCGGGGGCTAAATCCCTCCGGTGGCTTCGGGGGAGGATGCTGGCTCACCCGTACGTATCGGGTTCGTGAGGGATGAGACGGCGTTACGTTCATTGCCTCCCGGTCCGTACCAGCCGATAACTGAATGAGGCGCGACTACTTCACGCTCGATGTCCGTGGGGTCGATTGGGTGGAGACGGGCGGTGAACCCGCGACGCCGACCGTCGATATCGATTTCGAGGGGCCGGCCGAGGAGCTCGAAGACCGCCTGACCGATTTCGAAGGCGACCCTCTCGATGCGTCTCAAACCGACGCCGCACTCCGCCTACAGGGGGGCATCGACGACGAGGACGCCAGGGGCGTCGTCAGCGTCACCAACCGGGTCACCGGCGATTTCATCCTCGAACTGAACGAGCAAGCGGGCAACGTCCTGCGATTCATCAAAGCGGCCCGCGCATACGGCAAGGAAGCCGGCACCGACGACGGCCGCTACAGCGTCGTGATCCGGATCGACGGCGACCCGGTCGTCACCTACGACAAATCCACGTTTCTCGTCTACGACAGCGAGGGGAACCTGCTTCGCCAGCACAGCCTGATTCCAAGCGGCGTCGAACTCTGATCGGCCGAAAACCGCACGGGAACCGGGACCGGAACGGCCGGACCTATATGTCTGCCGGCGAAACTAACGGGTATGATTCGCTTCGGCACCGCCGGGATTCGCGGCTCGGCCCGCGAGGCGGTCACGCCGGCGGTCTGTCTCGCCGTCGGCCAGGCCGCCGCCGTGGACGGCGAGGAGTTCGTCCTCGGGCGCGACGGCCGCGAGACCGGTCCCGCGCTCGCGGACGCGGTCGCCGCCGGCCTCGAAAGCGCCGGCGCGACGGTCATCCGTCTGGGCGTTGTCCCGACCCCTACCGTCGCGTTCGCCTCGCAGGGTCGCCGCGGTGTGATGCTCACTGCTTCCCACAACCCGCCCCCCGACAACGGCATCAAACTTTTCGAGGACGGTATCGAGTACGACCGCGAGGCCGAACGCCGTATCGAAAACCGCCTCGAAACCGGCACCGCGCCCGCCGAGTGGAATCGGTGGGGCGACTCGATCCAGCGGAACTACCTCGATGACTACCGCGAAACCGTCCGGGAGTACGCCGAGGAGTTCGGCGCGTCCCCCGAGAGTTTGCGGATCGTCGTCGATTGTGGTAATGGCATGGCGAGTCTCGGGACCCCACAGGTGCTGACTGATCTGGGCGTGTCGGTCACGACCCTGAACGCAAACGTCGACGGCCACTTCCCCGGTCGGGGGAGCAAACCCACCCTCGAGACGCTCGCGGACCTGCGGGCGTTTCTCGACGACGGCCAGTTCGATTTCGGGATCGGCCACGACGGCGACGCCGACCGGATCGTGATCGTCGGCCCCGACAGCGATATCGTTCACGAGGACACGATCCTCGCCATCCTCGCGGAACACTACACCGCCGCGAGCGACGCCGCCGACCCCGTCGTGGTGACGACGCCCAACGCCTCCGCGCGGATCGACGAGCGCGTCGAAACCGCTGGCGGACGGGTCGAGCGAGTGCGGCTGGGCGCGCTCCACGAGGGGATCGCCCGCGTGCGTCGGGAGGGAAGCGCCGACACCGCGGTCGTCTTCGCCGCCGAGCCTTGGAAGCACATCCACCCCGACCTCGGGGGGTGGATCGATGGGATCGCAAGCGCCGCGGTGTTGGCCCGGCTGGTCGCCGAAGCGGGAACCGAGGGGATCGATGCGTTGCGAGCGCCCGTCACCGAACGCCCCTACCGGAAGGTCGCCGTCGAGTGTCCCGACGACCGAAAGGCGGAGGCGATGGACCGCCTCGAAACCGCCCTGCCGGCGGCGTTTCCCGACGCGACGGTCGATACTGCCTACGGCGTGCGCCTCGAATGGCCCGACAGCTCGTGGATCCTCGTCCGGCCCAGCGGTACCGAACCCTACCTCCGGCTGTACACCGAAAGCGAGAACGTCGAGGCGCTGATCGCCGACGCGAGGGCGGTGATCGAGGACGCGGTTGCCGGGTAGGCGTTTATCAATTACCCGCGCGTAGTTGGACTATGGACACCGAGGACTTGATCCAAGCCGCCCGTGAGATCCAGTCACAGGCCCACGTCCCCTACTCAGAATACCGGGTCGGTGCCGCCCTCGAAACCGACGACGGCGCCGTATTCACCGGCTGCAACATCGAAAACGCCAACTACTCGAACAGCCTGCATGCCGAGGAGGTTGCGCTCTCGCGGGCGGTCGCCACCGGCCACCGCGAGTTCGCCCGACTCGCCGTGAGTTCGGATCGCCGCGACGGCGTCACCCCCTGCGGGATGTGCCGGCAAACCTTCGCGGAGTTCTGTGATGAGGGGTTTCGCGTGATCTGTGACGCCGGCGAGGAAGTCGAGGAATACACCCTCGGCGAACTCCTGCCGAATACGATCACTGAGGAAACGCTGGAATAATCGAGGCCAACCACTGAACCGGTCGGTGGCGAGCCCGACGAGGTCCGCGAGATACCGAACCCCCGATAACAGGCTATTTGCTTCCCGACTCCGAATCCCCGTGACATGGCCGACGATAGTGAGGATCCCAACGCCGAACGACAGTACCACATCGGGGTCGGCCCCGAGGACATTGCTTCCACGGTACTGCTCCCAGGCAACCCCGAGCGCGTCGAGAAGATCGCCGACTTCTGGGACGAAAGCGAACAGCAGGGCCACCACCGCGAGTACCGCACCGTCACGGGCACCCATGAGGGAACGCCCATCAGCGTGACCTCGACGGGCATCGGGAGCCCCTCGGCGGCAATCGCCGCCGAGGAACTCGCACGGATCGGCGCGGACACCTTCGTTCGCGTCGGCTCGTGTGGCGCGATCCAGAAGGGCATGGAGGTGGGCGATCTCGTCATCACCACCGGTGCGGTCCGCCAGGAGGGCACGAGCGACGAGTACGTCCGCGAGGACTACCCCGCCAGCGCCGACCATGAAGTGATCTCGGCACTCGTCGCCGCCGCCGAACGCCTCGGATACGACTATCACACTGGGATCACGATGAGTTCCGACTCCTTTTATGCCGGCCAGGGTCGGCCCGGATTCGAGGACTTCGAGGCGGCGGGCAGCGACCGACTGGTCGCCGATCTCCGGGCAGCAAACGTCAAAAACATCGAGATGGAAGCCAGCGCGATCTTAACGCTCGCAAACGTCTACGGGCTGCGCGCTGGCGCGGTCTGTTCGGTGTACGCGAACCGCGTCACGGGCGAATTCAGGACGGAGGGCGAACGCCGCGCGAGTGAGACCGCCTCGCTCGCCGTTTCGTTGCTGGCGAAGATGGATGAAGTAAAGCGGGAAGCGAGCGCGGATCACTGGCACGCGGGGCTGTCGCTATAATCTACAGGTATTTCCAGGCGCGTTTCGCGCGCCCGACCGAGGAAACGTCGGCGATCCAGCGCGCGGCGACGCCCTTTTTCAGCAGTTCTGCCGGAACGGAGCCAAAGGTGCTGACCGGCAGTCCCTGCACGTCGTGGGCGACGGCCTCGTCGCCGATGGAGACGAGGGTGCCCTTGTCCTTGTGGGTCCAGGTCTTCAGCGGCCGATCGTTCATCGCACGGGCGACGTTCTCGCCGACGAGGTCGGCGGCCTGCCAGGCGGCCTGGGCGGTCGGTGGCGCGGGTTCGTCGTCCTGCTCGATGACCGCCGCGTCGCCGATGGCGAACACGCGGTCGTTGTCGGTCTGGAAGGTCGCATCACAGACCACGCGGTTGTGCTCTTTTTCGACGTTCGCGTTCTCCATGGACTCGCGGCCCGTGATCCCGCCGGCCCAGACGAAGGTGTCGTAGTCGAGGGGGTCGCCCTCGTCGAAGCGGATGGCGTCGGCGTCGGCCTCGGTGATCGGGTCGTCGGTCATGATCTCGACGTTCGCCTCCTGGAGGCGCTTTTTCACCGCGCCCTGGAGTTCGGGGTCCTGGCCGGGCATGATCTCAGGCAGGGCCTCGATGAGCGTGATCTCGATGGGGGCGTTGTGCCTATCGCGGAATTCTGCGACCTCGCCGGCGCTTTGGATGCCCGACAGCCCCGCGCCGCCGATGGCGACCTGGGCGGGGTCTTCGCGGCTGGCACCACGAGCGGCGTCTTTGACCGACTCGTGGATTTCCATGGCGTCGTCGAGGCTCTTCAGGGTGAGCGAGTTCTCGTCCAACCCCGGAATTCCATAATAGGCCGTTGCGGACCCGAGCGCAACCAGCACATAGTCGTATTCGACCTCGGTCCCGTCGTCGAGCGAGACGACCCGCTCGTCGGTGTCGACGTTGGTCACCGTTCCCCCGATGAAGCGGGTGCTGGAGGATTTGATCTCCTGGACCGGGACGGCGAGGTGATCGCGCACCCCGGGATCGCGGATGATGCGGTGGGATTCGTGGAGTATCGGATGATAGTCGGTATCGGAAATCCAGGTGAGTCGGGCGTCGTCCAGTTCGTCTTCGAGCGTCTGCACCGCCCCGGCACCGGCGTAGCCGGCTCCGAGCACGACGACCTGCGCTGTCATACCTCGATCTGTGCTACCCACCGATACAAAGCTGTTGAAACCCCGACGAGGGTGATAGCTGTTGACGACCCGCAGTCTCAATGTGCCGGCTCGCCGGCCGGGGCGCGCATCCCGTCGATCTGGAGGATCAGGACGTTGTCGGTGTCGTCTTTGCCGTCGACGGTGCCCTCGATGACGAGCTTCGAGAGCGGCGTCGGGCCGACGGTGACGGAATCACCCTCGCTGTAGTCCCGGACCGATCCCTGGAGCTGGACCTCGGCCCGACAGAGTTCGGGATGGTGGACGTTCGAGAGGTCGATCTCCTCGATGTTGGTGTCCTCGACGGGGGTGCCGTTGTGTTCGAGCGGGACCGAGGCGGGCTCGTCCATCTGCTGAACATCGAGCGCCTCATAGGCGGTCGCGGTCGGGTTGTACCCGCCTTTCGGTCCCGGTACCCCCTCGACGAGCTGGAGGGCTTTGAGGCTCTGCATCTGGTTGCGGATCGTGCCGGGGTTGCGGTCTACCTCCTCGGCGATATCCTCGCCTTTGACCGCGTCCTCGGTCTCGCGGTGAAGGTTGATGAGCGCGGTAAGGATGGTTTTTTGGCTCGGCGTGAGTTCTATCGATGACATGCCTTCACCTTGGGTACAGGTTCGCTTAAATCCGACGAATAACTACCAACATAAGCGCTGATCGGCATATCGCGGTGGTATCCGTCGGTAATATACAGTCAATCGTATAGTTCGGCGAACGGACCGAAACCCGATGAACTATCCTCACGGACCGAGGGGTATCGACCATGTCCCGACAGGTTCGAATCATCGGTGCACCGACCGATTACGGCGCGAATCGACGCGGCGTCGATATGGGCCCCTCGGCGATCCGCTATGCCGGCCTCGCCGAGGAACTCGTGGCCATCGGTCGGTCGCCGGTCGACGGCGGCGATCTCGCGGTCCCGCGCGCCGAGGAGCGCGATCCCGACGCCGCCCCGCCGGCCGACGGTTCCGCGAAGTTCCTCAAGGAAGTCGCCGAGGTTTGCGAGCGACTCGCCGAGGAAGTCACCCGGACGCTGGATTCGGGTGGGTTTCCGCTCGTGCTCGGGGGTGACCATTCCATCGCCATCGGGACGCTGGCGGGTGCGAACCGCGACGCTGGGACGGGCGTGATCTGGTTCGACGCCCACGGCGATTTCAACACGCCCGAAACCTCCCCGAGCGGCAACGTCCACGGAATGCCCCTCGCCGCGTCGCTCGGCTACGGGGAGTTCGAGGGTGCCGACTGGACACCCACAGCGGGGATCGACCCCGAAAACGTGGTACTGGTCGGCCTGCGCGACCTCGACGAGCCAGAACGGGTCGCCATCCGGGAAAGCGACGTGACCGCGTTCACCATGTCGGACATCGACGACCGCGGCGTCAACACCATCACTGAGGAGGCGCTCGCGGTCGCAACCGACGGGACCGCGGGCGTCCACGTCAGCCTCGATCTCGACTGGCTCGATCCCA
>CAYOFZ010000123.1:0-6872 GCA_964403315.1 uncultured Halobacteriales archaeon | reverse complement strand
GACAGCATCGTCCGCGGAACGACGTCGAACCAGCTTGTGGACCTGTTGCGCGACGCCGGCGCGGAGGAAGTCCACCTACGGATCGGCGCGCCGGCGATCCTCGCGCCCTGTTATATGGGTATCGACATGGCGGCCCGCGAGGAGTTGATCGCCGCCGACCGTTCGACCGAGGAAGTATGCGAGGAGATCGGGGCCGACAGCCTCGCGTACCTCTCGGTGGACGCCATCGCGGACGCGCTCAGTGAGCGCCGCGAAGAACTCTGTCTGGGCTGTGTCACCGGCGAATACCCCTACGAGATCGAAGGGGAATCGACCGACCGGGAGGTCGAACGACCGGCGATTTCGGGGGAGTCGGCACCCGCTGACGACTAATACACCCCGTGTAACAGGACGTACACGACGATCCCCAGCGAGAACGAAACCAGCCACAGCGACGCCGCCACGCGCCCGACCCGTGGGTGGTTCGTTTGTCCGAGGTGCTCTACCGGATAGGTGAGCGCAAGTAGGAGAACGTAGTACAAAAGCGGGATACAAACGATCGCGAGCAAGATGTGGATTCCCAAAATCGGCAGATAGACGAACCGATAGACGGGTTCAGGGCCCGGAAACGATGTCGGACCACCCAGGACGACGAGCCGGTAGAGATACAATCCCAGAAACGTAGCGAACAGGATCAGTGAGACGATCATCGCATTGCGGTGGCGACTGATCGCTCCGCGACGGATCCAGTACCAGCCGAGACTGATAGTGCCGATAGCGGTGGCGCTCAACACGGCGTTTACGTGTGGTATCACGGTGATGACCCAGTCGGGGGTCTTGGGGACAACCACCGGGGGGATATACCCGAGGACGGCTCCGAAGACCAGCCCGAGTGAGAGCAGTGTCAACACACCGGTGAGTGCGGGGACGTGAACCCGGGACAGTTGCTGCATACCTAAATCGAGGGAGGGGAAATGTATAGGCGTTCTCACCGCAATCTGGCCGGTAGAATTATATAACTATATAGTTATAATTCACTTACTGGGGTTATGCAACACAATAAAAAGGACGAACCGTACGGAGATGGCGACACGAAAACCCCCGTATCCCGCCGAGCCTTGCTGGGAACCATCGGTATAGCCAGCGTCTCGCTCGCCGGCTGTATGAATATGAACGGCGGTAACGGTGGCAACGGTACCGACGGGAACGAAACCGGTAACGATGCGGATGGTAATACCACCGACGACGGCGGCGGTGGCGGCAACGAAGCCGCCAGTCTCAGCGCCGTCCGAACCGACTACGGCGAACTGATAGACGACTTCCAGGACGGCGGTACCTGGTTCACCTTCGACGGGTCGGGGGCGACACTCACCCCTGATGGAGAACAAGCGGTCGTCGGCGATCACTCCCTTCTGATCGAAAGCGACAGTAGCCCCGTGATCATCGGTCGGGCGTCCGGAACGGGCGGGTTGGACCTCTCTGACCGATACCTCTCGATGGCGGTCAAGGTGGAAACGCCACTCGATGGCGACCTCCAACTCGACGTCCGCGAAACGAGCAACGACCACGTGACGAGCACCCGCGTGCTTCCGGGCGGTATCGACGACTGGTTTCGCATCGACTTCGGGTACACGCTCGGATACGGCGATATCGACTTCTCGAACGTGCAGGAAATCCGGTTTCAGGTGCGCGGCCCCGACGACGGCCCCGTCAGACTCTGGATCGACGACCTGCGGGCCGGTCCGGCCAGAGACAAGAGCAACGTCATCCTCGCGTTCTACGGTGGTCTCGAATCACACTACAATACCGTCTTCCCGATACTCCAAGAACGGGGCTGGCCGGCCGTCGCCGCGGTTTCCCGTGATCTGCTCAACCGCTCGGGTCGGCTCTCGATGGACCAACTGCGCGAGATGCGCGATGCTGGTTGGGAGGTCTGTTCGTACCCCCAGCATGCCGGTGACCTCACTGAACTGTTGGCCAGAGAACAGCGCCGCGTAATCGAGAGCAACCGCGATTACCTCGCCAACCGTGGGTTCGAGAGGGGTTCGCGGCACTTCTTTACACCCTATAATGCGATGAATACCGATACGCTCGAGATCCTCCGGGAAACTCACGAGACGGGGTTCGTCTTCGGGGCGTGTTCGAGCGGCATTCCACCGACCGGATCGCACACCATCTCGGCGATCAACGGGAGTGACTACGAGAGCAGCCGTGCGCCCATCCTGCGCGCGGACATCCACAATCAAGTGGTCGTCCCCTACTTCGAGCAGGTCGGTGGGGACGGCATGAGCGTCGAGGATTTCGAGGCGCAACTCGACCGTATTGAAACCAACAGCTATGGGAACGGATTGGTCCCTATCACGCCGTCGCAGTTGCTCGAATACTACTGAAGGTCCACGTAGCGGCCGTTTTTCCGAACGTACTCTACGAATCCCTCGTACGTATCGGCCGCGGTGACGGTATTCCCGTCGCCGACGATGATGGCCTTTCGTTTCGCCCGCGTGAGCGCGACGTTGAACCGCCGTGATTCGTCGAGAAAGCCGATTTCGTTGCTAGCGTTGCTTCGCACCAGCGAGAGGAGTACGACCTCCTTTTCGCGGCCCTGGAAGCCATCGATGGTGTCGATTTCGAGGCCTTCGATATCGATCTCCCTACGGATCCGATCTACCTGATCGTCGTACGGCGAAATGAGCGCGATGTCGGTAGGGTCGATTCCCGTATCGAGGTACGCCCGTGCGAGCGACGCGACGAGTTCCGCTTCCGTGGGATTTTCCCGGGAGGTCGATCCCTCGCGGCTGTGTTCGGCGGCGTTCGCTTCAGCTGTGTCCGCGAACACCAGCGGCGCATCGGGATCGAGGATCTCGCGGCGGACCGCCGCGAGATCTTCGGCCTCGATGCCGAAATCCGCGAGAGTATGGGTTCGTACCGATTCGTCGGCTCTCAATGCGCCGTCATAAAAGCGTTCGCTCGAAAACTCCATGATCCCCTCGTGCATCCGGTACTGGGTGTCGAGCAGCGAGACGATCTCCTCACGAGCCGCGAGCCGCTCGAACAGCGTCTCACGCAATCCTTCGCGGGCGGCCTCCTCGCTTTGGATCGTCGGCGGCAACTGGCGGTGGTCGCCGGCCATGATCACCCAGTCGGCCTTCGTGATCGGAATCAGACAGGAAGGTTCGGTCGCCTGGGTCGCCTCGTCGATGACGAGGGTGTCGAACTCCTGGCCTTCGAGGAGGTCGCTGCCGGCCGTGGAGTTTGTCGTACAGACGGCGTCCGCCGCCTCGATCACCTCCGCGATGGCCCCGTCTTCGAGGTCGTCGGAGCGTTCGAACAGCTCGTCGGCTTTCTCTTGGAGGTCGAGCCATTCGGCCATCTCCTCGATGCGCTCGGGGGGCACACCCCGGGAACCGCGACCCTCCTCGGCGAGTTCTCTGATCCGGTCGTCGGAGAGCCCGCGTCGCCACCGCCCCGAGGGATGGGTGAGGTCGTCCTGTCGATCGAGCAGGTCGAACGCTTCCTCGCGGAGTTCCTGGGAGCGTTGGTAGGCCTCGCGGTTCTCGATTCGATTGTCGAGAGTGTGTTCGCGCAGCGCGGGCGTGACTCGCGCCGGATGGCCCACGCGGACGGCATCGACGCCGCGGTCGATCAGGAATTCCAGTACGTTATCGACGGCGGTGTTCGAGGCCGCCGTGGCCAGTACCGACTCGCCGCAGTCGATGCACTGCCGGATCACCTCGATCCCGGTCGTCGTCTTGCCGGTGCCGGGCGGGCCGTGGATCAGATGGATATCGTTCGTGCCGACTGTTTGCCGGACGGCCTCACGCTGGGAGTCGTTGAGCGTGTCGTCGTGCCAGTCGTCGATTTCTGCAGGGGCAGAATCGTCCGGTTCGGCGGTGCCGACGATGACATCGCGCAGGTCCGCGAGGTTGCCGTCGGCGGCGGGAAGCTCATCGAGAGCATCGAGCATCCGCTGGAAGGTGATGTCGTTGACGTACAGATCGGCCCGCAACCCGTCGCCGAAGACGAAGTCTTGGGGTTTCTCGCTGAACGCAACCGTGATCGAGTAGTTGGTCACCTGCGTGATGGTGCCGGTCGGGTTGTCGTCTCGCAGCGGATCTTGCTTTGAGAGCATCGCCAGATCGCCGACGCTCAGTTCGGTGTCGGGCAACTCCTCGCCGCTTCGCTGGCGGACGAACTTCACGAGGTAGCCGCCGAGTCCTTCGCCCTGATCGCGGCCGTCGAGATAGAGGATCGCCCGGCCCTTGGATTCGCGTTCTCGGCCCGAGAGATCTCGGATCTCGCGTTCGTGGCGCTCCATCTCGGCTTCGCGTTCGAGTTCGACCAACCGGGAGTACTCGGAGACGTACCCCCGCACCGACTGGAGGTCCCCGTCCATCGGTACGATGGATACGTCGGAGTCGCCGATCCGGCCACCGTCGTCCATTGCGTCAAGAATGGGTGAAACGGCGGCGTCCTCGACCTCGACGGTCGCTTCCGCGTCGTCCAGTTCGATTTCACCGATCGCGTCGGGACCGACGTCAGCCTCGTTGACGAACGTGCCGACGATATCGCCCGGTCCCTCCTCGCTCAATCCGCGAACGAGAAGTGTCGACATTCGAGCGATGATAGAGCGTTCAGCGGTTTATGACTTGTCTCTCGGGTTAGACGCGGACCGAATCGCCGCGATCGAGCCGTGATTTGAGCAACCGTTCATAGACCGAACATCCGTCCGTAATCCCACGGAGGCTGACGACCGGATTGACATCCACGACGAACAGGTCGTTGGATTCGACGAGGTCGGCCTCGAACAGGCACAATCCCGTACACTCCGCGATAGCATCGGCGACGGTGTCGAGCCGGCGCGTCACCGTACATTCCCGTGTCGGTTGGCGGACTCCCTCGTTTCCGTCGACGGCTTTGATGACATCTCCCAAATAGTACATCTTGATGGAGCGTTCATGTGGGACGTATCGCTGGACGAGTTGACGGTCCTCGAAAGCGATGTCGCCGTCCGCAACGAGGCTGAATTCGTGCCGATCCGGTCCGAGTTCGTATCGGGGTTTGACGATGACCGGCGGATCGAGAGCGATCTCATCCGCTCGACCGTACCGATAGTCAGGAACGGAAAGCCCGCCCTTCTCGAGCATTCGTAGGCAGTTGATCCGGTCGATGACCAGTTTCACCCGCTCATACGGATTGATCGTCGGGACGCCACCGCGATGTACCCGCTCGAAATCCGAGAGCGATGCGCGCCGACGACGGGCCATGTGATATAGATCGAGATCGTGATCCAGAATATCGGGATGTTCTACCTCCGGTTCGAACAACCGCACCTCCGCCCAGTCCGTGATCTTCGAGAAAAGACGCGGCTTCACCGGGTTCGAGCCCGTCTCGAACCCGGAAATACCGATCGTAGGAGCCATCGTGCATACATAGTAGCGACCGCTCTCTGATGAGGGTTCTGACGGCAGACGAGAGGCTGGATCGCCGGTGGTCGAACGGTGGGTGCTCACGGAGGGAACTAGTCGACGACTGGGTACGGCAAAATCATGCGTGGGACCGGATTCGAACTACGCCCGAGAACCTGCTCGCTTCGCTTGCAGAACCTCGGTCTACTTCGAATCCTCGTCTGATTTCTGTTGCTCGCAGACTTGCTCGCAACAGAAATGCGTGGGACCGGATTCGAACCGGCGGACCCCTACGGGACAGCGCCCTCAACGCTGCGCCGTTGGCCTGGCTTGGCTACCCACGCCTACAGGCGTCTCAGCCCGTGTAACCCTATAATTCGGGTCTTACTAAAGCCCTTCCATTCGAGCCAAATCGGGGCACGGGTAGCGGTTTCATCCTGATTGTGTTCTTACTCAACGAGCCCATGCGTATAAAATGGTGTGTTGGAAGCATACAGCTACCCGTTACTCCACGAGTTTTCACTCGGAGAGGGGGCGGCAACTCTCGTGGAGATACTCTCGCGTGTAAGACGACCAGATCGCTCACCGCGCAGGATTCTTCGACGGGGCTGGAGCCGTCGGCACATATTAGTAAGGGCGGTGAGCGTATCATGAAATA
The DNA here is from genome assembly GCA_964403315.1 of uncultured Halobacteriales archaeon. Classification (GTDB taxonomy): domain Archaea; phylum Halobacteriota; class Halobacteria; order Halobacteriales; family Halalkalicoccaceae; genus CAYOFZ01. The sequence goes on along the minus strand of CAYOFZ010000123.1, from coordinate 830 downwards.
GGTCACACACCTTTGGACACCGTAGTGAACGGTCAGTACGGAGGCATACAGCATAGCTCTATCAGAGCCAGTCAACGTATGAAGATCACCTGAGATTTACAGACCGGCATCTGTCTTTCCGATCCAGAAGGTTATTATCTTCTCTCTCAATCTATGGACCTAAGTCCACAATGGCGACAAAAGAAAACACTACATTTTCTGATATGTTTCGGTCAAATCCCATTCAATCAGCGATGGTTTCTATCGTTCCACTACTACTGGCTTTCGCTCAATTAGCAAATGGTTATCTGACCAACATGCCTATCTTCGTTTCGATATCGTTTGCAACTGTGGTGATACTTTTCGCTCTCCTTCTGACTCAATACCAATACGCCCAGTTCAGGCGGCAGTACGTCGAACGTGCCTTGTTTTAGATGTCGACAGTAGTCTACTCCTCTGGTCCAGAAATTTGGCTCGCCGTTTAGCGGTGTCGCGAGGTGCGGGGACGATAGTGTCTCCACGCCGAGACAGTACGTCTACCCCGACCGTCGAAATGACCCATAGGGGTTATGACATTATCGGAGAGCGCAGAAAATTCGACAGCCTTCTGATGAAATTTTTTTCTTGTTTGATGCCATCCGACTCCTGGTGGTGGCTTGGCTCTACAGGCCCAGCGGATCCCCTAATTTACCCAAGAGATTATATTTTAGTTTAAGCGCGAGTTGTGGTGCGTTCGGGGGTATCAGCCTTGTTGTTCGCGTAGGCACTGTACGCCGAGAGGACGGCCGTGATCAGACCGCCGGCGGCGGTGGTCATCGCGAGTTCGTTGCTCCCCATCTCGATGACCGCCG
>CAYOFZ010000122.1:0-6913 GCA_964403315.1 uncultured Halobacteriales archaeon | reverse complement strand
CGACGAGCATCTCCTCGCCCTGCACGTCGTCGGAGACGTTCTTGTAGTAGGCGACCGAGTAGATCGGCTCACAGCCGCCGGTTGTGTTGCCGACCATCGAGGTGGTTCCGGTCGGCGCGATGGTTGTCGTGTTGTGATTGCGGATTACGAACCCATCGGCCCAGTCGTCGGCGTCGAGCCCGGTGTGGTGTTCAAACCACTCGGGGTATTCGGTCGGATCGGCGTATTTCGAATCCTCCCAGTCGTTGAAGCTACTTCGCTCCTCGGCGAGTTTATGGGAGACCCATTTCGATTCGTGGTTGATATGGGTCATCAGCTGGCGGGCGATTTCGTTGCCGACCTCCGAGCCGTAGCGCACACCCAGTTGGATATAGAGTTGCGCCAGCCCCATGATTCCCATGCCGATCTTTCGCATGTCCCGGACCTTCTGCTCGATTTCGGGAACGGGGAAGTCCGACATCGTGACGACGTCTTCGAGGAATCGGGTGCCCGTGGCGATGCGTTCGTCGAACTCCTCGATATCGATGGCCTCTTCGAGGTACGCCTCGACCGCCGCTTCGAGCGAGTCGAATTCCTCGGCGTGATTATCGGACCAGACCCGCCAGTCGGGGGCATCCATCGCGGCCACCGTCGAGAGGTTGATATGCCCGAGGTTGCAGGCCTCGTATTCCTCCAACGGTTGTTCTCCGCAAGGGTTTGTTGCAAGAATTCTATGATCCGGATGTTCATCCACATCAAACGAGTGTTCTTTGTTCACCCGTTCGAGGTAGATCACGCCGGGTTCGCCGTTCTCGTAGGCCCCGTCGATGATCCGCTCCCAGATCGCCTCGGCGGGAACCGAGAGCTCCTCGCCGATTTCGACGTGTTCGCCGAGCCCGTAGCGTTCGTACATCTCCTTGGTTTCGGGCGTGGCGACGTGTGGCTCGTCGGTGCGGGGGTTCGTGAACGTGAACTCCTCGTCGTCGTAGAGCGCCTCCATGAAGTCGTCAGTGACGCCAACCGAGATGTTGAAATTCGAGAGGTGACCCTCGACGGCGTTCCGGAGGTGTTCCGGGACGCGCCCCTCATCGTCGATCAGGCCGCGGGCCTCCTCCAAGGCCTCCGAGAAGGAGGTGTAGGTGTAGTCGTCGGGGTCGTTCAACCGCAAGGAATGGGCCAGCGAGACGTCCTTGTTTTTCGCGTGGATGAATTCGATCACGTCGGGGTGGGAGATCCGCATGACGCCCATCTGTGCGCCGCGGCGCGCCCCGCCCTGGGCGATGGTCTCACAGAGCTGGTCGTAGGTCCGCATGAACGTGATCGGGCCGGAAGCGATCCCGCCCGTCGAGCCGACCGAATCCCCATAGGGCCGGAGTTGCCAGAACGCATACCCCATGCCACCCCCGCTCTGGAAGACCTCGGCGGCCTCCGTTGCGGTCTGGTGGATGTCTGAAATGTCGTCGTCGGGCGAGTTAACGAAACACGCCGAGAGCTGTTGGAGTTCGTCGCCAGCGTTCATCAGCGTGGGACTATTGGGGATAAAGGAGAGCCCTTCCATCCGCTCTTGGAACTCCGTCGCGGTTTCCTCGACGTGCTCGCGGATCTCCTCGGGCAATTCGGAAACGACGGTGTCGTAGGTGAACTTGCTGACGTTGTGGACGCTGAGCTGGGTTTCGGCCTCGTCGTCGGCGGTCGTACCCGCCCCAAACACTTCAGCAGCGAGTTCGTCACGCCGGGGGTGGTCGGGTTTGAGTTGGTCGGGCGAGACGGTGACCGTGGTGTCGCGTTTCTCGGCCTCGAACACCGCCTCGGCGAGCGCGACGTTTTTCGCCACGCGCTCGAAGAGGTCTTCTTGAGTTTCGATCAGCTCGCCCTCGGCGTTCTTTTTGAGGTACCGCGCCGGGAGGATGTTCTCGTAGGCGTTGTCGGTCATCCGCGCTTCGAGGGTGTCGCCCTCGGTCCGTTTCACCGGGAGGGTGACCCCATCGGCAGAGCCGTCGGTGCTCACGCGAACCACCCCGTGGCTCGCGCGGTGGCGCTGCGCGCGAAGCGCGCAGCGATGTCCTCATTACACACAGCAGGAACCGTCATCAGGGCGATTAGGGACCCTATGTGAGTCGATGAAACTCCCATTTGTAACGGGAACTGCCACTTCGGCCAGCGGTATAAGTTTACTTCTTTCTCGAAACCATAGGTAGAAACGTTGAATACGGATGTCTCTCCCGAAGTTACCGGAGCGTATATATCTCGACCACCTACCGGAGGTAGGCGGGTCGGGTACTATAATATGTTCAAACCGGAGCGAAAGTGATTACCATCCCAAATGTTTATTTATTCCGATATTTTCTAAGTAGTATGAACACATCGATTCCTCCCGAGACGCTGCTCGCCGCCGATCCGAGCATGCTGTTGCTGGCATTGGTAGTCCTCGTCGTCCTGATCTTCGTCGGTCGGTTCCTGTTCAACCTCGCCTGGCGGCTCGTCGCGCTCACGACCGTGGTGGTGGTGGCGTTCTATCTCGGGACGGTCGTTCTCCCGACTATCCTAAACACGCTGTAGGAAGTTCTCGATCACGTCGTGGCCGACCCCGGTAAGCACGCTCTCGGGGTGAAACTGGACACACTCGATGGGATACTCGCGGTGGCGAATCCCCATAACGAGTTTTCCGTCCCCATCGTCGGTCGTCGCGGTGATTTCGAAGGAGTCGGGAACTCCGGTGGCGACTAGCGAGTGGTACCGTCCAGCCCGAAACCCGTCTTCGAGGCCGGCGAACACGCCCGCGCCGTCGTGGAAAACGGGGGTGGCTTTGCCGTGGACCGGTTCGGGCGCGCGCCCGACGCTGCCCCCGTAGGCGTAGGCGGCGGCTTCCAGCCCGAGACACACCCCCAGGGTCGGCACGTCGGGGCTCACCTCCCGTAGTACAGGAACCGTTACGCCGACATCGCGGTCGTTTTTCGGGTGGCCGGGTCCGGGGCTGATCACGATGGCATCGGGATCGACCGCCCGCACGTCCGCGAGCGAGGCGGTGTTTCTGAGCAGCTCGGTGTCGGCGTGTTCGGAGACGTACTCGACGAGGTTGTAGGTGAACGAATCGAAGTTGTCGATGAAGAGCACACGCTTCTGGCGGACGAGACTCACTGGATCACCCCCGGCTCCGGAACCTCGATTCGCTCGATGGCGTCGAGCACGCCGTCCATTTTCGCCTCGGTTTCCTCGTACTCCGCGGCGGGGTCGCTGTCTGCGACCACACCTGCGCCGGCCTGGACGGTCACGCGGTCTTGCTCGCCGTGGCGGATCGCCGCGGTCCGAATGACGATCGCCATGTCGGCGTCGCCGGTCCACGAGTAGTAGCCCACGCCACCACCGTACAATCCGCGGGGTTCGCGCTCCAGGTCGTCGATGATCTCCATCGCGCGGATCTTCGGCGCGCCCGACAGGGTGCCCGCCGGGAAGGCGGCTCGCGTCGCGTCGAAGGCGTCGCTGTCGGCGGCGAGGTCGCCCGTCACGGTCGATTCGATGTGCTGGACGTGGCTGTACTTGAGGACGTTCATGAACTCCTCGACGCGAACAGATCCCGGCTCCGAAACCCGGCGCACGTCGTTGCGCGCGAGATCGACGAGCATGGTATGTTCGGCCCGCTCTTTATCGTCGGCGAGCATTTCGCCGGCCAGCCGGCGGTCCTCGACCGGGCTCGATCCCCGGGGACAGGTGCCCGCGATGGGGTTGCTCGTCACCACCTCATCGCGTACTGAAACCAGCGTTTCGGGGCTCGCGCCGACCACCGTTCGGTCGCCGTAGCCGAGCAGGTACATGTACGGCGAGGGGTTGATTGCTCGGATCGTCTCGTAGAGTCCGATGGGATCGATCTCGCCCGTGAGTTCGCGTTTCCGGGAGATCACACCCTGATAGATGTCGCCATCGAGAACGCCCTCTTTCGCGCGCCGAACCGCGTTCTCGTAGTCCTCGCGGGGCCCCGCACGTTCGTTCTCGCGGACGAACCCGCCGGGTTCAGGTTCGGCGGCGTCGGCCAGCACTGACCCCACTCGCTCGACCTCCTCGCTCAGCGCGTCGTAGACCGCGTCAGGATCGTCCTCGGGGAAGACGACGGGGGTCAGTGACAGCGACAGGGTTTCCTCTGCCTCGTCGAAGACCAACGTTTTCGTACTGAGAACGAACTGCGCGTCGGGGGTCGGCGAATCGGGTCTATCGAGGCCGACTTCATCCAGCCACAGGTCGTAGACGGCGTCGTAGGCGAGAAACCCGACCAGGCCACCGGTGAGACGCCGCTCCGAATCGGGAAATCCGACGCGAGCGACGTCCGGCAGCGCCCCCCGGAGCGAATCGAGGGTGTCGCCGTCACCGTCGCCCGCCTCCAGCAGCGACGCGAGTCGGTCGTCGCCGAGCACGTCGATGGCGGTTTCGTCGGGGCCGACGGTGACGACCGCTTCGGGGTCGTAGCCGACGAACGAATACCGGGCGTGACGGCCGGGGTTCGCCTCGGCAGGCCGGAAGGCCCCGTCGGGATCGTAGGAGGCCGTTTTCTCGGCGCTTTCGAGCAGGAAGCCGTACTCGGCGTCGGCCGCCAGCGCGGCGTAGGCTCCGAGCGGGTTCGTCTCCACATCGAGGTCGCTAGCGACGTGAACGACGGCGGGCTCGTCGCGGTCGGCCCGTTCACGGAAGTCCTCGCGGTCGATCATCGTGCGGGCACCTCCGGGCGGGTCGCCCGTTCGACGAAGCGCTCGACCGCGTCGTGATCCTTGATTCCCTCCGTTCCGACCCCGCTTGCGACATCGACGCCGAACGGCTCGACGGTCCCGACTGCCCCGGCGACGTTTTCGGGAGTGAGCCCGCCGGCGAGAAGCACCGGTGAATCGACCCCGGAGACGAGTTCGCGGGTCCGCTCCCAGTCGTGGGTGCGACCGGTGCCGCCCGCGCCGCTCGCGTCGGTCGAATCGACCAGCAGGGCGTCGGCGACGCCGTCGAACGCGCGGACTTGTTCGGGATCGCTCGCATCGACGGATTTGATCACGGACCGACCGATGGCCTCGCGCACGGTTCGGCAGTCCTCGGCGTCGAAGGGGCCATGGATCTGGAGCGCGTCGGGGCGGGTCCGTTCGACCAGCTGGATGGCCTCCTCGGCGGTGTCGGGCATGGTGACGAGCACCCCTGTCACGAGCGGTGGAACCGCCTCGAACAGCGTTGCGGCCCGGTCCGCGCTCACGGCTCGGGGGCTGTCGACGGGTACGTCGGCGATCACGCCGATGGCGTCCGTACCCGCCCGGACGGAGGCGACGACGTCCTTGTCGCGGGTATGGCCACAGATCTTGACCCGCGTCATTGGGCGATGGTCTGGCGCATGCCGGCGAGTTTCGCCGCCGCGTCACCCTCGTCGATGGCGTTTGCCGCGGCCTCGACGCCGTCGGCGGGTGAGGTCGCCTCGCCGGCGAGGTAGATCGCCGCGCCGGCGTTTGCGAGGATGATGTCACGTTTGGCGCCCGCCACCTTGCCGGTCACGATCCCTTCGAGGTCGGCGGCGTTCTCGACGGGTGTGCCTCCGGAAACGGCGCTCACGGGATGGCGGTCGAGCCCGAGGTCGGCAGGCGCGATGGTGTACTCCTCGATCTCGTCGCCAGCGACTTCCGCGACAGTGGTCTCACCGTGAATGGCGATCTCGTCCATTCCCTCGCCGTGGACGACGAGCGCGCGCTCGACGGGCATATATGCTAGTGCGCGCGCAAGGACGGAAACGAGGTCAGGATCGTAGACGCCGACGATCTGTGCGTCAGCACCCGCAGGGTTAGTCAGCGGCCCGAGCACGTTGAAGATCGTGCGCATCCCGAGTTCCTTGCGCGGGCCGATGACGGCCTTCATCGCGGGGTGGAACACCGGCGCGAGCATGAACCCGATGTCGTCGTCCTCGATCGCCGCCTCGACGGCCGGGGGTTCGGCGTCGACGGTGACCCCGACCTCCTCCAGGACGTCCGCACTCCCCGACGACGAGGAGACGGAGTAGTTGCCGTGCTTGGCGATGGGGACGCCGGCGCCGGAGGCGACGATGGCGCTGGTCGTCGAGACGTTGATCGTGTCGTAGTCGTCGCCGCCGGTGCCGCAGGTATCGACCAGCGGCTCCCGATCGGGGGTGATTGTCCGGGCGGCGTCGCGCATCCCCTGGGCAAAGCCCGCGATCTCCGCTTCGGTTTCGCCTTTCGCGCGCAACGCGGCCAGCAGCGCGCCGATCTGTGCCTCAGTCGCCCCCTCGAAGACCGCGGCGGCGGCCGCTCGTGCCTCTTCTTGATCGAGGTCCCCGCCGTCGGCCACGCGTTCGATGTATGCCTGCATGGGTGATCTCCAGTGTACGATTTCGTCTTGTAATGGACAAATCAGTACATTCACTTAAGCGTATCGCCACCCGCTCCCGAAGTCGAAAGCTTCAATTACGTCGCCGGCGAAGCCGAAAGCGCACGCAGCAGGCGGGTTGGTGGTCTAGTCAGGCTATGACACCTCCTTGACATGGAGGAGGCCGGCGGTTCAAATCCGCCCCAACCCATCCACCTTTTACTGTCGTTCGAAAACCGGAGATTTTCGTGAGTCATCAGAACGCAGAGCGTTCTGATTGCAAGCGGGAAATCGGAGATTTCCCGCAATGACGAGACGATGAAGCCGTCTCGAACCACGTTTCGCCCGCTAGCGCTCGCTTCACTGGTAAAAGCTGGACCAAAAGCGCAGGTAGCTCCCGGTGGTCGCTACCTGCTACCGCTCGCTTCGCTCGCGGCGAGTAGCAACAATCAATATTCATATTATTTTCAACAGGTAGCGAACAATGAACCCTACTACGTCAACCCAGTATCTAACGGTGTAAATAGAAAGATAGCACTCGTGTGAACAGTGGTACCAAACCCAACGGTTATGTGCTTCCAAAATGGATTGCGATTCC
>CAYOFZ010000121.1:0-6970 GCA_964403315.1 uncultured Halobacteriales archaeon | reverse complement strand
GTCGATGTCTCGCGGGCATACTGGTGGTTTCCCGCGATCAACACCGTCGTCGGCGCGCTGTTTACGATGGGTGGGGTGTGGCTGTTGGTTTACGGGTAGATTGGTGGATACAGGTAATATATGGAACAGAAATAGAAATAATAAATTATCAATAGACATATTAATAAAATACTTATACAATAATTCGAATATTGGGATATGGATTATTTAAAGTGAAGGGAGTGTCTACGGGGATGTATTGGTGCAATACCCCTACTGAGTGGATACATTAGTTTCGTAAAATATGATGGTTCTTCGGATATCGTATTAGACAACGCCAGCGATATTAGCTATCAAGTTACTGCTCAGTTATCGGATTCCGGGAGTGGCGATGAGGTTTTCGAAGAAACCTATGGTGTAGAAGCGCAAGATCGAATCTTTAAATCGGAGATCGTAGACGAAGGCGTATATGATATACGAGCTACTATAGAAGAGGACGCCAATAGTGATGTCGACTTCTCCACTAGTGAAACGGAGTTCGAATTGGCCTGTGAGGAGGACCGATATGACGATGACGCTGAAGTAACTCTGGTTATTCTACTGGATCCAGGCTACAGTATTTCCATTAGAAAGACCTGCAAGAATGACTGAGACTACTATTATTCATCATATTATATTAAATTGACAAGAACTATCTGACCTTATAACCGTCCAAAAAAGATCGAATAGAGACGAAACGAGTGGTGCTAAGTGATCGCCGTCCGAACGCCCGGTAACGATGGGTGGTGAGTTCCGTGAGTGAGACGGTCACGGCGTGGCCGACCAGACGGCGGATCGAATCCACCCTCGAACGAGCCGTCGAGGAAAATCGCTTCACTATCGCCGTTACCTTCCCGCTGATCGGCGTGGCGATGCTGATCGCGGGCCGACAGGGGCTGATCCCGGAGGCATTGGCGATGAACCCCTATCTGCTGATCGGCGCGAACCTCGTCATGATCTCGCCGCTGGTCGCGGGGCTGGCCCCGCTCGTGGATCGCCGCGCCCTCGTCGGTCTGGGAACGCTTGCATTCCTCACCTGGGGGATCGAGATCGTCGGAGTGCTGACGGGCCTGCCGTACGGCGAGTTTTCCTACGGGGTCGAACTCGGACCGATGCTGTTCGATCTGGTTCCGCTCGGATTGCCGGTGTTTTACTTTCCGATCCTGCTGAACGGCTATCTGCTCGCATTACTGGTTCTCGGGTCTGGCTCGATTCCCCGGCGCTTCGGACTGACGCTCGCGTTCGTGCTCGTGTTGGATCTCGTTCTCGATCCCGGTGCGGTCGCGCTGGGGTTCTGGGCGTGGGACGATCCCGGCGCGTACTACGGCGTCCCCGCAATCAACTACGCGGGCTGGTTGGTGAGCGGGTCGGTCGCCACCGCCGTCCTTCAGGCCTCGTTCGACCACAGGGCGATCTTAGAACGCCTCGATAGCTGTAGCTTTCTTCTCGACGATCTGGTGAACTTTCTCGTCCTATGGGGGCTGATCAATGCATACTTCGGGAACTGGGTGCCGTTCGCGCTCGCGGTCGGGATCGTCGGGGTGCTGATCGGAAGCGACGGGTTCGATTTCGACGTGATTTAGCGAACCGGTAGACTGTCGCCGTACCGATCCCGCTGTCGGCTCGTCGGCCCGGGGATGGCGCTCACCCGTCGAAACACTTCCTCGGGATCGGCGCTCCGTTGCCAGCGCCAGCGGGTCCGCGCGACGAGGGTGAGTTTCCTGAGCGTGCCGAGTTCGGGCTCGTTATTCAGCACGTCGTAGCCGTGATTACGGATCAAGCGGTGATGGTCGGCGTACAGCACCGCCGCGAGCAACACCGCCAACTGACAGTCCTCGGGCAGGTACTTGATGCCGGCGACGCCTTCCCGGTAGAGCCCCTCCGTACGGGCCAGTTCCGCACGCATGGCGGCGGCGAACCCCCCATCCATCTCGAAGCGCGCGATCTGTGTTTCAGTCACGCCGTGGTCGGCGAGCGTCGCTTGTGGCAGATAGATCCGGTCGCGCTCGACGATGTCTTCTCTGACATCCCGCAGGAAGTTCGTGAGCTGAAACGCCTCACCCAGCGCCGTCGCGTGCGACCGGGCGGTTTCGGGGTCATCGGGGTTCATCACGGCAGTCATCATCCGCCCGACCGCTGCCGCCGAACCGTCCATGTAGGCTTCGAGTTCGTCGTAGGTTTCGTAGCGACCCTTCTCGATGTCGGTGACCATCGCGTCGATGAAGTCTTCGATGTCGGCGTCGTCGATGTCGTGTTCGGCCTTGATCTCCTGAAACGCCGCGAGAACGGGGCAGTCGGGGTCGGTTTCGTCGAGTGCCTGCGCGCGCAACCGTTCGAGTTCCCGGCGTTGTTCCTCGGGCGGGGTACCGTCGGCGTCGTCGACGATCTCGTCGGCCACCCGAAAGAACGCGTATAGAACGTAGGTCGCGTCCCGGACGCGCCCGGGCAACAGCCGGGTCGCATAGTAGAACGTCCGTCCGGTCCGTCGATGAATCGCCTTGCTCTGCGCGAGGTGGTCTTGCTCTACCATGAACGGGCCCGACTCCTGTCCCTATGTAAGATCGCCTAATTATTAGTGGTTTATCACTCCGAACCTGCCGAACGCGATCAACCGTTCGCAAACATTGCGGCATTCATCATCGTTAGTCATTAACAACCTGTGGTAGATACATGCGCCTCTCGGAAACCCGCGACCGGTTCGTCACCGAGTTCACGTATCCCGTCGAGCACGAAACCGTGATCGAGACCATGGGCGAGGTCGAACTCGATGCCCCTCATGGGGAACCGGAATCCATCGACGAGGTGCTCAACCGCGCCGGGACCACCGAAACGTATCGCTCCGCCGACGAACTGTACGATTCGGTCATCACGTACGTCGGCGATGGGTACATCGGCCGTAAGTTCTACGATGACCGCAGTCCGAACTCGGGAGATACAAAGCAAATCCACTTCTGAAGCGGGCGCAACGATATTCTTCAGGCCTCCCGCGCCCGTACACCGGACCGAGGAGTCCACCGTATAGCCCCCGCTGCGACCCCGATGAGTCCAGTGAGGGTGAGATACGGGAGGGGGTTGAGGTTCCCATCACGACCGGATGGAAGACGAACCATTCAGACCTACTGCGGGCTTTTGCCCCAAGTATTACTTGCCGCTTCGCACAGGATTTTGCCCACTTCTTGCGACTGTTTCATGAATGTCGGATTCTCAGTACGAGTACGAGGTCGAACCCATGTTTATCTCGCCGAGTGAACTCGAAAATGCGAAGCTCGCGTTTAATGATCTCCTGAATACTCGTGCCAGCAACGGCTGGGAGCTCGATGAGACACTCCGCATCGATTCTTCGACGTTTCTGTTTGTTTTCCGTCGTCCTGATAACTAGTACTACCGACGTCCCTGTCCTTTCGAGACGTGTACTGCTGTTATTCCCATTCGATATCGCTCGACCGATCCGATTCTCGGAGGATGAACGGACCGACTGCGAGCGTGCGCTTTGCGATCGTCGCAAGGCGGAGAATATAGGTCGACAGGAACAAAAACGGCAAACAACCGACCGTTGCCCCTATGCTGGTGGCCCAGACGAGGTTGGAAATACCGAATGTCACTCCCTGAAACGACGATGGGGCGAGATACATCGCGAACGCGACCGCTACGGCGAGTGCTGGAACCGACATATAGAGCATGCCACGCGAGAGGTCAACGAGCTCCCATTGAAAATACAATGTCTTGATATGTTCGCGTGCCGGACCGAAAAACGAGAGGATATCAATCAGATGGACTAGCTTTTGCAGTGTGTCATCGCCGAGATCGTCCCCATATTCGTTCCGAATCCGACGTGCCTGATGGAGTTTCAACGAGTAGTTGTAATCGAGTGCTGCTTTCACGACCGTATACTCGCCGAACGTCCGGTCTTCGAGTTCGTCGCTGACAACGTTTGCGTTATCGACGATGCTGTCGACCAGTTGATCGATTTCGTTTTCGATCTCGTCGTTGGAATGTCCTGTTACGTTCTCGCGGAGTGATTCGGCTCTGTTACTACTGTTTTCGACGAGCGCCCGAAGAAACCCGGATGGGTCGGCAGGACTCGTCGCGCCGAAGATGTCTTCGACGTCCCCGCGAAACGCCACCGATCCGGACATCCGGTCGCGCTGCTCGCCGAGCGGACCGAGTTCTTGTGAGAGTACCAACTGGGTGATCGTCACGACGAGCGTCACTCCCGTGATGAGGGCGGTAATGAACGCTTGAAAGACGTATCGTGTCGGATCGTACTGTATCATATAGGTACGGAACGATGGGATCGTGAAGACTTCGAACCCCAGTACAACGATGAACAGGCCAAGTGCCAATAGAGCGGTGAATAGCAGTCTGTCGAGATTGAGGAGGATGTACAACCGAACCCGACTCCAGCGGTTACCGACGCGCTCGCTCATCGTATTTCCCGCGCTCGAACTACTCACACCCCGTTTTCATCGCGGATGGTTACAAAGGCATTGATACTGGAACCCGGGAGACGCCGGCGGTGGCTGTGCGCGCATATCTCCTTTGAACGACCGCGTCATCGCGACGTTGGTTTTAGGCCGCGCGCGTTGGTATTGTCGGGTACGCTGAGCGACAGAGACGAGATCAAACGACAGCTCCACGACGGGTTCGAAGGGACCGACTACCCGGTCACCGACGTGATGGACCTCGCCCCAGCACTGCCCGACGGTCCTTTGACCACTTTCGAGTCCGGAGACGTGAGTTTCACCGCAATGGACCTCAACTCACGGGCCAGCGGCCGGCAGGACTTCCCCTACGAGGACGTCGACAGCCTCGTCGACGACATCATGGACGGTCTCAAAGAGGAAGGTTATTTCGAGGAAAACTGAGCCGGTTCTGAGAGCGATTTCCGTTTCACTATCCATAGTCGAATCGACGGCGCGACGGCGGTGATCGGCGACGGCTTGAAACCTCGTCCGGTCGTTGATCCGGGTGATGCAGGGGTTTTTGCCCGAGCCGACCGCAGACGCATCGCGGATGAACCGGATCGGGGCGGCGTCCGGGGTGTTCTCGGTTGCCGTTGCGCTGTGTGCGATCACCGCCGCGATTCTGATCGCCGATCAGTTCTCGTGGGCGTCGAACGCCCTGTCCGATCTGGGCCGTGCGGGGTGGGACTCGACAGCAGTGTTCAATATCGGATTGATCGTGGCGGGCCTGCTCGCGCTGCCGTTCGGGGCTGTACTCCTCGGTGGCGCGCGGACGATCATACATGCCGTCGGCGCGGCGGTCTTTCTGCTGGCGGCGATCTGTCTCTCGCTGATCGGCGTCTTCGCTCTGCCCGCACCCCGACACGGGACCGTCGCGGTCGGGTTTTTCGTTGGGTTCACCTTCGCGCTGTTCGTCTACGGGGCCGGTGACGTGCGTTCGGGGGCACGCGCCCGCGGCCTTGCGACGGTTGGGCTGGGTATCGTCCACGTCCTCGCGTGGGCGCTCTGGATCGGTACAGGCGGACCGGGTGGGGTTGCGATCCCCGAAACGGTCGGCTCGGCGTGTGTCTCCGCGTGGATGCTCGGAACCGCGGCCCGACTCCGATAGGCGTCCGAATCCGGGTCGGATCCGGGCTGTCCCTCCCGGCCTCGGCGAAACCCCTCGGTTCTCTGGTATCGAACACCGCGGGGTTCTTGCGCTCGGAGCCCTGATCGGTAGTAACGAGCAATCGGACACCCACCCATGATTCCGAACCCTGATGATTACGATTACGACAGGGAGTGGGCCATCGCCGCCTCGGAACGCTACATCAGTTCGTTCGCCGCCGAGCACGACCTCGATCCCGACGCCATCGCGTCGCCGGACGTTACCGACTCCCTCTCGGCGGCCAACCTCGCGTTGCTCGAACAGGCCCGTTCGGCCCGGGAGTCCGACTCGTCCCCGCCGACCGCGACCAATCGAATGCCCGGTGTGACCGACCGATCCGAGTCGGTAGCCGAAGACACCTCACCCGACGATCCGGCGGACGAAACTACCCGGGACGACGAATCCGCCGCATCGACTGAGGCCGTATCGTCCGGTTCCGCATCCATTTCCGCTACGTCCACCGCCACTTCGAGCAAATCTCCGACGCCTTCAGCCCCGTCTTCGTCATCATCCGCCACCACCTCGTCCTCGTCGCCATCGAACGATACCGATACGGCCCCGTCGGATCATCGGAACGATGCCGATACGGTCAGACTGCTGTCGCCGAACACGTGGTTGTTTTACGGGATGCTCGCCGTTCTGGCGGTTTTCACACCGATCATCTATTATTCACAGACGTCGTTCGCGCTCGTAGACCTTCCGGCGATTCAGGGAACGGTCGTCGCACAGATACCATCCCTCCCCCTGTTCGTCGCCGTCGTGGTTTCGGTCGGGATCTTCGTCGTCAGCGCGGTACCGTTCCTCGTCGGTCGGTATGGCGTGCTAAATCCTCCAGATACGGAGACCGTCCGGGAACGGTACACGTCGCTTCGAATCCTCGCTCACCTCACGGCCCTCTCGGGTATCGCCGTCATCGCTACTGTCGGGGCGTTCGTGGTTATCGCTGGCCGCTGGCCGACCGCATACGCCATTGAGGGGTTCCAGCGGATCCTCGGGTAGCGTTCGGGTTTCGGTCGGAGGCTCTGGTCGTGGAATCCCTGCGTTCCTCGTCGGTTGCCAACGTGTACGATCACCGGGGAGTGGGGCGATTATATGTGGTCCGTATCACCTATATTGGCTGGCTCGTATAAATACCAATAATAGTGTAGATATATTATATATCCGCGTGTGAAATGAGCTAGAGGTGATGTGAGGACGCCCGTTTCCGGCGTCATGGGGACCGCAAAAACGGCGAGTAAAGCGAGTTATATCGACGGTTTCGTACGAAAATTTCCGCTCGACAAGCGTTTCGCCGGGATGATCCGCCTCCGGTATTTGATCGTCTAAAAAAGGTAATAGACGT
>CAYOFZ010000120.1:0-7001 GCA_964403315.1 uncultured Halobacteriales archaeon | reverse complement strand
GCGAACACCACCGGCCAGACGAAGATACCGATAGCAATGAACAACGCGATCCCGACGTACACCTGCTCGGGGACGCCGACGAAACTGGCGAACGCTTCGGGTGCACCCAGTTGCGACCGGGTCTGGACCTGCATGAACAGGAAAATAACCATCATTACAGCCGTTGCGGCGACGCCGGCTCCGATTGCGCGCAAAAACCGGTTCATCTTCATCCCGCTCGACGGTATCACGGGATACCCGAAAGCTCTGTCGATCACTCGAAGCGCTTAATTGTACTTCCTTCGAAGCCGAGCGCATGAAGCGCCTGATCATTCACGGGGATCCCGGCGTCCGCAAGGACGGGATCATCGACTACGACGACCGGGAGATGGTGCTGTTCGGAATCTCACGAAACGGCGACTGGCACGGCCCCGATCGTCCCCAGCTGTGGTGTGTGATCGGCACCGAGGACGAACGCGAGGATTTCGAGAAACGCAACTACATCCCTCACTTCCTGGAGACCGAATCCATCGACGCCGAGGCCGTCGAGGTGGTGCAGGCCAGCGGGGCGGGCTAGCCGTCGATCCCCTCGATCAGGTGGGTTGCGCTGGCGAGATTGGTCGCAAGCGGCGTGTCGTGGACGTCACAGATCCGCAACAGCGCGCTGATGTCGGGTTCGTGGGGTTGAGCCCGCAGCGGGTCACGCAGAAAAATGACGCCCGCGAGGGCGTTTTTTGCGACTTCAGCACCGATCATCAGATCCCCACCCAGCGGTCCCGATTCCATGCGCTCGACGGCGAGATCGGTCGCCTCGTTGAGTCGTTTTCCGGTGGTTCCGGTTGCGATCAGCTCACAGGCCCTGAACGTCGTCTCATGGTCGCGGACGAACTGGATCAGGTCGGGCTTTTTCTCGTCGTGGGCGATCAGTGCGAGACGGGTCATACCGGCTGTCGTCGGGCCGGCGTGATAGCCCTTTACCCGGTTGTGGAACGGGCCCACGAATCCCGCCGCCGGCTGGCGGTTGTGAATCACAATTCTTAACTGGGTCACTCGGGTATGAACTGGTAGCGGGATGGGATAGCCAGGAGATTCCGGCGGGCTCATAACCCGCAGATCGGTAGTTCAAATCTACCTCCCGCTATTTCTATTGCACCCACCAGTGAGCCCGAAATGGAACGATCTATTCGATGGTGAACACGGGCTCGGAGACTGATTCGCTCTTGCAGTCGGGACACCGCGAGGGGCGGTTGAGGGGGTCATCGAAGTCGGCAAAACCACACTCGGTACACTCCGGTGGAGCGACCAGCAGCCGCTCGCCATTACCCTCGACCGAACGGGAAACGTGTTCGACGTGTGAGATCGCAGCCCCGGCGGTGATGGCGAACTCGGTCGCGAGCGCGCTCGGGGTCGCCGGTTCGGCACGCAAGCGCGCCGCGATGCGCTCGCGGGTCGTCCCCTCGGCGTGGGCGTCGCTCATTGCCGGGGACAGACGCCGGTCGTACAAATCCCTTCGGGGTGATCCGCATCGCCGGCTACCAGCCGTGACCGACCACTTGCGCGATCAATAGAAAGGGACTTGCCTCCCCACGCGAGAGCTACGTAGCATGAACGCCGTCGTACTGGCTGGCGGATACGCGACCCGGCTGTGGCCGATCACCAAGGACCGACCGAAGATGTTCCTCCCGGTCGGCGAGAACGCGGTGATCGACCACGTCTTCGGCGAACTCGAAGCCGACGACCGCATCAAGGAGGTGTACGTAAGCACCAACGAGCGGTTCGCCGACCCCTTCCGCGAGCACATCGCCGAAAGCTCCTTCGAGAAACCGACGCTATCGGTCGAGGAGACCACCGCCGAAGACGAGAAGTTCGGCGTCATCGGCGCGCTCGCCCAGCTCGTCGAGCGCGAGAACCTCACCGAGGACACGCTCGTCATCGCCGGCGACAACCTCATCAGTTTCGACATCAGCGAGTTCGTGGATTTCTTCGAGCACAAAGAAACGCCGGTGCTCGCGGCCTACGATGTCGGCTCGCGCCAGCGCGCGAGCTCGTATGGCCTGGTCGAACTCGACGGCGACCGAGTGGCCGATTTCCAGGAGAAACCTGACGATCCCCCGAGCACGCTCGTCTCGATAGCCTGCTATGGGTTTCCCGCCGACACCCTCTCCTGTCTGAACGAGTACCTCGAAGGGGGGAACAACCCCGATGAGCCGGGCTGGTTCATCCAGTGGCTCGTCGAGCGCGAACCCGTCCACGCCTTCACCTTCGACGAGGCGTGGTTCGACATCGGCACGCCCGAGAGCTACCTCGACGCAGTCGCGTGGTATCTCGACGGCGACAGTCAGATTCATCGGGACGCGACCGTCGTCGATTCGTCGGTCGGCGAGAATGTCCACGTCATGGCCGGCACCCGCCTCGAAAACGCGAGCGTCGAGAACGCGGTGATCTTCCCCGATGCGACCGTTCGAGACTGCGAGCTCAGGGAAACCATCATCGACACCAACACCCACATCGAGGAGATCGCGCTCGCCGGCGCGGTCATCGGTGCCCACACGAAGATCAACGGCGACGGCAACGACAACGGCACCTGATCCGTATCCGCTCGGCCGACCTCATTCACCCAGCCACGCATCCGTAATCCGCAATCGCCCTCGCGTACCGTCCCATTCGGTCTCGTAGTCGATCCCGATGGGTCGCTCCATATGCGGTCCATCCGTCGTGAGGGTTTCGAACTCCCCGCCCTCGCCCAGCGGGTGGACGCCGTAGCGTTCGTTGAGCGCCGCGAGTTCCTCGATGGCGTCCCGGTCGAGCCGGCGACCGAGCCACGACTCGTCGAGGCCGGCGGCAGCGACCCGGATGATCCGGATCTCGAACCCTGCATCGAGCATCGCCCCGGCCAGTTCGTAGGGATCGCGTCTCCATAGGGGGGTGAGTGTCCCGGCGTCGAGGCGGTCGGCCATCGCCTCGATCCTGTTCGTCTGGTACTCGCTTTCGACCGCGCCGGCGACGATGCCGTCGATCCCGGTGTCGAGATCGGTCAGGGCGGCTTCGAGGGGTTCGAGTTCGGCGTCGCCCTGTCGGCCCGAATCGGCCACCCCCTCGGTGGAGACGCCCGAATCGACCTCGACGAGGTCGATCCCAATGCTTTCGGCGGCCAACCAGGCCAGATCGGTCGCGGGGACGTGGTACATGTACGAGTCCTCGGCGGGGTGGACGGTGACGAGCCGTTCGACGGGCAGGCCTTCTTCGAGCGCGCGGTACAGCGCCCACGAGGAGTCCTTGCCCCCGGAAAACAGCGCGACCCACACGCCTTCCTCGGCCCCAGTCTCGGCCATGGGCCGGGTTGGAAACCCTGGGACAAAGGCTAGTCGGTCGGGTCCGCCTCCGAGGGCGACGGCCCGCCGAAGTAGGTCGCCGCACGGACGCCGACCAGACTCACGACGATCCCGAGTGCGACGAAGACCGCCAAGTACTGGCCCGGCGAGAGGACGATCCCGCCGATGGATACCGCTCCCATATCGACCGTCGGGATCCATGTGGGCGCGATCACGCCGCTTCGCTGGAGGAAATACGCCGCGAATCCACGTACGACGATCCCCAGCGCGATCGCGCCGAAGGGCAGGTTGAGCGAGGCGGTCGCTACGGGCGCATCGCGGATCGTTTCGTCGAGCAGGTGGCCGGCGCTGGCCGCGAGCGCGGCCATCGCAAACCAGGGAACGCCGTCGAAGGTAAACCGCATCGCGGAGACGAACAGCCCCCGTCGATTAGCCAGTTCCGACACCCCGATTGCGCCGGCGAACACGCCGATCAGCGCCAGCCCCGCGGCGACGACGTACGTGACGACCGACACCTGCCCCGAGTACAGCGCGTCCCGAACCTCGCTTGGCACGGACGCGAGATAGGCATCGATACCGAGGCCCTTATACAGGACAAAGAGCCCGAACACCGCCGTGATCGAGGCGAGCGCAGCGCCGGGGCTCACGTAGGTCATCAAAACCGGGAAAGCGAGCAATGCGATCCCAAGGGGGACGAGCGTCGCCCGTCTGAGGTCCTCGTCGGCGAGGAACTGCTTCAACAGGTAGTAGGTGGATTCGATGTCCCGGGCCTGACGCACGATCACCCGGTCGATCGAATCGACCGGCAGGCGACTCTCGATCACGGGAACGAGTTGCTGGGCGTTCGCGGAATCGGTGACGACGACCGCCGAATCCACCCCGTGATTCGCGCGAAGTTCATCGATCTGGGCTCCGATGGAGCGGCCGGCACTGACAGTGTCGCCGCCCCCAGCCAGAAGTGCGACGACGGTCTCCTCGTCGCTGTCATCCAGATCGCGGGCGACCCGGAGGGTTTCGAGCAGGCAGTTGACACCCGAATCCTCGGGATCGGCGAGGCCGACATCGAGCACGAGCGAGCGCACGGCTTCCCGACCGATGATCGGTGGGGAGACGCCGGTTACCCCGGCGATATCGCCCGAGCGATCCAGACAGGCCACCAGCGTGCTCACGATGGGTGAACACAGACGAGCGCAGGATAAAAACCCTACAGCCGGATCTCGATTTCGCGGTCGGGATCGCCGAAGACGCCGGCGATGCCCGCGCCGAAGGCGTACGCGACCGCCCGGCTTGTCGTCCCGATCCGTTCCATTATCCCGCGGTCGGGTTCGAACTCCTCGACGACCGGCTCGGCGTCGATGGCTGCCGCGAGGCGGTCCTCGGCGTCCTCGCGGGTGCCAAGCGAATCCACGAGACCGAGATCCAGCGCCTCCTCACCGAGATACACGCGGGCCTCGGTCGCGCGGACCTCCGCTTCGGAGAGGTCGCGGCCCTCGGCGACGCGTTCGACGAACTGCCCGTAGAAGTCGTCGATCAGCCCCTGGAGGTAGGCGCGCTCGTCGTCGTCGAACTCACGTAAGGGGACGCCGGCGTCCTTGTAGTCGCCGGCGGCGAATCGCTCGTAGGAGATTCCCAGTCGGTCGGCGAGGTCAGCGGCGTTGACCCGCGAGCCGATCACGCCAATCGAGCCGACGAGGCTCGCGTCCCGCGCGACGAGTTCGTCACAGCCGCTGGCGATCCAGTAGCCGCCGCTGCCACAGACATCCGTGGTGTAGGCGATCACCGGCCCCTCGAAATCGACGACCGCCCGGCGGATGTCGTCGCTGGGGACGACCTCGCCGCCGGGCGTGTTGAGCTTCATTAGGAGGCCCTCGACGTTCGAGTCGTCGTTGGCGGCCTCGATCTGCTCGACGATGTCGTCGGTCGGCGTCGCTCCCGGCCCGCTCGGGGAGCGCCGACCTCCCTCCCGGGAGATCGGCCCTTCGACGGCGACTTGTGCGACGTTGTAATCGGGAAGCATCCGCTGTGCGACGTTGCCGGCGATCCGCAGACCGATCAGCGCGGTCAGAACCACGAGCACGATCCCGACGAGTTGAACGCCGGTGGTCGGCACCGCGACGAACAGTACGTAGGCGGCCGCCGTAGCGACGAGGACGCCGACGAAGGTAATCACCGCCCGGCCGAGCGCCACACCTCTCACTGCCAGCACCTCCGGTTCATATCCGTTGCTGGTGGTGGTATCCGGTTAACTCTGTTGCAGACGCTCCTGCTCGACTATTTACTCCGTTGGAGCGAAAATATCCTCGATCCGGCAATCGAAGTAATCCGCCAGTACGAAGGCCAGCTCCAGCGAGGGATTGTACCGCTCGCGTTCGATGGCATTGATCGTCTGTCGAGTCACGTCGACTGCCGCAGCGAGGTCAGCCTGACTCAAGTCGTGTGTTTCGCGGCGTTCTCTGAGGTCGTTTTTCATGATCGATACCGGAGTACGGTGTAGATCCCGCTCCACGTCAGACAGATTACGGCATATGCATACAGGAGGGTCTCTGCTGCTGCGCTCAGGGGATACCGTCCGGTAGCATCGAGCAAAAAGAGCGCAATGAACGCGAACAGCCCGAGATAGCCGAACAGCTGGAACGTAATGCTACTCGCACGCTGGCCCAGCTCCTGTTCGCGCTCGTCCTGTAAGCGGACTGTACTACTGAACTGCAAATAGAGCGTCATCGCGATTCCAGTGACCACAGTGACTGTGTACACGACGAGTCCGGCGAGGGACTGGTCGATCGCCGTCCCAACAAGCAAACTTGCGATCCCGATGCCGATAAGTCCGCAGAACAGCCGTCTGTATCGTCGTCCTTTCTGAATTGGTTGTACTGTTGTCATACATTCGAGCAGATGTAAAGCGTACCCTCCGTAAAGTACGCCTTACAGTAAAACATACTTTACAGTATCTACTTAACTCTATCGCTCACGCCTGTCACGCACGGAAAACCGATCCAAAGCCACATTCAATCCCTAAGTTCGGCGAAATCGCGGAATGATTCTCTACCGATGACGTGATACGAGAGAGCGAATATCGATCAGACGGTCCTAATACCGCCCGCAATCGACTGGGGACATCCACAGACCAGTTTTTATTGAGAAGACATCGCGAGGTGGCTTAGCCGCTTCGACCAAGCAGAAAGCGGATGAGCGCAGAAACTGTCTACAGCAGGCCGCTTTTCTGGAGTTTCATCAGGTCCTCGGTGTCGAGGGTCTCGCCTTCCTTGAACTTCTGGTAGATCTCCTCGGCTTCCTCGCGGGCGGCCTCCTGTTTCTGCTCGCGCTGGGCGCGTTCGGCCTGCTCTTCTTTCTTGTCGAGTTCGCGCAGGCGCTTCTGGACGCGCACGAAGTCCTCGTGGTGCTGGTCGGCGGCCTCCTGGACCTCGACGAACGCCTCGTGCATCTCGTCGGCGTCGTCGCGGATGTCGTCGGCCTCGCGGTAGGCCTCGATCATGCTGTTGTGGTGTTCCTGGGCCTCGTCGGCGAGATCGGTCACCTGCTGGTGGTGGTGTGAGGCTTCCGAACGGACCTCCTCGGCTTCCTCGATCAGTCCTTCGAGGTCGTCGCTCTGGTCGAGTTTCTCCTTTCGATCCTGATACTGCTCGCGTTTGTTCTCGATTTTCTCGATGAGTTCGCGCTCGTCTTCGGTCG
>CAYOFZ010000119.1:0-7051 GCA_964403315.1 uncultured Halobacteriales archaeon | reverse complement strand
GCGCACGTCGGCGTCGCCGACGACGACCCGGCCATCGAGGTCGCCGTCGAAGTAGTGGGGGATATAGCCCGGGATCAGCCGGCAAAAGGTGGACTTGCCCGCGTCACTCGGGCCGGTGATTCCGACGAAACTCCCCGATTCGATCGTGCTGTCGAGGTTCTCGACCGCGGGCCCGTCGCCGGTGCGGTACTCCCAGGAGACGTCCTCGAACTCGATTCGGCTCATACGATTCCCATCACCCGCCAGCCGATAACGGCAACGACCGCGAGCGCGCTCGCCCAGCGGATCGCGCGGTCGATCCCGGTGTCACGCACCTCAAGCAGGGAGGTCCGCTCGCCCTCGCGGGAAAACCCCCGCGATTCGAGCGCGAGCGCGCGCGTCTCGGTGGCAATGAGCGTACCGATCAACAGCGGAGCCATCAGCGCGATGTACGAGCGGACCCGCCGCCGGAGGTTCGCACCTGTATCGAGCCCCCGGGCCTGCTGGGCATCGAGGATCGACCGTGCCCGACCTTGCATCTGGGGGATGAACTGCAACGCGGCCATGAACACGTACGCGATCTTGTTCGAGACACCCTTTTCCTGTAACGCGGTGGTCAGTTTCTTCGGATGGGTGGTGACGACCGTTCCCAGCAGCGCGAGCATCAACACCGTGAGGCGAAACAGGATCACCAGCGCGTACGTGACACCCTCGACGTAGAACGTGAGCTGATCGATGACGGGCACCCCGACCGAAACGAGGACGGTCTCGTTCGCCGAATAAAACAGGCCCTGGATGACCACGAGCGAGAGCGCAAGCGGCGTGCCCACCGCGGCGACGACGGTCCCCACCGAGCGAGCAACGGCCGTCCCCGAAGCCAGGATCAACACCCCCAGCGCCACCGAGAGCGCGAGCGGTCCCCAGAAATCGGGCCATAGGAACGCGATCAGGATCAGCCCGCCGCTTGCGACGAGTTTCGTCACCGGATTCAGTCGGTGGAGGAAACTGGAACCGGGCTGGTACTCGAAGACGCTGTCGGGGCCTTCGGCCCCCTCGATCAGTGCCTCGACATCGACATCGCGGTCGGTCGCGCTCATCGATCATCCGCGAGCGCCCGCTGGCCGAAGGAGGGGCGATAGCGCTCGGGCACCGACGAAGCGATGACATAGGCGATCACGACGCTTGCAATCTTGTCGACCGGCTCCATGACGAGTTGTGAGCCAAGTACCGCGAGCCTAGTGTTGAATCCCGCGTTGAGGAACGCCGCGACGATGAGGTCGGGTGCGGTGCCGGTGATTCCACCAAACAGGTAGACCAGGATCGGCCAGCTCACGAGGATCGACGTGGCCGCGACCGCGATTGCGACGCCCGCGAGCTTCAAGTAGTCACGGCTCCTGTCAATCCGAAACCAGCCCCGCATCGCCAGATACCCCGCTACCAGCCCGATGGCGGCGCTGGTCGCCGCGAACGGCAACATCGTCGGCGAGCGCACCACCGTGAGCACGACGTTGGTCAGGATCCCCCCGACCGCCGCGACCAGCGGGCCGGCGAGGATCGCCAACAGCAAGGTCCCGATCACGTCGAGAAACAGCGGGATCCGCAGTGCGTTGGTCAATGCGCCCCCGACGACGTTGATCCCGACCGCGACCGGGATCAACACCCACGTGAGCGTGGTGAACTGCGACGAAACGCGCTCGCCGAGCGTGGCCGATTCCCCCGCCATTATCCTCGTCCCCCGTGTTTCGTCCACCGGTTCGATTTCCCCGTAGTTGTCGGTGTCATCGTCCCACGTAGAAGGTACGACAGCCCACACTTAGGCGTTTGGAGACACTTTCAGGGTATCGTGACCGAATCCCGCGTCCCTCCACTGGACAAAGACCTATTTGAATCGTATATATCCGAACACTGAGGATACGCATGGGCGATCACCCCTCATGACCGAGACGACACGACATCGACTCGCGGTGATCGCCCTCGTCGCCCTCGTCGTCATCACAGCGGGCTGTACCGGGACGGGATGGGGAACCGACGACCCTGCCGATTCCCAGGAAAACGCCTCGAACGACGATCTCGAAGACGCCGACAGCGTGGCCGGCTCGAACGGGACGAACAATAGTGACAGCGGCGACGGAGACGATGGCGGCGTTGAAGGGACACCGACGGACGACGGCAATGGGGACACGAATCCGACCGATGCCGATAGCGGTGATGCCGAGAACGGATCCGACAACCTGCCGAACGGCGCAACCGACGACAACGAGAGCGGATCGGCGCGCGGGAACGATACTCCCGACGACGGTAACGCCGGCATCGACGATAGCGACAGTGGGGATTCGGCTGTCGCTCCCTCGGGCGACGGTACGAACGAATCGGAGGCGAACGGCACGGACGCCGAGGGTGGCGATGCGACGGACGGCGGCGATGGCGACGGGGACGATTCGCCGGCGGCGCGCGGCCCGGCGACTGGCACGGGGTGGACGGTGACCGTCGAGCGAGTGGTCGACGGCGACACGATGGAGGTGCGCTTCCCGAACGGCGAACGCGAGACGATCCGATTGCTCGGGGTCGATACGCCCGAAGTCAACGGACGAAACGACCCGGCGGAGTTCGAGGAGATCCCGACCACCGCCGCCGGCGACGACTGGCTCGCCACCTGGGGTGATCGCGCCTCGGCGTTCGCCACCGAGGAACTCGCCGGCGAGGAGGTGCGGATCGCGGTCGATCCACGTGCGGATCGGCGCGGATCGTACGGTCGACTCTTAGTCTACGTCTACACCGATAGCGAGACGGGGGCGAGTTTCAACCGCGTGTTGCTCGACGAGGGGTTGGCCCGCCTGTACGATTCTGAATTCTCGAAGCGGGAGGCGTTCGCACGCGCCGAGGCGAACGCCCAGCGCGACGACGTGGGCCTGTGGGGTTTCGAGGACTCCACCGGGAACGGTGACGCCAGTGGTGGCGAGTGGGGTCCGCAAGGCGACCTCGACTGTTCGGATTTCGATACCCAGGCGAACGCCCAGGAGGTCCTTGAAGCGACCACCGGCGACCCCCACCGTCTCGATGGCGATGGTGACGGTGTGGCCTGCGAGTCGCTTCCCTGACGGTGCTTTTTTACTCGTATTCCCGTCCGCCGAGCGCGTTGTCCTCGATGTACTCCCAGTCGTAGGAAACACCCAGCCCGGGGCCGTCGGGCACACCGACCATTCCCTCGTCATCGATGGTGTCGAGTTGGTCGGAGTAGTCGCCCTCGTAGACTGGCGGCTGGGTGTTCGGACAGTCGGGATGCACCAAGGCGAGTTCGTAGTAATTCGCGTTCCGTGTCGCGGCGATGCAGTGGCGTTGTGCGGGACCGGGCGCGTGAAACTCCATGTCGAGGCCGAACCCCTCGGCGACCCGGGCGAGTTTCATCGCGCCCGTGATGCCCGCGTCGTACTCGGGATCGGCACGGACGAAGTCGGTGGCGTCGTTGGCGATGAAGTCCGTATGCGGTTCGAGCCCGCGGACGTGTTCGGCCTGGAGGATGGGTGTATCGAGTTGCTGGCGGAGTTTCCGGTGGGCGTGCTGGGAGAGACCACCGTCACGGTAGGGGTCCTCGTACCAGAAAAACCCCTGGTCGTCACAGGCTCGGCCCACTTCGAGGGCGTCGCCGAACGTCTCGAACTCGCAAGCCGGATCCAACATGAGGTCCATGTCGTCGCCGACGCGCTCGCCGACCGCATGCACCGTAGCGACCTCGCGGTTGATATCGCGGGCGGCGTCGCTGCCGCCCCAGCCGTGGATCTTGAAGCCCGAATAGCCCATCTCCCAACACTCCTCGGCGAAATCGGCGTACGCCTCGGGCGAGTCGAGGCCGCCGTTGTCGTCGCCGTGGTACGTCGAGGCGTATGCGGGCAACCGGTCGCGGTAGGTGCCCAGCAGTTCGTGGATCGGGGCGTCGTAGTACTTGCCCGCGAAATCCCACAGTGCGATGTCAAGCGGACCGATCCCCATGCGGTCGTATTTCCGCAGCGCGCGTTTGATCTCGCTCCAGTGGCGCTCCCGATGGAGGGGGTTCTCACCGATCAGGTAGTCGGCGACAGTGTTGATCTGGGCAAACGCGGGGGAGTTGCCGCCGACGTACTCGCCGGTGATCCCCTCGTCGGTCTCGATCCGGAGCGCGAACAGGTTGCGCTCGGTCGTCGAATCGGGATCGTACACGAGGTTGAACCCGTATTCGTCGGTGCCGACGTTCTCGATAGGATAGGAAAACTCGGTGGATTCGATGCGGGTGATCTGTGGTCCCATGGCGGGACCTCACGGCCCGCCTGAAAAACCGTTGGGATTACTGTTCGCCGGTTTCGTCGTCGCCTTCCTCGTCATCGAGAACACTGGTTTCGTCAGTATCAACATCGATATTTTCGCTTTCAGTATCCATCGCATCCTCTTCGACGTCGATCTCGACATCGACGGTCTCGCCGCGTTCGTTTTCGATCACCTGGAGGACGAGTCGGCCCCCTTCCCGGCCCAGCGCACCACCGATGGTGTAGCCGACGGTCTGTTCGGCGAACCCCCCGGGGGTGATCTGGCCGACCGTCCGCTTGACGGCCAATCGGCCGGTGGTCTGGCCGATCAACTCGCCCACCCGCTCGTAGTCCATCGCGTCGGGCTCGCCGGCCAGTAGCGCCTCGATATCGACTGCCTCGGGGATCTGGCTGATCGAATCGAACGCGAAGGCCGCGTCGAGACCGCGTTCGATGCTGTCTTTCGGGTTCATGTTCGTATCGAGTCGCCCTACGCCTACAAGCTGATGGCCTGCAATTGCCGGCCTGTCAGTTCCGGGCGATTGGGTGATCGCTGCGCGCGAGCGAGTCACGTTGATGTATCTCGCAGTCGAACCCTCGACCGTCATGGCGAAGAAATTCGCGATTCTGGTCAACGCCGACACCGATCAGGTCGGCGCGGCGGCCAATGGACTCGAATACGCGATCGATCTCGATGACAACGACCACGAGGTCGCCGTCTATTTCGACGGTTCGGCGACCCAGTGAAACGACGAACTCGAAGACAACCCCGACAACCCGGTCAACGACTACTACGAGGAGGTACGGGAGCGCGACCTGATCGGCGGGGCCTGTGGCTACTGTGCGAACGCCTTCGGCTCGCCGACGAGGTCGAAACCGAGGACATCGAACTGCTCGGCGGGCGCACCGACCATGGCCCCCACGTTGGCGGCCTGGTCGATCAGGGCTACGAACTGCTCACGATCGGGTGATCCCTCTCGATACGTTCGTCCGGAAACGGATAGTGACGATGCCGCTCCGATTTCGGCTGCGTCGAGCGAATCGGATCGAGCGGTTCCGCGACGATCCGGTTTTGATCACTCCGCCCGGAAGGTCCCCTCGACAGGGATTTCGATCCGCAAGAACACCGGCAGACAGACGGCAGCGATCAGGATTTCGAGGCCGCCGACGACGAGAAACGCCGCGAGGTAGCCATACGTGTCCGCGACGGTTCCCCCGAGCAGGAAGCCGGTCAGAAAGCCGAGACTGCCCGCGATGTTGAACCCGGCCATCGCCGCGCCGCGTTCGCCCTCCCTACTGAGATCGGTCACGAGCGCCATCGTCGCCGGCGAGACCAGCGCTCCGAGCACGCCCACCAGCACCATCGCGGCCTGCGCGAGCGTCAGGGTGGGGACGAGTCCAACGAGAATGATTGCCCCACCATAACAGGTCGAGCCGATCACGATAGGCACGGTGCGCCCGATCCGATCCGAGAGCACGCCCATGGGGTACTGCAACAGCGCGAAGGGCGCGAAGAAGAGTCCGAGAACGATCCCCGTCCGGGCCGAGCCGATCCCGAAGGCCTCCTGGAAGTAGAAGGTGCCCACGAGCGCGAAAAACCCCGCCGTTAGGCGGTCGATAAACCCGAAGGCGAAGGGCAACCCGAGCGTGGGCGTCTCGCTCAACCCGCGAACGATCTCGCGGACGCCGCGGCGATCCGACTCAGGAGTGTGTTCGGAGACCAGCGCCATCAGGGGAACGACCCCGAGCAGGAGTCCGCCGGCGGCCCACAGCGGTCCCAACGGTGCGACCGCGGCGAGTTGACCGCCAAGCGGCGCGCCGATTGCGGTGCCCGACCCGATGGCGATGCCCGCCGCGCCCATGTTCTTGCCGTGGCCGCCGGGCAGGTCCATCAGCATGGTCATCGCAAGCGAGAACGGCGCGATCGTCATTGCACCCTGCAGGACGCGAACGGCGAGGACGTGGCCGAACGTGAGGTTGGCGACCCTCGGAAGGATTGCGAGCGCGAAATATCCCAGCGAGCCGCCGAGCGCGCCGACGGCGATGAAGGGGACGCGCTTGCCGGCGCGGTCGCTGGCGGCCCCCCAAAGGCCCGCACAGACGACAAAGGCCGAGAACTCGGCGACCAGAAACCACATGCTCGCGTCGAGATCGGTGCTCGCACCCAGTGCCGCCACGAGGTCGGCAATCCCCGGATAGAGCAACACCTGTGCGAGCAGTACGATGAAGACAACGGTTGCCAGCGCGGCGCGGTCTCGCGCGGTCGAAGTCATCACCCTCGCCTACGGCACGGCGGCACCTATACTGCCCGTTAGAAATCGAATGAACTCATCGAAATCCGAATGAACTCGGTTGAACGATCAGGATCGACTCAGGGAGCGACGGAGACGACAGCGATCCCGGCTGGAATATCAGGAACCTCGCCCTTGGTATCCTCGGGCACGGCGAGGATGACGGCATCACCGGTCGCTTTGCGCGCGCGCTCGACACCCGTCCCGAGGTCCCCGGTAGCAATGATGACGAGGTCGAGGGGCCACGCCGCCACCCGGAAGTCCTCGTCGTCGGCCTCGACCGCGTCGGCACCGTACTCGTCTTCGAGTCGATCCCGAACCCGTTCGGAAAACCGCATCGAGCCATCTTCGCCGCCTCCACCGCTCCCGCCATCGCCGCCCTGACCTTCGAGCGGCGTCAACTCGCCGTGTTCCTCTTCGACCGCCGGCATGGGCACGGCGATGGTGCTCTGATCGCTGCCCGCAAACAGCAGGTTTGTCGCGGTAAACCCCTCGCCGTCCTTG
>CAYOFZ010000118.1:1283-7054 GCA_964403315.1 uncultured Halobacteriales archaeon | reverse complement strand
GACATCCCCGAGGAGGTCCGCATCGGCCTCCACGTCTGTTACGGCGACTACTCCCGGATCTACCCCGAGATCCTCGAGTTCCCCGTCGACGAGTTCGACCTCGAACTCGCAAACGGCGACTACGAACAGCTCGACACGTTCAAGGATCCCGAATTCACCGCGAATCTCGCGCTCGGCGTGACCGACGCCCATGACGCCGAGATCGAGTCAGTGGCAGAAATCAAAGACAACATCCAGAAAGGTCTCGAAGTCGTTCCCGCCGACCGGCTCACCGTCAGTCCCGACTGCGGGCTGAAACTGCTCCCCCGCGAGGTGGCCTACGGCAAGATGGAAAACATGGTCGAGGCCGCTCGACAGGTCGAAGCCGAGATCGACGCCGACGAGATCGAGGTCGGGCCATCCGCCGCGGTCGGCGACGACTGAGGCTCGCTCCGTTACGATACCGCGATGAGTCGCTGTGATTCGACGGGAAGATATATATCCTCGGTTTGGTCATATCCTGTGATATGCCAGCTATGAGCATTCTCGACTGGCTCGGTCTGATCGGCCCGTTCGTGGTGTTTTTCGTCATGTTGATCGTGTACTACGTCTGGGAAGGGCGACGCGAACGCCGCCTCCGGGAACGCTACGAGGAGAGCGAACATGCAGGCTGAGGGCATCGCCGGTGGAGCCGGGATCTGGGTGCTCGGGACGTTCGCGGTCTACCTGCTGGTGTTGATCGGTATCGGGGTGTATTCCTCCCGGTTCATGGACACGGTCGGCGATTACGTCATCGGCGGTCGCCGGATCGGCCCCGTCGTAACGGGGTTTTCCGAGCGCGCCTCCGAGATGAGCGGGTGGCTCGCGCTCGGCGTTCCGAGCGACGCCTTCAGTACCGGGATCGCCGCATTTTACAACGGCCTGGGGATGATCCCCGCCGACCTGTTCGCGTGGGCGGCCATCGCCAAACGCCTCCGCAAATACACCGAAATCGTCCGCTCGGTGACGCTACCGACGTTTTTCGAGACACGACTCCAGGACGACACCGGCCTCGTCAAGGGCGTTTCGGCTGTCGTACTCGTGCTGTTCGAGGGCGGGTACGTCGGCGCACAGATCGTCGCCGCGGGCACTCTACTGGAGGTGCTCACCGGTGTCGATCCCCTCGTCGGCATCGTCGTCGGCGGGATCATCGTCGTCGGCTACACGATGCTGGGTGGCTACTTCGCGGTGGCGTGGTCGGATTACTTCCAGGGCGCGATCATCCTCGCGGCCTTTATCGCGCTTCCCGTTCTTGGCTACCTCACCTTCGGCCTTCCGTTCGGGGAA
Organism: uncultured Halobacteriales archaeon; assembly: GCA_964403315.1. Lineage (GTDB taxonomy): Archaea > Halobacteriota > Halobacteria > Halobacteriales > Halalkalicoccaceae > CAYOFZ01. The sequence continues at coordinate 5,749 of CAYOFZ010000118.1, read as the reverse complement.
CTCGCGGCGATGGGTGAGGGATCGCTCACCAGCATCACCGCCGGCGCGACCGGCTGGGCGGCGGTATTCGGGATCATCAGCTACGCCGCAATCGGACTGGGCATACCGGGCAACCCCCACGTCATGGTTCGATTCATGGGCATCGACCGCGTGCGAAACATTCGGAAAGCCGCGGTGGTCGCCCAGTTGTTCATGTTCGTCGCCTACATCGGCGCGGCGTTCATCGGCCTCTACGCGCTGGTCGCGTTCGGACAGGGCGGGATCACCGACATCGATAACGTGATGCCCCGGCTCACGCTCGAACTGTTCCCGAGCGTGATCGCCGGGATCGTGCTGGCGGCGGCGCTGGCGGCGATGATGTCGAGTGCCGACTCCCAGTTGTTGGTCGCCACGAGCGCCGTCGTCGAGGACGTGTATCACGGGTTTTTCAACCGGAGCGCCAGCGACGAAACCCTCGTCCGGTACTCGCGGATCGTCACCCTCCTGCTGGGCGGCGCGAGCGTCGTCTTCGCGGTCATCGCCCAGAACACCCCCGTTTACACGCTGGTGTTGAACTACGCGTGGGGCGGGCTAGGCGCGGCCATCGGTCCCACGATCATCGCCACCCTCTGGTGGAAACGGGTTACCGCTCCGGGGTCGGTCGCCAGCATGATCGTCGGCGCGACGACGATGATCCTCTGGACGCAGCTGAGCACGATCCTCGGGGCCGTCGGTCTGATGCCGCCCGAATCCGCAGAGTTTCTCTACGGGATCGTCACCGTCTACGGGCTGTTCCCGGCCTTCGTCCTCTCGTCGCTCGCGTTGATCGTCGTCTCGCTTGCGACATCGCCACCTTCGGGCGTCGGCGAGCACTTCGAGATCTTCGACAAACCGCTTTCGGCGGTCGCGTCCGAAAGTGGGGAGGACACCGCGCCCGAGTACGTGACCGACGGCGGCGAAGTGAGTGCCTCCACCCCCAGGTCGGATACTGATACTTCGCCGAAGGTCGTCACCGAAACTGACAACATCCGCGCACACGTCGCCGCCGCGGGCTACTGGGAGGACGATGACCGCTGACACCCCCGGCATCGACTCTGACGCCGACACCGCCGGCTCCGACGCCCGCGCCACTGGCCCGGATGCGAGCGTCCCGCCAATCGGTCAGCGCCACGAAGCGGTCGAATTCCCGGTCGTTCCGCCGGCGATCCCGCGCGAGGAGGTCGAATCGACGGGTCGGGTAGGTGCGGTGGCCTATCCCTATCGGGTGTACGAGGCGACGGTCACGGTCGAGCGGCCGCTACTGGCTCCCCGGACGGACCGCCGGATCGTCAGTGTGGACCGCTCGCGGCGGCTCGCGCTCCGGGCCGACTCGGTTCCCGAGCTGGAGTCCCGAACCGTCGGGGACGCGCTCGTACTGCCCGCGGAACTCTCGTCCGAAGAGGCCACCGAGAAGGCCCGCAACGCCGTCTTCAAGTGGACGCTTCGCACCTCCGTGTTGAGCGACGTACCCGAGGTCGAGTTCGACCGGGTTATAGACACCTATAAGCTGTTCTGGCTGGCCGAGCGCCCCGACGGCGATACGATCATCGACAGCGTTCGCGGGACCGAGCGACCGCTTGAGGAGTGACTCGCGCCGGACGGATTTATTCCGTCGCGGACTGTCGGTTCGACCATGAGTTACGGCGAAGTTCACGACCGGCTCGCAACCCACGGTGAGCGATCCATCACCGCCTTTCCCGACGGCAGCGTCGATATCTACTACACCGTCGCTGACGTCCGCGGTGAGCGCATCGAGGATCGGGCCACCTTCGGCGAGCGGATCGCGGAGGCCGAAACCGCCACTTTCCCGGTCGAACACCGCTCGACGGAGGCGGGCGGGCAGGCCCCCAACATGGCACGACAGGCCGACGCGCTCGGCGCGGCCACCACCCTGCTCGGCCATCTCGATGACCCCGTGTTCGGGGATCTCGACTTCGAGACGGTCTCGATGGGCGAACCGGCACGGGTGATCGTCTATCCGCTGGCCGACGAGGACGTACTGTTTGCGGAGGGCTCCGACGCCGTCGAGGAGTGGACGCTCGATACGCTGTATGCCGCCTGCGATTCACCGCGCGACCATCTGACCGCCGACGCCGTCTGCTGTGGCAACTGGGCGTCGATCCCCGGACTGACCGACGCGCTCTCGGATCTCGCGGCTTTCGATGGCTCGGTGTTCGTCCTCGATCCCGGTCCAATCGCCACCAGATCCCGCGAGGCGGTCGCCAACCTGTTTCGCGCGCTCGGCGACCTCGATGGCTCGTACGATGTCGTCGTGAGCCTGGACCGAGCGGAACTCGACTACACCATGGCGGCGCTGGGGATCGATGCCGACGACCCGCTCGACCGTCTCCGGGTCGAATCGGGTATCACTGCGGCGGTACTGCACGCCGAATCCGAGGCCACCGCCGCGATAGGTGGCGGCGAACCCACCGTGGCGAACCTGGAGGTCGAGAACCCGACGCGCCGAACGGGGGCCGGCGACCGGTTCAGCGCGGGACTCGCCGCCGGGCTCGCCGAGGGCTGGGGCTGGGAGCCCGCGCTCGCGCTCGGCAACTGCTGTGCGGCGTACTACGTCGAGACCGGCGACACCGGAAGTCGGGAGGATCTGCGTGCCTATCTGGATGATCGAGACCACTAGGAAAACACATTCAAGCCCCCCGACCGAAGCAGGCCCATGGCCGACACGCGATACGACACCGGTGACGTGGTAGCGACCCCCGATGGCCGTGGCGTCGTCGCTGCCGTGCTCACGGACGATTTCGAGTTTCCACAGGGCGACGACGAGGACGAATACGCCGATGTCTCGGCGTCGGACGACCAGCCCGCCTACGTGGTCGGTCTCGAAGCCGTCGGGTCGGCCCCCTACCGCGCGTCGGCGCTCGAAGCGAGCGATTTCGAATCGGAAGACACCCCCGATGTCGGGGGCGACCGCCTCGCCGATATCGTCGACGAGAACGTAAACGGCCTCGATGACCTGCCCGATGGATGGGACCGCGACAGCGTCCTCGAATATTGGGAGGGGGTCGGCGGTTCCTGGAGCGAGTGCATCGAGGACCTGACCGACGAGTTCGAGGAGGATCGGGCCAAACAGCAGTGCTCGGCGATGAAAGACGAGGTGCTTCGCACCCAGCGCTGGCGCAACCGCTTCTAACGGGTTGCAAAGGCAGGGAAAACCCGTACCCCCGCTGGACTCATAGGTCCACACATGGCAGGAACGGCACCGCCCTACGAATCAGGTGATGTCGTCGCAACGTCCGACAGCCGCGGCGTCGTGCTCGCTATCCAAACCGAGGAGTTTTCCTTCCCGCAGACGGAACACGACCACGAAACCGTCGAAGCGAACCCCGAACACCCCGCCTTCGTCGTCGCCCTCGAAGACGAGGGATCGGCGGTCTACCGCGAGGAGGGGCTCGAAACCACCACGTTCGGCGAAACCCAGCTTCCCGAGGTCGAAAACGAGCGCGTTACCGGGATCGTCGACGAGGACATCGATAGCCACGGCGACCTACCCGAGGGCTGGGATCGCCGCGAGGCGCTAGAATACTGGGCGTCGGTCGGGTCGTGGCGGGCCTGCGTCGACGACCGGGAAAACGAACTCGGGCGGCGCACGGCGGAAGCCCAGTGTACCGCGATCAAGGACCTGATCGCGGGTACTGAACGCTGGAACGAGCACTTCTAAGGAAATCCCGTTTGATATGAAGTGGCTGTTCGGTAGGAATGCGTATCCGTCATTGGACCCGTTTCGATCCGAAGGATTTCACTACCGAGGGCTAAGTAAGGTTTCAGTATTACGTAATTTTTATATTCGTTGTAGTTAGTATTTTATATACTATGAATGAGAATGATAAAAGACCCGTCTTGCTGGACGGAGTCACGCACTAACGAACATCAGTTTAGGTACCATGCTGGCCGGAACAGTTGTGTTCGCGGCTAACCAGTGGTGGGTGGGCGTGGTCGTGGCTATCGTAACCGGAGTCCTATTCGCTGCGTCGGACCGGAGCCACGCCGGTATGCAGGCGATGATCGCTGTTGGTGTCGTCAGTATAGTTGCACTCGCTTGGGCCTGGATCACAAACATGATCATCATTGGCACAGCGCCAATTGTAATGATAGGGTTGGGTATCGGCTCCGGTCTCAATCAGTTCCTGTTCGGTGTCATCCGACCAATTCCTACGGCACGTCAACGACGCCAACATTCCAAGTAGCAGAGCATGAATCTGATTTAACCCGACGCTGACATACTACTCAAGACCGTCAGAAATAGATCCCTTGATCCGGGTTTCCCGACGTTCCCTCCACTCTTCCATCTCGTCGACGTTGTCGTAGTAGTACGAGAGCGCCAAGTAGACATCCGCCAGGTCGAGGTCGAACTCCGCGGACACGTCTTCGGGGCTCATCCCCTCCTCGATCACCCATTCGTGAATCTGCACCACTGAAATCCTGTGACC
>CAYOFZ010000118.1:0-1183 GCA_964403315.1 uncultured Halobacteriales archaeon | reverse complement strand
TCATCCCCTCCTCGATCACCCATTCGTGAATCTGCACCACTGAAATCCTGTGACCGTCGATCCGCGGCTGACCGCCCATCGTCCTTCCGTTTCGACGATCCCATTCATGGTATCCGCGAATTATGCACCTGTGTCCTAAACCGTTTGGTGCCGATAGGGTCGCCAAGCATCGAAAAACCGCTCTACTCGTAGAGCCACTCCTCGTCGATCCGGTCGTACTCAATGAGTTCCTCGTCGTCGAAAAACAGCGAAATCTCGCGTTCGTTCGCGCTCGGATCCTCGTGATCCGAGCCGTGGATCACGTTGCGGCCGAGATCCAGCCCGAGATCGCCCCGGATCGTGCCCGGATCGGACTCGGCAGGGTCGGTCTGGCCCATCATCTTGCGGACCTGTCGGGTGGCGTCGTCGCCTTCCCAGACCATCGCCATCACCGGCCCCGAGGTGATGAACTCGATGAGGCCTTCGAAGAAGGGCTCGCCCTCGTGTTCGCCGTAGTGGTCGTGGGCCAGTTCCTCGTCGATCTCCGTGAACTTCGCGCCGACGAGTTTCAGGCCGCGATCCTCGAGTCGGGAGATGATCTCGCCGACGAGCCCGCGCTGGACGCCGTCGGGTTTGACCATCACGAAGGTACGCTCGCGTTCGGCGCTCATTCTTCGGAGTCCTCGTCGGCGGTGACTTCCTCGGCGGTTTCCTCATCGGGTTCGACGGTGGCTTCCTCCTCGCTTGCGGCGCGTTCGGTGCCCGCCTCGGGGGCGTCCGCTTCCGCCGATTCCGTGCTGGCGTCCTCGCGCTCGGCAGCGCGGGTGCGCTCGCGTTCCTGCTGGCCCGCCTCGGTCCATTCGAGATCTCGGGCCTCACGCCCGAGGAAGTAGTTTTTCTCCGCCTTCGAGTCGGCGAAATGGAGGACGGTGCCGTCAGTCTGTACGTACATGATGCCCGTGCCGGGCTCGATTTCTTGTCCGCTGTAATCGCAGGTGCGTGTCTCGACCATTTTATCGGCCTCCGATGGAATCGGCCTCCCGGGCGGTCTCGCGCAACTGGAGCACGTCACCCTCCCGGACGGGACCGAGGACGTTTCGCGTGATGATACGACCCTGGTTTTCGCCGCCGCCGATGCGGCATTTGACCTGCATGGCCTCGCCGTGCATCCCCGTTTTGCCGACGACCTCGATGACCTCGGCGG
>CAYOFZ010000117.1:0-7112 GCA_964403315.1 uncultured Halobacteriales archaeon | reverse complement strand
GTGGATGCCCATCGGGTCGATGTTCTCCATGTTGCAGATGATGATACACGAATCGTCGGCGTCGCGCATCACCTCGTACTCGAGTTCGACCCAGCCGGCGATGGACTCGGTGATCAGCACCTCGTCGTTGCGCGAGAGGCGAAGCCCCCGGCGGACCGATTCTTTGAGTTCGTCCATCTCGCTCACGACCCCCGAGCCCGATCCCCCGAGGGTATAGGTCGTCCGCATGATCACGGGCAGGCCACCGACGGCCTCGACCGCCGGTTCGACCTCCTCGACGGACTGGATGGTCTGCGAGCGGGGCACGGGCTGGCCGATTTCCTCCATGCGTTCTTTGAACAGGTCGCGGTCCTCGGTGGCGTAGATGGTGTCGAGCGGCGTGCCCATGATCTCGACGTCGTGTTCTTCGAGCACCCCTTCCTCCGCGAGTTCGGCGCTGACGTTGAGTCCCGTTTGACCGCCCAGTCCCGCGATCACGCCGTCGGGATCTTCTTTCCGGATGATCTCGGCGATGGCCTCGGTGGTGATGGGTTCGATGTAGACTTCGTCGGCCATCTCGGGGTCGGTCATGATCGTCGCCGGGTTCGAGTTGACGAGGACGACTCGGGCCCCTTCCTCTTGGAGGGCTCGGCAGGCCTGTGCGCCGGAATAGTCGAATTCGGCGGCCTGTCCGATCTGGATCGGGCCGCTCCCGATCAGCAGGATCGTCCTGTTCTCCGACTGAGACGCGTCCTCGTCGGTCATTACGTTGTCCCAATCCGTACACCCAAATAAGGGCCGCGATACAGGGTGAACCCTGAGGAAGGGCAAAATTCGAACCGACGACCGTGCCGGGTATGGGCTAGATATTTGTGTTTGCAATAACTATTTGATTTCGGCACTCGTAGTACCGTGTATGGACGTGAACGAGGCGGCGATCGAGCGATGGATCGAGAACACTGACGGGTTCGACCGGGTGCGGTCAGTTCTCAGACAGACCCACGAACCTACGGCGGTATCGGAAATCGCCGACTGGGCACATGTCAGCGAAACCACCGCCCGGAAGCATCTCGACCGGCTCGTGGATCTCGGGGCGGCCACGACCACCCAGAAGGATCGGACGACCCTGTACGAACGAAACGAGGAGTATCACATCGTTCAGCGCGTACAGGAACTCCAGCGCGAGCACACTCGACAGGAACTCATGAAGGGTATTCAGGCGATGAAAGCGACGATCCAAGAGTATCGGGAGAACTATGGCGTCGACTCCCCCGAGGAACTCGCACTCGATCTCGACGCCGAGGAGGCCGAACCGTGGGATGCCATCTCGGAATGGGAAGGAACACGACGAAACCTCGCGCTCGCACAGACGGCGCTTTCCTACAAGCGGACTCGGGACCTCATCGAGGCCTGATCGGATGGGCGGAGAGTACGATGGGTTCGGCCCGCCCGACGGAGCGTCGCTGGTTGCGATCCGGGATACGTTCGAACGATACGAACCGTTGGTCGAATCGACCGGGTTCGATTCGACGTTCGATCCGCAGGTGCTCATCATAACGGTGGCGGTCGGCTTCGAGGAGCCCGGTCGATTCGACGTTCGCTGGAGCACCACCGACTCCTACGGGTTCCACTACACCGAGGACGATCTCGACTTCCGGTTCGATAACCACCCGAACTCTCACTCGCCGCGAGAGCATTTCCACCCGCCACCGGCCGCATCGACCGAGGACGCGGAACCGTCGTGCATCGAGGTCGAACTCGCGGAACGGGTGACGTTGGCGGTCATCCAGTGTTGGCGATCAGCGCTGGAAAGCGACGATCTATCGCGGTTGAACGCCGTCGAAAACCCGCCGTAGGTGATAGCTTCACTACTCGGACGGTTTGACCTCGACTTTGACCGCGTTCGGGAGGTACGCGTTCGCGGCGTAGCCACCCTCATTCCAGGGGTATTCGTCGTTTTCGAGCGCATTCTCTGCGTCCTCGGGCGCGGAGATGGTCGCGGGCTGGGTTCGCCCACGCTCGTCGGTCGCCCGCGAAACGAGGGCGTGTGACCCGGGCTCGGCGTCCCACGACCACCGGAACAGCCGCCAGGCGTTCGCGTAGTCGGGACCGAAGAACTCGGCGTCGGTCCAACTCTCCCCGCTGTCGGTCGAGAGTTCGACGCCCGCGATGGCGTTGTCGCCGGCCCACGCGACACCGACGATCTCGGTTTCGCCCGCCTCAATAGGTTGTTCGCCGCTCGGCGCGCCGATCAGCGACATGACGTTCTGATCGAAGGCGTAGGGATGTTCGACGGTCGGGGATTCGATCTGGGACCACGTATCAGTGGTTTCAACCGTCTCGTTCGTGTCAGGTTCGATGCCCTCGGGGTGGATGCGGTACTCCTCCTGTTGCCATTTGGCGTGGGTACCTGGCCGATCCAGCGAACCTTCAGTAACCATCGAATCCATAACTCGCAACTCGGCGAGCCATTTCACGCTGTTGACGCCGTACCAGCCCGGGACCACGAGCCGCACCGGGTAGCCGTGCTCTTCGGACAACGGCTCGCCGTTCATACCGACCGCGAGGATGCAATCCTCGTTGGCTTTCTCCAGCGGGATCGACCGAGCGAAAACGTCCTCGTCGGCGGGGCGGTCGCCGCCGACGGCGGTGAGCCAGCCTTCCTCGCCGCTGATACCATGGGTGCGCAACACCGAACTCACGGGCACGCCGGTCCAGATCGCGGTCCCGACCGCGCCCGCTTCCCACTGGACGCTACCCGTTTCGGGATCGTGCTGGCCGCGGTCGTTGCCCGCACACTCCATGGTGTGGCCGACCGCCACCGTCGGAAATCCGCCGAGGTCGCCCACCGACAGTTCGCCGTCGAGTGTGCCTGAAAGCGAGACGGTCCAGTCACTGTCCTCGATATGGGGGATCGCGTTGCGATGGCAAACGAAATGCTCCTCGATGGGCGTCAACCAGTTCGCGTAGGTGTTCCGGTTCGCGGCCCCGACGACGGTGTAGCGGTCGGCCTCGTCGCGGACCTCCCGTGTGCCGGGTTTGCGGTCGAGGATCGCCTCGATCTCCTCGCGGCGTTGGCTCGCGCGGTCAGTGGTAGCCATGAACACAACTCGTCGCCTGCCGTGAAATCGATTGTGGTCCGTGGGTCGCTCGGCCCACCGCTCGCTCACTCGCCTCGCTCGCTTGCAAAAGCTGCGTTAACACTCAGCGGGTGGTTATCTCACACCCGTCTTCAGTGACGATCACGGTATGCTCTTTCTGGCTGACGAGGGTGTCGTCGTCTTCTTTCAAAACGGGATAGCCGTGGACGATGCCCTGGGTTTTGAGGCGGCGAAGTGCCATCTCCGAACGGGACGTATCGAGCCAGCGGGCGGCGAACGGCAGGGTGCGGTACTCCTCGGTGATCTGTTCGAGGACCTGTCTGGCCTGTCTGTTTCGCACCGATCCCTCGTGTTCGAGCGCGAAGATCTGCTCGGTCGCGCCCTCGGTGACCTTGCCGCTGCCGTCGGTGGCGAACGGCTCGATGGCGACCACGTCGCCGGCTTCGAGCGTAACGCTCTGGGAGATCCCTCGGTTGGGGATGCTCGGGTCGGTGTGTTGGTCCCAGTGGCCGAGGCCGTGGCCCGAGAGGTTGACGACGGGGTTGTAGCCGTAGTCGTCGATGGTTTCCTCGATGGCTGCGCCGATCTCGCCGGTTTCGACGCCCGCCTCGACGGTATCGAGGCCGGCGTCGAGCGCCTCCGCCGAGGCCTCGACCAGATCGGGGTTGCCCGAGAGATCGACCGTGATGGCGGTGTCGGCGATCCAGCCGTCGACGTGGACGCCGATGTCGAGATTGACCATCTCCTCGCCAAAGGTGGCGTCGTCGTCGCGCTCGGGGGTGGCGTGGGCGGCCTCCTCGTCGATGGAGATGTTGACCGGGAAGGCGGGTTTACCCCCGAGTTCTCGGATGCGGTCTTCGGCGTACTCCGCGACTTCGAGGTGGCTCGCGCCGACCTCGACGCGATCCGCGGCTTCCTCGCGGACCTGTGCGAGGATTTCGCCGGCCTCGCGGTGTTTCTCGTACTGCTCGCTTTCGAGATCCGGGCTGCTCATACTGCCTGATTCGGCCGACCCGAGCAAAGGCCTTGCGTTGTGATTTTGCCGGTGCATAACCAAGAGATAGCGGTTCGGTGGCCGGCGCGAGAGCGGTCGCCACTTCCGGTGACCGCGCGAGCGGGCGGGGGAGGGCAGGCGTCCCGAGCGAGCGATTTCGGCCGAAATCGCTCGCAATGCAGCCTGGAGGACATGAAAAGGGCGAGCGACTAACGCCAGTTAGTCGCGAGGGCTTTCGTTTGCATGAATTCGCTATTGTATGCAGAGCCGAGGGTTCCATCCGCACTACAGACGATGATCCCCGCTTCCGAGCCGGTCAGATCCGCGAACTCCTCGATGGCCCGATCGGCGGCTTCGGCGGCGTCGACACCCGTTTCCAGAAATTCGACCGCGCGCCGCGAGAGGGTCACGCGGGCGATGTCCTCGCCCGCGCCGGTCGCGCTCGCACCGCCCGCGGGCGCGCAGTAGAAGCCGCTCCCGATCTGGGGAACGTCGCCGACGCGACCGGCGAGCGCGAGCCAGCGCCCGCCCGTCGAGGTGGCCGCCGCAATCGACTCGCCGTCGGCCGCGACCGCACCTACTGTATCGTGATCTTCCGGAGCGATGTCACCGAAGCGGTCACGGATCCAGTCGAGTTGCTCGCGGGGGCCACCCTCGGGCGGGGCGAGGTCGGCCCACCGCTTTCGCGTTCGTTCGGTTCGGAGATCCACGTCGGTCCCGATCCCAAAGTCGGCAGCGAACTCGACCGCCCGCTCACCCGCGAGCAGGACGTGAGGGGTTTCATCCATCACCGCGCGGGCGACATCGACGGCACGAGCGACACCGGCCATCCCACAGGCCGCGCCCGCTTCACGGTCGTCGGTCATGATCCCGGCGTCGGTGCGGGTCGTTCCGTCGCTCTGGACCGCGCCGCCGATCCCGGCGTTGAATCGCGGCGCGGTTTCAAGCACGCCGACCGCTTCACAGACCGCATCGACGGGCGTGTCGGTCCCCACACCCGCCTCGGCGGCCTCGTCGAGCACCGCCTGGCGCGATTCGGACTCGTCCGGTTCGCTACCGGCCCCGCCATGGACGATCACGTTCATACGCCGTCGTCCGATCCAATCGGGTTAACGTTGCCCCTCCAGTCGTGTCAAATCAAAGATTATATGTAAACCGGACACGTCTCTCGAATCGAGAGGGGGTTCGACGCCTCGGTCCCTTCTGTCGGTTACTACCGGGTAAGCGCGGTCGGTTACCGATATGTTCGATGAAATATATGTATGCCGGTCGCCCAGCTATGGATGAGTTCCAATGACCACCGCATCCACGTCCGATCCCGCCCCCGTCGCCCAGTTCGGCACGCCCACCGACGCCGAAAGCTACGACATCGACACCACCGCGTTCGACGCCGACGAGAGCACGCTCGCGGCCTTCATGGCCGAACGGACCTGCCTCGGGTTCATCCACCATGACCGCCGCGAGTACGAGGCCACCATCGAAGCGTTCTATCACGTTGATCGCCACCAGTTCGCTCACCTCGATGACGAGGCAGCACGCGAGGCCGCCCGCGCGCTGACCGACGCCTTCTGGGCGAAAGACGCCGTCGAGGAGCCCTACGTCGACGGAACCGAGGTCGATCCCGCGCTGGATGAGACCGATTGGACGCCGGTTGAGGACGCGCTCGCCCGTCGCGCCGGGATCGTCGGCATGGACGAGGAATACGCCGAAAAGACCACCGAGGCGTGGCGCAACCACAAGACCGGCGGCGACTACTGGACGCCGACGATGATCGCCCAGCGCCACGAGATCGACGCCGCAATCGGCTCCTCCCAAGAGAAACCCAAATACGGTCGGTCGGGATATGGTCACCTCGCCGCCCGATACCTCGTCGGATTGGAGCTGCACGACATGCATACCGACCGCCACTGGAAGGAGGCCGCCGGCGTGATGGCCGCCTACTATGCTGAGATCCTCGCAACCCAGGAGGCGGACCGATGAGCACGAACGATCGGACCCTCCACGGTACGATCACGGACGTCATCGGACTGCTCGAAGGCCACGACGACGCCGAATACGAGGCACTCCCGGCTCGGGACAAGGCGAACTACCAGGAGGTTCTGGAGTTCCTCTTCCGGCTCGAATCGAGCATCGAGACCGAGGACGCCACCGATTCCGAACCGATAACCGACGGCGGGGAATCGACGGAGGCGGAGGCCATCGACTGTGAACTCTCCGCGACGCTCGGCCGCGACGAGGCACTGGCGGGTCCGTTTGGCCCCGACGACGTGGTGATCTATGATCCCGACGAACCCGTCGTTGACGAACGGTGGATCTCGATGGCTCATGACGCGACGGTGTCGCTCGAAACTATGCGCTGATTCAACGCTTAGTGGCAGGACGAAAAATAGCAGGCCTTTTACCGCGCATCACCGACTGTTGAAGTGTTATGAGCTACGACAGAGTCGAAGTGCCCGAGGAGGGTGAGGCCATCGAATTCGATGGTGAGACCCTTTCAGTACCTGATACTCCAATTATTCCGATCATCTACGGCGACGGCATCGGCGTCGATGTCGCCCCCGCCGCACAGACGGTACTCGAAGCCGCCGCCAACGCCACCGGCCACGACATCGCCTGGATGCGCGTCTATGCCGGCAACAGCGCCAACGAGGAGTACGGCGAGGGTACCCACCTTCCCGACGATACCCTGCAGGCGTTCGAGGAGTTCCACGTCGGGATCAAAGGCCCCCTGACGACGCCCGTCGGCGCGGGCTTTCGCAGCCTGAACGTTGCGCTCCGCAAGGAACTCGACCTCTATGCAAACGTCCGGCCGACCTACCACCTCGACGGCGTTCCCTCGCCGGTCAAGAACCCCGAACAGATGAACATGGTCAATTTCCGGGAGAACACCGAGGACGTCTACGCCGGCATCGAGTGGGAAGCCGGCACCGACGAGGTCGAGCAGGTCCGCGAGTTCGTCGAGGACGAGATGGGCTTCGACCAGACCATCCACGAGGGCGCGGTCGGCATCGGCGTCAAGCCCATCACCGAGTTCGGCA
>CAYOFZ010000116.1:0-7147 GCA_964403315.1 uncultured Halobacteriales archaeon | reverse complement strand
CGAGACACATCCCGCCGCGGGCGTTGTTGGTGTCGACCCGTTCGAGGTCCCGGAAGCCCGAGACCTCCTCGTCGCCGGTGGCCTCGCCGTCGAGCATGATGGGCATGTGCTCGGCGATGAACTTCGTCTCCTTGTCCTTGGGCGAGTACTGGAGGCCGGTCTCCTTGTCGTAGAGGGTGATCTCCTCGGCGTAGCGCTCGATCTCGTCGTCGCGGCCGTCGTACTCCTCGACGCCGACGAGCGCCCGGGTGTAGTCGGCCACGAGCACCGACAGCGCCTGCGCGGTCCCGCCCGCCGAGCGGATCGGCCCGGCGTAGTAGACGTTGACGAACTCCGTGCCGTCGTCGTTCTCGAGGACCTCGACCTTGTCGATGCCCTCGATGGGCGCGGCGACCACGCCCTCGGTGAGCAGGGCGACCGCGGTCCGGACCGCGCCCTCGACCTTGCCGGCCTTGCTCTCGTAGTCGCCGACCCGGCCCTCCGCGAAGTCCTCGGCGAGTTCGAGGGCGGCCTCCTCGCGGCTCATCTCGCCTTCGAGGTCGCGCACCCGTTCGGCGACCCCCGAAATGCCGAGGACCTTCTCGACGCGGTCGGCCATATCGGCCGCCACGGGGATCTCGACCTCGGGACGGGGGTCGCCACCCTCGTCGCGGGCACGCTCGGCAATATCGAACGCTTCCGAAAGGCCCGATTCGAGGCGCTCGAAGTAGCGTTCGTCCTCGGGGCGCATCTATAGCCAGAGATCCAGTTCGGTCGTCTCGTCGTGTTCGCGGACGAGGTCGTCCTCGAACTCCCGGAGGTACACCTCGCCGGCGAAGACGGTGCCGGCGTCGAGGTGGCCCGCGACCGCCTGTCCGCTCGGCCGCGAGAGCACGGCATGGGTGTGGGCGAACCGCCCCCCGCCGACCCAGGAGACGTTGCCCACGCAGGCGGCGACTTCGAGCGGTTCGTCGAAACTCACGGGCTGGTAGTCCTTTTCGCGCTGGTCGTAGTACTGGATCTCGGCGTCCTGAACGGCACCGAGCGCGTAGAAAAAGCCCGCGTCGATCTCGCGTTCGTCGGCCAGCGTCTCGATCTCCTCGCGCCAGTCAGCACCGGTTTCCATGCGCGCGACGAACTCCCGGTCCGTTTCGACCTCGCGGTGGTGCATGGGGTGGGCAACGACCGGCGAGCGCAAAAAGGCTCCCCTATCGCCACGCCGGAAGCGACGCTGCCTCCGAAAGCGGTACGGCGAGCCACGCCCCGTCCCGGGTGATATCGGCGATGATGATCCGTTTTTGGGTGCCATCACCGTCGATAGCGGCCATGACCTCGGTCTCGCCGTCCCCGTCGGATTCGGGGGTCGCTTTCGTGGTCATGCGTTGACAATCGATGTCGGTTATTATAAATCTCCCGAAATGACACATATTACAACCACATCAGTCAGCTAGTTGTAAACTATCCATATAAGGAAACAATACACTATGAGGTAGTTTATTGTATCCCAAAACGAAAAACAGTTTAGGGCATTGATTATTCGTTGATAGACGTACACTTCTAACCGATTTCAACCGCTCTTATCGGACAAATCAATCATAAGTACGGAATATAACTTCAGAAAATTAGCAACTGGCTCGTATAACCGCCAATACTGGACCAACTATCGACATATTTATGAAGAGACGGTTCAGAACGAGGCATACGCATGACAGATAATGACAGTCTCTCTCGGCGTCGCTTTCTACAAGCGACCGGTGGGGCGGCGACGACGGTGGCACTCGCGGGCTGTAGCGGCGGTGGCGGGTCCGGAGGGGGAAACAACACGAGCAACCAATCACCCAATCCCGAGGGCGACGCGTCGAACACGCTCCAGTTGATCAACTCGACGATGTCGACGCTCGATCCCGTCGCGGCGGACGATAGCGCGTCCGGGGTCGTCATCCAACAGATGTTCGACGGGCTGACCAACTATCCCAATGGTCAAATCGAGCCCGAGACGCTGTTGGCGACGGATTATCAGGTATCGGACGATTACCTCACCTACACGTTCACGCTCAAGGAGGGCGTCCAGTACCACAACGGTGACGAACTGACTGCCCAGGACGTCGTCTATTCCTTCGAGCGCCTCGCGGGCTCGGACAACTCGGTCCGCCAGTATTTCATCCTCGAATCGCTCGGCATCAGGGCTCAGGACGCCAATGGTGGCGAGTACGATCCCAGTGCATCGGATTCCGAGTATGCGCCGGGATCGATTGCCGTCACCGCCGAGGACGATTATACGGTGTCGATGGAACTCAGGAGGCCGTTTCATTCCGTCCTCGCGATGCTCGCATACTCGGCGTTCGCGGTCCTTCCCGAGGGGATCGTCGGCGATGTCGGTGATTACGAGGGGGAGATCCCTCAGGAGGAGTTTGCGACGGCCAACCCGGTCGGCTGTGGCCCCTTCCAGTTCGTGAACTGGGAGAGCCAGACCAGCGCGGAGGTGGGTCGCTTCGACAACTACCACGGTGATGTCGCGGATCTCGGCGGCGTCTACTGGCAGATCATGTCGGATTCCAACGCGATGTATAACTACTTCATGAACGGGAACGCGGATGCCACCGCCAATCCAAGCGGGATCCCGACCCCACAGTACGATCCCAACAGCGTCAGCATCGAGAGCGAAGACGACCTCGGACGGTCGATAGGTACCTACGGCCCGGTTCGCAACGGGCAGACGCTGAACTACTTCAGGGTCCCGACCGTCAGTGTCTACTACATCGGACTCAACACCCAACACGTCGAAAAACCCGCCCGGCAGGCGATGGCGTACGCGATGAACCAACAGCTCATTGTCGATCAGGTGTTCAAGGGCCGTGGCGTTCCCGCCTACCACCATACCCCGAAGGTCATCTACCCCGGCGGTGTCGATGCCTACGAGAGACACGCCCAGAACAGCTATCCGTACGGGTACAACCAGTCGATGCTCGACCAGGCCCGCCAGGTGATGGAAGACGCCGGTTACAGCCAGAGCAATCGCTACTCGTTTACCTACACGGCCTACGCGTCCTCGCCGACGTTCCAGGAAACCGGTCGGATCCTGCGCGATCAACTCGCCAGTTGTCACATCGACATGCAACTCGAAACCGCGCAATTCTCGACCCTGCAAAACCGTGGCGAGAACGGGGATCTCCAGGCGTACACGCTCGGCTGGATCATGGACTGGCCCGCGCCGGATAACTTCCTGCAGTTGATCGATCCGCCACGCACCGATACCTCCAGTGGGGCCCCGCTTTCGTACGTGAACTGGAGCGGAACGCCCGCGGCGAACCGGGCCGAGCAAGCCTGGAACACGATCCAGAACAACACCGCGCCGTCCGATCAGGCCCAGTCCGCGCGCAACCAGGCGTACGTCACGATGGAGGAGGCGAACTGGGAGGACGTGATCCTCCTGCCGGTGTATCACGACCTCGCCGAACGCTTCTGGTATGACTGGGCCGATATCCCCAAGTTCGGGGCGGGCGGTCCGAGCAGACAGAAACACAACCACACCACGCTGAGCGAGCGCAGTATCTAACCCGGCGAACGCCGAACACCCTCGTGTCTTTGTGGCGTTCGTCCGATCACACGAGCCACGAACGGATCATCGAAACGAAATCGAGGGCAGAACGAAACGTATAACGATGCGAGAACGCAACCGAGCGGACGGAATGAAACGGATGAGACTCTCTCACAGGAAAGCAATCGAACCGGGAGCGAGCGGGCGGCCATGAGTCGGTGGTCGTATTTCCTCAAACGGCTCGTGATGTCGGTCCCGGTCGTGGTCTTCGGGACGACGCTCGTGTTCATGATCATCTATCTGGGGCCGCTCGACCCGGCGGCGGCCATCGTCGGCGCGACGGGCGATCCCCGGGCCTACGAGCGGATCCGTGAGCAACTCGGGCTCAACGAACCGCTCTGGCAGCAGTATTTCAGCTTCATATGGGACATGTTCACGTTCGATCTGGGACAGTCGTGGGTGCTCAACCGTGGCACCAGCGTCTACGATCTCATTCTCCAGTTCGCCCCCCGGACCATCTGGCTGGGCTTTTGGTCGGTGCTGATCGCGATTTTCGTCGGCATTCCGCTTGGGTTTTACGCCGGATTGAACCCCAACACCTGGAGCGACTACGTCGCGTCCTTTGGCGGGATCGTCTGGCGCGCGATGCCGAACTTCTGGCTCGCGGTCATCCTCGTGGCGGTGCTTTCCCAGTCCCAGGACATTCTCTTTGGGTTCAACTGGCAGACTTGGCTGGTGAACACGCCAAACGTCGTCACACCGCCGCCGTTGAACAACCTGAGTAACCCGGAGAACTTGGCGCGGGCGATCAAGATGATCGCGCCCGCGGCGCTGGTGCTGGGCTCGGCGTCGATGGGCAACGAGATGCGCATCGGCCGGACGGCGGTGCTCGAAACGGTAAACTCCGATTACGTCGAAACGGCGAAAGCGAAAGGCGTCGCCCCGCGGACGCTGGTCTGGAAACACATCTTCCGGAACGCGCTCATCCCGCTGGTGCCGATCATCACGGGCGAGGCGCTTCTGTTGTTGGGCGGGTCGGTGCTCGTCGAGACGGTGTTCGCCATCAACGGGTTGGGGTATCTGTTCTTCCGGGCCGCGACGCAGGCCGACCTGCCGCTGGCGGCATCGCTGATGTTCTTTTTCATCCTGCTCGTCGTTGGGATAAATATCCTACAGGACCTGCTGTACACCATTATCGACCCCCGCGTGGGCTACGAGGGTGAGGGATAAATGAGTGCAACACGTTCGATCCGGGAGGACGTACCGTTTCGTGACCGAGTCAGGGACAACCCCCGACCGGCGCTGCTCTGGCTCGCGGGCATCGCCGTGTTGATCGCCCTCGAATTCGGCGCGGTCTGGCAGGCGGTCATGGCGTTTCCCTGGAACAGTGTCGTCGGCGTTCTGCCGGACGCGCTCGATGTGGTGTTCGCCCCGCTTGCGACGGCTGTTGCCGCACTCGCGGACATCCCGACGCTGTTGAGCCGGGAGATCATCCCCAATCAGGGGTATCAGCTACCAAGCGGCGCGTGGCGCGGGACGTTTCTGGGACTGTCGCCCGCCATGGCGTGGGCGATCCGGGTCGTGCTCGTGTATCTGTACGCGTTCGTCTGGCTCGCGTGGTGCTGGTATGGCTACCGGACGTTCCGCACCCATTATCGCCACGCCGATTGGACGCCCCGCGACGACATGATCGACCGACTGCGAGGCCACCGCTGGGGGCAGTTCGGGCTCGTCGTCGTGTTCATGTTTCTGGTGCTCGCGCTGTTTGCCCCCGCGCTCGGGCCGACGACCGCCGAGGAAAACATCAGACAGCCCTACTCCCATCAGCTCCAGTACTACGACGACACTACCCAGTCCGAACGAACCATCACCGTCGGCAGCGCCAACCTCCAGTCGGGTTCGGAGGGTGCGGGCGGCCAGAACGTCGGCCCGCTCGAATACGACCAGTTCGACCGGTTTCATCCGTTCGGGACCTTGTCGTCCGGTAAGGACCTGTTTACCTTCATGGCCGCCGGCGCGCGCGTCTCGCTGTTCATCGGGATCGTGACCATGGGGCTGGCCGGCATCATCGCCACCTCGCTCGCGCTCGTGACGGCCTACTACAAGGGTCTTGCCGATGTCATCGCGGTGCTTGCGAGCGATTCGGTCATGTCGATGCCGCTGTTTATGGTGTTGATCCTGTTGTCGGTCGTGCTCCAGGGGACGTGGATCGCCGGCATTTACAACGGTGCGTTGTTGCTCGCGCTCATTTTCGCGGGAACCCAGTGGCCGTATCTCTGGCGGTCGATCCGGGGACCGGCCCTCCAAGTCGCCCAACAGGAGTGGGTCGATGCCGCAAGGAGTTTCGGACAGAAACCCCGTATCACGATGCGAAAACACATGGCCCCCTATGTCATCGGCTACCTGTTGATTTACATGTCGATGAGTCTCGGTGGCGTTATCATCTCGGTCGCCGGACTGTCGTTTCTGGGGCTCGGCATCACCGCCCCGACGCCCGAATGGGGCCGCGCAATCGACGCCGGCCAGCAGTTCGTCACGACGCCGTCGTGGCACATCTCGGTCATCCCCGGACTGATGATCGTGCTCGTCGTGACCGGGTTCAACGCGCTCGGCGATGGCATCCGCGACGCCCTCGATCCCCAGAGCCAGGCCGGTGACGGCGACGAGGGTGCCGAGGTCGCCGCCGCCGGAGGTGGTGGCGCGTGAGTTCGCGTTCGACCACACGCCCGACCCGGGCCGAGAGGAGTGGCGAAACCGTCCTCTCAGTCGAGGATCTCCGGACGGTGTTTTACACCGACCGGGAGACGATCCGCGCGGTCGATGGCGTGAGTTTCGATATCGACCGCGGCGAGACCGTCGGCCTGGTCGGCGAGAGCGGCTCGGGCAAGAGCGTCACCGCGCGCTCGATCATGGGCCTCATCGATTCGCCCGGCCGGGTTCACCCCGAAAGCAGCATCGAGTTCCACGGCGAGGAACTGACCGACAACACCGAACAGGAGTGGCGGGCGATTCGGGGCGGCGAGATCGCGATGGTGTTTCAGGACCCGCTGACCAGTCTCAATCCCGTCTACACCGTCGGCAATCAGATCAAGGAGGCGCTGAAACTCCACCAGGGCCTGACCGGCGGCGAGGCGACCCGGGAGGCCATCGACCTGCTCGAAGCGGTCGGGATCCCCGATGCGGGCCGGCGAGTGCGCGAGTACCCCCACCAGTTTTCGGGCGGAATGCGCCAGCGCGCGGTCATCGCGATGGCGCTCGCCTGCGATCCCGAACTCCTGATCTGTGACGAGCCCACGACCGCGCTGGACGTGACCATCCAGGCCCAGATCCTGGACCTCCTTCAGGACCTCCAGGACGAGCGCGACCTCTCGATCCTGTTCATCACCCACGACATGGGCGTTATCGCGGAGATCTGTGACCGCGTGAACGTGATGTACGCCGGCGAGATCGTCGAGCACGCGCCCGTCGAGGAGCTGTTCGGAAACCCGAGACATCCCTACACGCGGGGGCTGTTGAACAGTATCCCCGGGAACAACCCCGACGCCGACCGACTGACGACCATCGAGGGCGACGTGCCGACGCCCAACGAGGCGGCGACCTACTGTCGGTTCGCGCCCCGCTGTCCGAAGG
>CAYOFZ010000115.1:0-7195 GCA_964403315.1 uncultured Halobacteriales archaeon | reverse complement strand
GCGGTGAACGTCGCCGAACCGACGGGAAGCAACGAGAAGGCGGCCCATGCGAGTATCGGCATACAACCGATCTTGAGCGCGACGACCGAGCCGGTCGCGCCGACATCGACCGCCGGCAGATCGACCTGGAGGGATGCCCCGACACAGAGCAACGCGAGCGGAAGCGCAAGCGTGCCGAGGGCGTCGAGGCTGGCGGCGACGGGTGAGGGAACTGCGAGCCCAACCGACCCGACGGCGAGGCCGGCCAGCAGCGACACCAGCACGGGGTTCGTCGCCAGCCGCCGCAGTTCATGGCTGATCCGGGCGTCGGCGTCGTCGATGCCGACGAGGACGAGGACCGTCAGCGGCACCTGGACCAGCGAGATGACACCGAGGATCACGCTGGCGATCGCGGTCACTTCGGCATCGAACGTCGCGGCGACCAAGGGCAATCCGAGATAGCCGAGATTCGAGTGGTACGACTGGACGACTGCGACGCTCTGTCGCGGTCGTGAGGAGCGATTCCGGTGGACGATCCAGGCGAGTGCCGCCGTCGCAAACAGCACGAACAACAGCCCCACGAGAAGCGTCGCCGAAAGGAGTTCCCCGATCGACCGGTCGTACGTCGAGAGGAAGATGAGTGCCGGGAGCGCGACATAGTAGGCAACAGTGTTCAACCGAGCGGTCCGGGTATCGTCGAGAACGCCGGTCGCACGCAGTCCAGTCCCGACAAGTAACAACCCGAGCAACCCCAGCAATCGACCGAGGACTTCCATATTCCCGCTCACTTGATTCGGAGCCTTTTGACGTTCGAATCCGTCAGGGCGATTCTTGATATCTGGATTGATTTTAAATAATCTTTAGAATCTGCATACTGCTTCTGATTCCGTCGATGAAATCAATTCGTTGTTTCTATTGGTTCGTTCGACTATTCAATTACTCGGAACTATTATCGGTCACTAATACGTACATGTCCTCCATTGCGAGCCATACCTGCCGAATCACGAGCTTCAGATCGAACCAGAACGACTGTTTGCGGATGTACTCCAGATCGTAGCGTAACTTCGTTTCAGGATCCGTACTCGACACGTCGTGTACCTGCGCCAGCCCAGTCAGCCCCGGTTTCACGAACCACCGTTTTCGCCACTCGATGGCCTGTCGTTCAAGCATTGCCTCCTCGTCGGTCCAAACCGCACGCGGTCCGACGACGCTCATATCACCGGTCAGAATCGACCACAGTTGCGGCAACTCGTCGAGGTTGGATTTCCGTAGGAGCCGCCCGATCCGGGTGATCCGGTCGTTGTTCTCGTCGTCAACGGGGCCGACCACCTCGCTATCGGGAACCATCGTCCGGAACTTGCGGGCCTCGAAGGTCCCGCCGAGCCCGGCGGTCCGTTTCTGGCTGTAGAACACCGGGCCCGGACTGTCTAATCTGATCGCCAGCGCGATAACTCCCAAAACGGGGGCGAACGCTACGATCCCGCTCAGTGCAAAGGCGACATCGAACGCCCGCTTGAACAGTCGGTCCTGCCAGTCCCACGGTTCGAGATCGACCGGTGCGAGTTCACCCGCCGTCTCGTCGGACAGGAGCACGCTGTCGGCGTGTTCGCGCAGCACCTTCGCCTCGACGCCGTGGGTGTGACACGTTTCGAGCACGCCGAAAAACTCCCCCCGGTCGGTGTCCGAGAAGGCGAGCACGACGGTGGTAATGTCGTTGTCCACGAGGATCCGGTTCAGCCGCGACAGGCCGCCGAGCCACGGAAGATCGCCCGACCAGACTTCGAGCGTCCCGCCGTCAGTTACTGCAGGTTGCCTGTCCGCCCTCACGATGATCGGCGGCGAGAGATAGCCAAGCACCGGCATTCCGATTGCGCGGGTCGCCCGCTCGATCCCCTCGGGGTCGTCGCCGACGATGATCGCGCGCCCGTCGCCCGGCATCGGTCGCCGCCGGATCACAGCGAACCACGTCGGAAGCCAGACGGACAACAGCCCCATCGCCACCGCGAGCGTCGCCCGGGGCAACCGGGCCGACCAGTTGAAATACCCGAGCGTCGCCAGCGCGAACGTCGCCACCAGCACGCGCTTTTCCGTCAGAAACATCGTATCGAGGATCCGCTGGGGCCGGGGTTTGTACAATGGAACGAAACACGAAAAGACCACGACGGTACTGAGACCGACCGCCATGAGCAACTCCTCGCCCGACAACACCATCACCGAGAGCTGGGCGAGCACTGGCACGTATTCCGTAACCACTGCCTGAGTAGCGGGGTGGTTCGAAACCAGCACGGCAACGACTGTACAGATCACTACCCCTGCGGTGCTCAACGTCCGATATCGCCACCCCGAGACCATCACCGAAACGCTCTGCCGGAGGTACAATAAATATTCGGAATAGTATTGTTGGTGTTAAATGTAATCACATTTTATTGTAGGTATATCGAACTGATTCGATCCCACAGCCCCCACCTTTTTGCCGTCGCCATGCGCGAATCGAGGTAATGCAGATCCTCGTCACCGGCGGTGCGGGCTTCATCGGCGGCCACATTGCCCAGCGATTCGTCGAGCGCGGCCACGATGTGGTCGTTCTCGATAATTTCGAACCGTACTATCATACCGGGATCAAAGAACACACCGTCGAGCAGTGTCGGGACCTCGCCGAGGAAGGCGAGGGGAGCTACGAACTCGTCGAGGGCGATGTCCGCGACGCTGATCTCGTCGCCGATCTCGTCGACCGAACCGATGCCGTCTATCACCAGGCCGCCCAGGCCGGGGTGCGCACGAGCGTCGAAAATCCCCGAAAAGTCACCGAGATCAACGTCGGGGGCACGCTCAACGTTCTGGAGGCCGCCCGCGAGCACGGCATCGAGCGGGCGGTCGTCGCCAGTTCCTCGTCGGTCTATGGGAAACCCCAGTATCTGCCCTACGACGAAGCCCATCCCACGACGCCGGTCAGCCCCTACGGGGCCTCGAAGCTCGCCACCGAACAGTACGCGCGGGTCTACAGCGAAGTGTACGATCTCTCTACAGTAGGGCTCCGATATTTCACCGTCTACGGGCCACGGATGCGCCCGAACATGGCGATCTCGAACTTCGTTTCGCGGTGTCTGCACGGCGAACCTCCCGTCATCTACGGCGACGGCACCCAGACGCGGGATTTCACCTACGTCGACGACATCCTGTGGGTGAACGAGCGACTCCTGGAAACCGATGCCGCCGACGGCGAGATCGTCAACGTCGGCAGCACCGACAACATCGAGATCAAGACCCTCGCCGAGGAGGTCCGCGACCAGCTTGCCCCCGACCTCGACCTCGAATACGGCGAGCGAAACGACGCCGACGCCGAACACACTCACGCCGACATCGCGAAGGCGAACGACCTACTCGGCTACGAACCCACGACCTCGATCCGGGAGGGCGTCGCGGCGTTCATCGACTGGTATCGCGCAAACGAGGAGTGGTACGACCCGCTGGTTCGAAATTCATAGAGGGGCATCGCCCGTTGAATGAACTGACGGTGTGTGCTACCGACTATCGCGCAATTTCTACCACCGTTGCATAGCAACGATATCCACATGGGAGACCGCGAACGTGCCCAGCACCCAGATCCCGGCACCACGTTGCACAGCAACGATGGCCGCGCGGGAGATGATTCCGACTCGATCTTTCAGTCGCTGTTTACCGGCGGTATTGTCGTTTTCGCCGGCGAGATGATCGGGCTCGTACTGTCGTTTCTCTCGTCGGTCATCATCGGGCGGCTGCTCGGCCCCGATGGGTACGGCGCAATCGCGCTCGGTGCCACCATCATCACCGCCACCTCGACGTTCGTTCTGTTCGGAATGCACACGGGAATCGGTCGGTATTTGCCGCGATACGACGACGAGTCCAGTCGCCGCGGGGTGTTGGTGTCGGCGTTTCAGATCGCGCTGCCGTTGGCGGCGCTCGCGGGGGCTGGTGTCGCCGTCTTCGCCGAACCCATCGCGGTTTCCGTGTTCGGGGATGCGAATCTCACGCCGGTGCTCCGGATCTTCGGAGTCACGATCCCCATCGCAGCGCTCGAAAAGCTCACGGTCGGCGGGATCCAGGGGCTGCAACTCTCCGCGCCGAAGGTGTACATCGAGAACTTCACCGCCCACGGCGTCCGGCTGCTGGCCGCCGTATCGATACTGGCGGCGGGGTATCAAATCGTCGGCGTTTCGTGGGCGTATCTGCTTGGCCATCTGGCGGCGGCGGTCCTCGGGCTGTACTATCTCTACCATCGCACGAACCTGTTCACGCGCGTCGAGGCGGTGTCGATGCACCGCGAGCTGTTCGCCTTCTCCGCACCGCTGATCATCTCGGCGATCATGGGACAGGTGCTTTCGGACATCGATACGCTGCTTCTGGGCTATTTCGGATCGACGGCCGATATCGGCATCTACGACGTGGTGTATACGATGTCGACGATGCTCACGGTGATCCTCGCGTCGTTCAGCTTCGTGTTCATGCCGGTGCTGTCGGAACTCCACGCGGACGAGGACCACGGCGAGATGAAGCGGATCTATCAGGTCGTCACGAAGTGGGTGTTTCTCCTCTCGCTTCCGGTCGGTGTCGTGCTCGTCTTCTTCCCGGACGTCGTGATCCGATTCACGTACGGCCCGGAGTATCTCGCCGGAACGACCGCGCTTTCGATCCTCGCCATCGGGTTTTTCACGCACGCGCTGGCCGGCCCCGACTACCGGCTGTTGACCTCCATCGGCGAAACGAACCTCATTATGTACGACAACGTCGCCGCTGCGGCCGGCAACGTCGTGCTCAACCTCGCGTTGATTCCCCGGTACTCGTTTCTGGGGGCCGCCGTTGCAACCCTGCTCTCGTATATCGCCCTCAACATCGGGTACTCGGTGCAACTGTATCGACGAACCGGCATCCATCCGTTCAGCGCCGGTCTCGTGCGGCCGGCCGCGGCGATGATTCCGGTGGTCGGTGCCGTGGGACTGGCCGCGTCGATCCCCGAGCGGACGACGCTTCCGGTGTTCGTCGTGCTCTTCGGGGCCTTTCTCGCGTTGTATGCCGGCGTTGTCCTCCGCTTTGGCGGGATAGAGCGCGAGGAGATCATGCTTATTAACCGGTTGGAATCACGGCTGGGCATCGATCTGGGCCCGCTCAAGACGGCCGCTCAGCGACTCATGTGACGGCCATTCGCATTCATCCGGTCGTGATCTTCCCGGGCGAAGGCCGGCGACTCCCCGCTACGGCGCGTCCGAACGAGGATCGGATCCCGCCGATCCCCGGCGGGATGGTCCCGAAATCACAGCACGGTGTACGCTACCGCGAAGGACAGGCCGGCCAGCGTAACCGCCGTCAGCCCGGTAACGACGGGTGCCAGCGTCCCGTCGACCACCGCACGCACGCGCCGTCCGTGCCTGTCGCCGTGCTGTCGATGATCGGGGTTCCCATGAAGCGTGCGATACGCCTGCCCGACCAGCGGTGCGGGACCGACGACGCCGACCGCGAGCACGCTGAAGACGAACCGGTAGGAGGAATCGACCGTCGGCGCGGGCAGCGCGAGTGCGGCCCCCGCGTAGGCGATCCCGAACGCCGCCCGCCAGTGGACGTGCCCCCGGACCGAGTGATCGATCAGGTGGCAGTAGACGACCGCCGCCATCCAGATCGTCGCCAGTTCAAGACCGAACGTTCCGAGCAGGTGCAGCGTCGGATCCACGCTGAGCACGACGCGCTCGGCGATCGGCTGCGGACCGAATGGATAGAGGAGCTGCGGCGGCTCGCCGGTGAAGAGGTCGCCGAACGGATGGCTCAGCAGTCCGAGAAGCGCCGTCGCGAGGATCGCCCGCGGACCGAGGTCGCCCAGTCGGATGGCTGCTGTCACGACCGCGAGTCCCGCGAGGACGAACGCTATCATCACTGCGAGGCCCGGCCAACCGCCGGTGAGCCCGGCGGTCCCGACGAGGGCGACGAGAACGACGAACCCCGCACCCATCCCCGTCCTCACGCTCCCCACCGATGACCCGGGAGCGTGCGTGCCCTCGTTTCGAGCGACGCCCCGACTCCAGAGGGCGAATCCGACCGCGCTCGTGACCCCGACGACGAGCGAGTGGGTGAGGGCGCGGTGAACCAGCGTGCTCGCGCTCCAGAACCCGCCGACGGCGTCGACGACGCCATCGACCCCGCCGACCAGCCCCGAGAGCGCATAGAGCATGTCGACGTCGGGAACGGTCGCGAACGCCCCGGCGACCAGCCCGAACGACAGCGCTCGCTCGCGCGAACGGCCGGTCCGATGTGCAAAGCCCGCGGCGAGGGCGAACGCGAGCATCGCATGGCCGACGAACATACGGTCAGAACGCGCCCGACTGATATAAGCGATTCGTGGTGTATGTTGCCTCGGCGGCCGTTCGTGCCCGGTCTCACCCGTCGTCAAGACGGGCCGCGAGCGAGCCGACCAGATCGTTCAGATGTGCGGTCCCCCACACGGCCACGATGACGGCTCCGATGGTATCGAACACCAGATCGAGCATCGTGTCCTCGAGCCCGTACTGTGTCAGGACGGTGCCGAGCCCGAGTGCCGGACCGACCAGCGCGATGGCGAACTCGAGGACCTCCCAGAGGACGCCGAACGCGAGCACGAACAGAAGGATGAACACGGACATGAACCGGGAGGGGAGGTGGATGTCGCTGCTGTGTCGGTCGAGCGCCCGCGCGGTGGCGTAGCCTACTGCGGCGACGACCGACGCCGACAGCGTGTGTGTCAGGTGGTCCCACCACCAGACCGACCGGTAGAGGGTGAGCGGGCTTCCGGGCAGGCCCACCGTCCCGAACGCGTGAAGGAACACGGCGGCGGTGATCCAGAGGGTCAGTCCGGCGTCCATTGTGATGCCGTACTCGCGTTCGAGGAGCGCCGGCAATTGTGTCACCGCGAGCGCCACGCCCGTGTTGACGAGGATCCCCGTCTCGCCCCGATCCAGACCGATGAAGAACATCCCGATGAGCGAGACCTCCATGAGCCATGCGAGGTAGCGTTGTTGTTCGGGCGAGATCCCGAGCCGGTCGCGGAGGTTCACGGCGTCCCACCGTCTCGTTCGAGCCGTCGTCCGTTCGCACGGACGCGCCGTCGGAAGTACAGTTCGAAGACGACCCCGGCCACGATGCCGGCGGCCGTCGAGGCGACGAACTCCCACATGAGCGCCTCCTCGCTCTCGAGGAAGCCGGTGGCGAGATAGAG
>CAYOFZ010000114.1:0-7233 GCA_964403315.1 uncultured Halobacteriales archaeon | reverse complement strand
CCTTTAAAGCCTCGCACGTGCGCGCGAGCGCAGATGCGCGCGCGAAAGCCGCCCGTCCGCCAGGTGTCAGACGGACGGCCTCACCTTTCTTAACCAGGCCGGGTGATACACGACTAATGTCCCTCCAGTCGACTTTTGGGGAATCGGATATCGCCGACGAGCTCGCGGCCGGGCAGCGAGCCATCTCCATCGCGGAGTTCTTCGAGAAGAACAAGCACATGCTCGGGTTCGACAGCGAGGCCCGGGCGCTCGTGACCGCCGTCAAGGAGGCCGTCGACAACGCCCTCGACGCCACCGAGGAAGCCGGTATCCCGCCCGATATCTACGTCGAAATCGAGGAGGCCGGCGACTACTATCGACTGATCGTCGAGGACAACGGCCCCGGCATTACGAAGGAGCAGATCCCCAAGGTCTTCGGGAAACTGCTGTACGGCTCGCGCTTCCACGCCCGCGAACAGGCCCGGGGTCAGCAGGGAATTGGGATTTCCGCCGCCGTTCTCTATTCGCAACTCACCTCGGGCAAGCCCGCGAAGATCACCTCCCGAACGCAAGGCGAAGACGAGGCCCAGTACTTCGAGTTGATCATCGACACCGACACCAACGAACCCGAGATTCGGCGCGAAGCGACGACTTCGTGGGACCGGCCCCACGGCACCCGCATCGAACTGGAGATGGAAGCCAACATGCGGGCGCGCCAGCAGCTTCACGACTACATCAAACACACCGCCGTGGTGAACCCCCACGCCCGGGTCGAACTCCACGAACCTGCCGGGTCGTTCAAATCCGAACGCGCAACCGACCAGCTCCCCGCGGAAACCGAGGAGATCCGCCCCCACCCCCACGGCGTCGAACTCGGCACGGTCATCAAGATGCTCAACGCGACCGATTCACACTCGTTGTCGGGCTTCCTCCAGGAGGAGTTCACCCGCGTTGGCACGAAGACGGCCCGCAAGGTACTCGATACCTTCCGTGATCGCCATTTCGGCCGTGAAATGGCGTGGCGTGCGGCCACGGCCGACGGCATCGCCGACGCCGTCCGGGAGGCGACCGCGAACAAACGACCGGAAGCGGTCGCGGCCTTCACCGAGGGGATCGCCGACGCCGTCGCCGACCGCGAGCGACTTGCCTATCACGAACTCCGGGATCTCGTCGCTGGGGTTGCGGAGGAGGTCACCCTCGAACACGGCACATTCGGCGAGACGGTTCAGGCAAACGCCACCGAGGCCGTCTGGGGCGTGATCACCGCCGAGCGCGCCGTCGATTGCCGCGAACTGGTCGATGCGGCGACGAGCACCCACAAAGACAAGGCAACCGTCGAGGCCATCGCGGACCGCCTCGCCGCGAAGTTCGGCGAGGGGCGCGACCGGCTGACCCGTGAGGAACTTCGGGAGTACGTCGACCGCGCGGCGGAGATGACGCAGGACCGCGACGGCGTGGCGGTCGGCGATACTGCCCGCGAGAACATCGTCGCGGAGTTCTGGTCGGTGATGCGGACGGTCCCCGACGACGTGCCGCTAGTCCGGGAGATCGCCGACGACCGCGAGGCCACGAGCGACCTCGTCGAGGCGATGCGGGACACCGACATCATCGCGCCACCGACGGGCTGTCTCGCGCCGATCACCGCCGACCTCGTCGAGGCCGGCTTGAAAAAGGAGTTCGACGCCGACTTCTACGCCGCCGCGACCCGCGATGCCGGCGTGCACGGTGGCGACCCCTTCATCGTCGAGGCAGGCATCGCCTACGGCGGCGACCTCGACGCCGACGGCGCGATAGACGTGCTTCGCTTTGCCAACCGCGTGCCGCTGGTCTATCAGCGCGGCGCGTGTGCGACGACCGACGTGGCAAAATCCATCGGCTGGCGCAACTACGGCCTCGACCAGCCCGGCGGGACCGGCCTGCCGAATGGCCCTGCCGTTTTGATGATCCACGTCGCCTCGACGAACGTTCCCTTCACCAGCGAGTCCAAGGACGCCCTCGCCAACGTTCCTGCAATCGAAGACGAGATCGAACTCGCCATCCGTGAGGCCGCCCGCGAGCTGAAATCCTACCTGAACGAACAACGGTCGATGGCGAAACGCCGCGAAAAGCGGGACGTGCTCGCGGAGATCCTCCCCGAAATGGCGACCAAAACCGCCGAAATCACCGACCAGGACCCGCCCGAGATCGATAGCGCGCTCGCGCGAATCATGAACAACGTCCAGGTTTCGCGGTCGAACGACGACGGCTCGGTGCGGCTGCTCGTCGAAAACCACTCCACGAGCGCCGAGGAACCCGAGATCACCGACATCGTCTCGACGGAGCCGATGAACCTCTCGGATGGCGCGACCATCGTCGAGATGGACGGCGAGTGGTTCGTCAAGTGGTCGCCTCGGATCGAGAGCGGCGAAACGGCCATCCTCGAATACACTATCGAGGAGGACGCATCGTTCGACCTCGACGTGAGCGGGGTCGAAACGGCAAAACTCACCACCGAGCAATGAGTGCAGACACCGATCAAAACGACGCACGACAGCAGTTGATCGAACTCGCCGCCGAGTTCTACGACCAGTTCGAGAGCGGCGACATCCCCGAACTGGCCCTCCCCACGCGGACGAAAAGCAACATCGAGTACGACGAGGACGCCCAGGTCTGGGTGTACGGCGACCGGACGAGCACCCGCAGCGCCAACTCCGTGCGGGGTGCGCGCAAGCTCCTGAAGGCGATCTACACCATCGAGTTCCTCGCCGACCAGCTGGACGAGGACCGCTCCTCGACGCTGCGTGAACTCTACTACCTCTCGGAATCCTGGGACAACGAAGAGGCCCAGTTCACCGATCAGGACGAGTCGAACCAGCTGATCGAGGACTTGGAGATCGTCTCCGATGTCACCCGCGAGGACTTCCACATGCGTCCCGAGGAATCGGGCGCGACCCTGATGGGGCCCTTGGAGATCCGCGAGCAGACCCGCCGCGGAGAGCGGGTGATCCACTGCCAGGGGGACGTCGGCGAAGGCGGCTATCAGATCCCCAACAACCCCGACTCCATCGAATTTCTCGACTCCGCGGCCGACTTCATCCTGTGTGTCGAGACCGGCGGGATGCGTGACCGACTGGTCGAAAACGGCTTCGACGAGGATTCGAACGCTCTGATCGTCCACCTCAAGGGCCAACCCGCCCGCGCGACCCGGCGGATCACCAAACGCCTGCATGACGAACTCAGCCTTCCCGTCACCGTGTTCACCGACGGCGATCCGTGGTCATATCGCATCTTCGCCTCGGTGGCGTACGGTTCGATCAAGTCCGCGCACCTCTCGGAGTACCTCGCAACCCCTGACGCGCGGTTCGTCGGCATCCAGCCCGAGGACATCGTCGAGTACGATCTGCCCACCGATCCCCTGTCGGATTCCGATATCAACGCGCTGGAAAACGAACTCGACGATCCCCGCTTCCAGACCGACTACTGGGAGGAGCAGATCGAACTCCAGCTCGACATCGGCAAGAAGGCCGAACAGCAGGCGCTCGCCTCACGGGGACTCGATTTCGTCACCGACACGTATCTCCCCGAGCGACTGGACGAGATGGACGTGCTTTAGGCCGACTCGGTCTCGTGGAGGTGATCCCCGAACTCATCGCCGTTCGCACAGGACCGACAGTAAACGTTTTTTCCGTCCTCATGAGCAGAGATCGGAATCCCGGCGATGTACGAGCGAGTGCCGTACGTTCGTTCAACGCCGGTATTGACGGGCGATGCACAGACCGAACACGGCGTGTGGGGCTGATCGACGACCCGCTCGTCGGTCACGCGAGCGCGGCCGAACGTCGTGACGGATCTACGTTGTGCGAGCCGTCGTCGCACCGGTGGAAACACAAGCCCGACCGCGACGAGCGCACACACTCCGAACACAGTCACTCCGAGCAAGGGACTTACTATCATCGCCAGTCCGAAACACACCAACAAAAGCGCCAGAAAGGCGCTGAGCGCGGTCGTCGCGTCTACGCCCTCGTTTTCGTTCAGCCGCCAGTAGGTTCCGTCGGCGCGGACTTCGACGCGGTCGGCACCCGGGGAGTAACAGTACCACGCATACAGGAGGTTGCCGATGCCGCTCGTGAATAAAAGCAAGAGCACGTGGAGGCCGATCGATCCGAACCCGCGATCTATCACCACGGCGCGGTCGCCGTAGTCCCGTTCGATCTCCCACCCCTCGACGGTCAGGTCCTCGACCCGACGGCGGAACTCGCTTCGTCCCATCGAACCGCCGGCGGATCGTGTCGCTCCGACGGATGTCCCACACTGCGAACAGTAGGTATCGCTTGCGCCGAGCGCCGCTCCACACTCGGCACAGAAGTTCGGTGTACTCCGGTGGCTCATGCGGAGAAATTATACTCGAATTGATAAGTAGGTTCCGCTCGCTCCGGGCAGGATTATCGCTCGTCGAGGGCAACCGGAACGCCCCGCCCGGCCACGTCGGCGGCGAAGGCCGCGGAGTCGGCTTCGAGCGCCTCGAAGGTATTGTAGTGGATCGGCACGACGAGATCCGGGCGGAGTTGTTCGGCGAGGTCGGCGGCCTCGTGGCGGTTCATCGTGAAACTTTGGGCTATCGAGGGCAGCAACACCGAGGGATCGAGGCCCGCGTGGTCCTCGATGACATCGGAGTCGCCCGGCCAGAAACAGGTGTCGCCCCCGACACTGAAGAGGAACCCACAGCCGAACCCGCGAGGATGGGGGACATTGCCGTCCGAATCGGCACGGGGGCCGTCCTCGTGGTTGTACGCGGGCACGACCTCCATTCCAACGCCAGCGACATCAAGGTCGTCGCCGTAAGCGACCCGGCGTACGTCGTAATCCAGTGCCTCGGGTTTGGCCACCTCGCGGCCGCTGTTTTCCGCGACACCCTCGGCCGACACCGCCTCGTAGACGACGACGGTCGCGTCCTCGCGTGCGACCCGGTCGATTCCGTCATCGTCGTAGTGGTGGTCGTGGGTGACAACCACAATATCGCCGTCGCGGGCGTCGTAGGCCCCACCGCTGGGGTGGGAAGCGTTGCCGTACTCGTTTGCCCACTCGCCGGTGAGCGTTCCGTACCGGCCGGGATCGGTGTAGACGACCGTTCCGTCGGGCGCTTCGATGCGTGCGGTCGCGTAGCCCAGCCAGTCGAATTGTAGACCGCCGTGAGTTACCGTCATACACGCGAGTTGTGGCGAGCGGACGGTAAACGTTTGCCTCCGATCCACGTCCGCGCTCACCTCTCGGCCAACCGTTCAACCTCGGCAAGCGTCGTGGCCTCCTCGGGTGGTTTGTCGTTGCGTACCGCGAGAAACCGAGGGAATCGCAACGCGTATCCCGACTCATAGGTCGGCGAGCGCTGGATCTCCTCGTAGCCGACCTCGAAAACAACCTCGGGCCGGACCTCGACGGTCTGACCGTCCTCGGCGAGGATATGGGGTTCGAGCAACTCGGTGAGTTCGGTGAGTTTCTCATCAGTGATGCCGGTTGCAACGTTGCCGACCGGCTCGAAGCCGTCGTCGCTGACAACCGAAAGACGAAAGCTACCTAGAAACGTCGCCCGCCGGCCTTCACCCCACTCAGCCCCCGTGACCGCGAGATCCAGCGTCTCTACGTCGGGTTTTCGTTTGCGCCAGTTCATGCCGCGCCGGCCCGGCGAGTACGCCGACGCGGGGTTTTTGAGCATGATCCCCTCGTGGCCGGCTTCGAGCGCGTTGCCCTCGATAGCATCTATCTCCTCGGGGTCGTCGGTGCGGTGTTGTTCGGAGATGCCCGCCGGGAGCACCTCCCGAAGGCGGGCGTGGCGCTCGGCGAGCGGGGCATCGAGCAAGTCTTCGCCGTCAGCATGCAGACAGTCGAAGGCGTATAGCCGGAGTTCGGTCTCCTCGCGGGCCTGCTCGACCTCGTGTTTCCGGCGGAACCGACGGAGCACTGCCTGAAAGGGGAGCGGATCGCCCGCAGCGTCAATGGCGACGACCTCGCCGTCGATGATCGCCGGGACATCGAGATGTTCCTCAACGAACGCGACGATCTCCGGCAGGGCGTCGGTGACTTCCTCCATGTTCCGCGAGAAAATCGCTATCGCTTCCCCGTCGTAGTGTATCTGGACGCGCGCCCCGTCGAATTTCCACTCGACGGCGGCCCCGTCCCAATCATCGAGGGCACTACCGACGGTACCCGTTTGGGCGAGCATCGCTTGGATCGGTCGGCCGATTTCGAGGGTGATTCCATCGAGACCCTCGACCCCGTCCTCGCGGGCGACGTCCGCAACGAGTCCGTAGTCGTTCGAGACCTGTAGCGCGCGTTCGACCCGGCCGTCGGGCACCGAAAAGGCCCGACTGATGGCCTCTCGGACGGTGCCCGCGCCGACCCCGATGCGCATCTCTTCGAGCACCAGTCGTGCGAGATACCGCGCTTCTTCAGGATTGCAGCGGTTGAACAGGCCAAAGAGGATATCGAGTTTCCGGTCCTGACTGCCCGATCCCGAGGCGGCGGCGAGCGCCCGGAGGTTCTCATCGAGTTCGGCGACGGTCAACGCCGCCGAACCGCTGGCGAAGGCACCGAGGCCTTGCTGGCCGCCGAAGTCGTAACTCGCGGCGACCTCGCCGATCTCGCCCCGGTCGGCGAGCCGGTCCTCGACATCGTCGGCATCGACGTTTTGTCCTGCGGCCCGGGCGATCGCTTCATAACAGAGCCGTGGGCCGATGTCGAGAGTCGTCGAGTCGTAGGCGGGAACGACCCGACCCTGGACGAACCGCGCGAGAATCGGGAGGTCGTCGTCTGCCTCCGCGAAAAGTTCGGCGACAAGCTCCTCGATGGCCAGATCGGCGGATTCGGCCTCGATCTCGGCGACACGGGCGGCGAAGGCCTCGAACTCCATTGCCGGGACGTTGGCAGTCGGAACCGTTAAGACTTCGATCCCGCCACGGACGCGGTTGATTCGGCCGTATCCACGATCAATCGTCGGTCGGAGCGGGCTCTCGTCGTTCGGTCCCGGTGTTCTCGGATTCGAGATACTCCGCGAAGGTGAGCTGACGCTGGGTCGGCTCGATGCCGTACAGCACGTAGGGAAGCAGTATCTGGACGGCATTGATGAACAGGATGAGCAAGATAGGGAGCAAAAACAGGCCATAAAACCCGAAGACGATGGGGCCGACGATGTAGGAAACGAGCAACATCCCGGTGTGGGTTTTCTCGCCGCTGATCAGCGCCCGGATGAAGAAGTCGGGGATGAAATCGACGAAGATCCCG
>CAYOFZ010000113.1:0-7356 GCA_964403315.1 uncultured Halobacteriales archaeon | reverse complement strand
TATCGTCACGTACGATGACGATTTCATCGAGGAGGTACCGCCGGATCGCTATCGGGCGGTGCTGTTTTTCGAGGACGATACCGTGTCTGCCCGGGAAATCGCCGCGATCACGACGTTATGGCCGAAGTATACCCGCACGAACAGGTCTACGGTCTTCAAAAGACAGGACTGGAATGGCTCTAGCCGTCCGGACGGAGACGACAGAATAGATACCCCAGCGATTCACACGATCCGAATATGTTCGACGAGATTATGGGCAAGTTCGAGGGATCGCCCAGCCAGCAGGCGGTGATCCGACTCCTCCTCGAACGCGGCTTCTCGGTCAACGACGAGGGGCGCGTGGTGTCGGGCGGCATCGAGATCCCCGACACCCAACTCGCCCGCGAGATCGGCGTGGATCGCCGCGTCGTGGACTCGACCACGGACGCGATCCTCGCTGACGACCAGCTCAGGCCGATCTTCCAGAACATCTCCCAGATCCCCAGTCTGATGGATCTCGCGCCGGTGCTCGATCTGACGGCGCTGACGATCGCCGTCACCGACGCCGGACGCGAGGGGATCGTCGCCACGGTCACCGGGCTGCTGGCCGATCACGGCATCTCGATCCGCCAGACCGTCAGCGAGGACCCCGAGTTCACCGATGAACCCCGGCTACACATCGTCACCGACGAGCCGATCCCTGGCGATCTGTTGAACGAGATCCGGGACCTCGCGTTCGTCCGGACCATCGAACTCGCATGACCGACAGCGACACCTACCGCACCGTCGCCGGGCGGGCCAGTACTGCCTTCGAGGTCCGGGGATCGGAGTTCATCGGCCACCTCGCACCCGCCGGGACGGTCGAGGCCGCCGATACCTTCATCGAGGAAATCGAAACCGAGTATCCCGACGCCACCCACAACGTGCCCGCCTATCGGGTGCGTGCCGACCCCTTCCGGGAATACTCTAGCGACGATGGCGAGCCCTCGGGATCGGCGGGCAAGCCCGCCCTGAACGTTCTCCAGGGCGAGGACATCGAGAACGCGGTCTGTATGATCACCCGCTACTTCGGCGGAACGGAACTCGGTTACGGGGGACTCATCCGGGCGTACTCGCAAGCGGTGAGCGCGGCGCTTGAGGGGGCTGAGATTATCGAAAAACGTCCCCATACTCGCCTGTCGATCACCGTCGATTACGACGATTCGGGAACCGTCCGGGGGATCATCGAAAGCGCCGACGTAGCGTTCGATGCTGACTACGGCGAGCGCGTCGCCTTCGCGGTGCAGGTTCCCGACGCGGACGCCGAGGGCCTGCGCGACCGCCTGCGAAGTGCGACCAGCGGTCGAGTAACAATCGAGTGAGTCCAAAGACGATCACGCCGACAGATATGCTCAAATTCCCGTCACACCGCCGACGAGGACGGTTCTTCGTTTTTGAACGCGTGAAGGATTTCGTCGGGCGATCCTTCCCGGGAGAGAATCGAGACGATGTCGTTCGGACGGATCCGGGTGTGTCCTCGCGGCGTAAGAACCGTTTCGTCGCGCTCGATAGCGATGATCAGGCTGTCGTCGTGAATCAGTCCCTCCTCGGCGGCTTCTTGAAGCGTCTTGTCGGCGATCGGTGCGCTATTGACGACCGACAGTTCGAGCACCTCCGCATCGCCGGTCAGGCTCATCATATCGGTCAGCAGGTGGTCTTGGCGCTCGTCTTCGGGACCGAACGGTCCGTAGGGACGGAAGAACTCGCGCTGGATCAGATCCTCGTCCTCGATTTCGATGCCGAGACCGGCGATTTCGCGTGCAATACGCCCCAGATCATCCGTGTCCGTTCCGATGGCCTTCACCTGCAGATTTCCCCGCCCGGTTGCGAGTTCCCGCACGTTCACGACGCCAGAGATATCGAGCACCTGCGCGGCCAGCGCCTCACGATCCGATACCGACGTGTTGCAGGTAAAGAGGTCAGTGAGCCGTCCGTCCGCCCGTTCGTAATCGATGCTCGCGTGATATCCGCTGATGATCCCATGATCTTCGAGCTGGGCGATGCGGTTGCGGATCGTCCCCGGCGAGACGTTTCCTTCCTCAGCGATCATGGGGGCCGAGGTGTTTCGCGCGTCCTTCGTCAAGTAGTAAAGGATCAGTTTGTCGATCTCGTCGAGCCGGTAGGCCATACATATCCACCGTCGATAACCGACTAAAGACATTCGCCTCTGCTCCCCCGAACGAGGTGCCTGATCCGTCGTCCGTCAGGTCGTTCGGAACGCGCGGTCGCCGGCGTCGCCCAACCCGGGGACGATAAATCCGTTCTCGTCGAGGCGGTCGTCAACGC
The DNA here is from genome assembly GCA_964403315.1 of uncultured Halobacteriales archaeon. Lineage (GTDB taxonomy): Archaea > Halobacteriota > Halobacteria > Halobacteriales > Halalkalicoccaceae > CAYOFZ01. Next base: position 5,052 of record CAYOFZ010000113.1, on the reverse strand, counting down.
TCACTGTAAGGAGTTCGGCCTCGGGGAACTGATCGGTGACACGCGCCAGACCGTCGGGTGCGCTCACCGCCGAGAGGACGAACAGATGCTCGGGAGTGGGCGAATTCGCCAGAACGCGTTCCAGTACCGCACACATCGTGCTTCCGGTTGCGAGCATGGGATCCGCGACGATGACGGTGTCCGTTTCGTGGATCTCCGGGAGCTTGACATAATCGATGGTGATGGGGAACTCCCCCTCGCTCATGCCGGCTTCCTCGTCGCGGCCCGCCGAGATGACGCCCTGTTTCGCGCGCGGAAACGCCTTCAAAAGCCCCTCGACGAACGGTGTCGCCGCCCGGAGGACGTTAACGATCACGACATCGTCGAGACCCCTGACGCGCTCGCCCATCGTCCGTTCGAGCGGGGTTTGGATCTCGACGTACTCGGTGTCCATCTCCCCGTCGATGATCTCGTAGCCACAGATCCGCCCGAGTTTCACCAGTCCCTTTCGGAAGCCGACCTGTTCGGTTTCGACGTCCCGGAGATCCGAGAGGGTGTCGCGGGCCAGCGCGTGGGTGATCACGGAGGCGGCGTCACGGTTTTCGATGGTCATACCCGAGGGATCGGGGCCGAGGGCCTTAATGTACCGATCCGCGAATCCCAGTCATGCGCGAAACCGAGGTCTCGCGGTTCATCCCGACAACGCCGGCACGACTCGACGGCGCGCTCTCGCCGGCGAAATTGGTCGAGTACGAGGGCAGTTTCGAGCCCCGCAAGGTGGTCGATCTCGATTCGGGGACCCGCGTGATCGCCGGCAGGCGAGGGCTCGAAATGGGGCTGTTCTTCGAGACCCTTCCGGATGGCTACCGCTACGAACAGGAAGGTTCGGCGGGCCCGTTCGATGAGATGGAGACGACGATCACCTACGAACCCGAAAACGAGGGCACTCGCGTGTGGATGCGCTCGGCGGTGGCGCTGGATCTGTTCCCCCGCCGGCTCACCGGGCGGGTGGCGGTCTGGAAACGCGAATCCGAACTCGAACGTGCGCTGGACGCCATCGAGGACGAACTGTCCTGATTCGATCCCAGCCCGCCGATGTTTATCACCCTCGGTGGTGTACGGCCACCGATGACTGGTTACTTCGAGGACATCGAGGTCGGCGAGACGGCGGAGTTCGGCCATTATGAAGTATCCCGGGACGAAATCGTCGAATTCGCCGAGAACTACGACCCCCAGCCGTTTCACATCGATGAAGCGGCCGCCGAGGAGTCGATGTTCGGCGGGCTGATCGCCAGCGGTTGGCACACCGCGTCGATGTGCATGCGGATGCTCGTCGAGAACTACATCGACGCGGAAACGAGCATGGGCGCACGCGGCGTCGATGAACTCCGGTGGCACGAACCCGTCCGGCCCGGTGATGTCCTCTCGGTTCGCACGGAAGTCCTCGAAAAACGTCCGTCGGGCGACCCCCGGCGAGGGCACGTCAAGATCCGGGTCGAGGGCATCAACGACGACGACGAGACGGTCGTCTCGTTTGTCTCCCTCGGGATGATCGCCCGGCGGCCCGACGAGAGCGAGTAGTGAAACTCGTGGTCAGCCGCCGCCCGCCGAGTTCGGTTCCAGTGTGGCCCGTAGGTGAAGCTCGATACCGTCGGGATCGCGGAGAGCGATACTATCGCCCTCGTCGGCGATCTCGGTTCCGTGCTCCGCGAGCCGTCGACGGACCGCCGACAGTGCGTCGGGATCGGGAACGAGGAGTTCGAACCGGGCGAGACCGCGTCCGCTCGATGGGTTCGTCCGTCCGTTCCACGTGTTCAGCCCGATATGGTGGTGGTAGTCGTCGGCGGCGACGAACAGCGCCAAATCGTCCCACTCCTGGCGAACGTTCATGCCGAGACCGCCGACGTAGAACTCCCGGGCCGCTGGCAGCGACGAGACTTCGAGGTGGACGTGTCCGACCGTCGTCCCCTCGGGCACTCGCCGTTCCCCGTCATCGAGGGCGGCGATCTCCTCGGTCGCCAGCGGGAGGGTGTCCATCTCGACTGTGCCGTCGCTCGCTGTCGGCCACTCCTCGCGTGGGCGATCCCGGTACACCTCGATTCCGTTTCCCTCCGGATCGCTGAGGTAGAGTGCCTCGCTCACGCGGTGATCCGACGCGCCGTCGAGGGTCCAGCGCTTGCGAACCCGCCCGAGTGCGTCACCCAGCGCGGCCCGCGAGGGAACCCGAAACGCCGTGTGGAAGAGACCGGTCTCCTCGCGGCCTCTGGGGGACGCGTCCGGATCCGCGAGCAGTTCGAGCAGCGGCTCCCCGCCAGCGCCGAGCGTCGCGTGCTCCCCATCGTGGTCCAGAACCGCGAGGCCGACCACATCGCGGTAGAAAGTGACCAGTCGGTCGAGATCGTTCACCCGGAGCACGACCCGGCCGATGCGGGTCGCAGTCGGAAGTACTGCGTCCGAATCCGTCATGAACGGAATAGGTCACGGATCGATATATACTGTCGGCTGAACTTCTCACGCGAATTCGTTGCAGATTCGCGTGAGCACTTATAACAAACAGTATAACCATGGCCCGAGCGACACCGTTTTACACGGATAAATGGGATCATTCACCATGGAACTCGCCGAGAGAATCGAACGCTATCGGGACCTCCTCACGGAGTGGCTCCACGGGCTGTATCACGGAATGATCGAGCATCCGGCCACCGAGAAGATCGAAAAAGAAGCCGAGGACACGGAAGATGTGTTCCTGTTCGCCTGCTTCGCCGATGCGTTCGGGATTCCGAGCCCCGTTTCCTACTACACGGCCGAACTGCTCCCCTACCTCGCGGAGGACTTCGAGGGGTTTGAGCGCCGGATGTGGGACCGCGAATCGATGGTCGAACGGAAGGGCCAGCAGTACCACTTCTGACGCATGGAGAAATTCGTCTTTTTCGGCGGGAAGGGTGGCGTCGGCAAAACGACCGTTTCGAGCGCTTATGGACTGAAATGCGCGCGCGATGGCCTGGAGACGCTCGTGGTATCGACCGACCCCGCCCACAGCACTTCCGACGTGTTCGATCAGGGGTTCGACGACGATCCCGAACCGGTCGAGGGATACGACGGCCTCCACGCGATGGAGATCGACCCCGACGAGGAGGTCGAGGCACACATGACCGAGATCAAGCGGACGATGAGCGATCAGGTCAGCGCGGGCGTGGTCAACGAAATCGACCGCCAGATCGAACTCGCCCATCGGACGCCCGGCGCGTACGAGGCCGCGCTGTTCGACCGGTTCATCGAGGTGATGCGAAACGCCGAGGGGTACGACCGCGTCGTCTTCGACACCGCACCCACCGGCGGGACGCTCCGACTGCTCGCGCTGCCGGAGTTTCTCGAAGACTGGATCGATCGACTCGTCGAGAAGCGTGCCGAGAGCATCGACCTGTTCGAAAAGGCCGCCATCGGCGAGCGGGAAGCGCGCAGACGAGCACGGGACGATCCCATCATCGCCCGGCTCCGCGAGCGCAAGGAGCTGTTCGAGTTCGCTGGCGAGACGCTCCGAAACGACGCCGCCTTCTATCTTGTGTTGAACCCGGACGAGCTCTCGATTCGGGAGACACGGCGGGCGATCGACGACCTGTCCGAATCGGGGCTCGCTATCGATGGATTGGTCGTAAACAGGATCACGCCGGAACCGGGCGACGACGAACGGGGTCGGGGAGCGACCTACCTTCGGAAGCGATGTGCGACCGAGCGCGAACGGATCGCAGAGATCCGGGAGGAGTTCGAGCAACCGGTGGTGGCGACCATCGAAAGCCGTGTCGAGGAGGTCAAGGGGTCCCTGCTGGCGGAAGTGGCGGCCGAACTCGACATCGACACGACGACCTCGGTACACGTCTGACGAACTCCTCGATATATCGTATATCCGTTCGCTGTCCTTTCCACAAGAATCCCGGCATAATTTCACCTATCGACTTCTTTCGAATTGACGTTATCAAATAAAAATAATGAAGAAGGTTTAAGCTCCCGCTACCGCTGAATTGCGGGTGAGGAATCATACCATGGTTCAAGTCATTTGGCTCGTCATTGCGATACTGGTACTGTTCAGTGCCGGGTATCTCGGATACTCCCGATACCTCGCCGGATTCGTCGAACTCGACGAGGAGCAGGCGACACCGGCCCACAAATACGAGGACGGACAGGAGTACGTCCCGGCGAAGAAATCGGTGTTGCTGGGACACCACTATTCGTCCATTGCGGGGGGTGCGCCCATCGTCGGACCGATCACGGCGGGCGTCGTCTGGGGCTGGGTGCCGGCCCTGCTGTGGATCGCTATCGGGAACCCGCTCATGGGAAGCGTCCACGATTTCGTGTCGCTTTCGAGTAGCCTGCGACACGAGGGCAAATCGATCGGGTACATCATCGGCGAGTACGTCGGCGAGCGCGGCAAGGACATGCTGTTGTGGTTCGCGTTTCTGACGATCATCCTCGTTGTCGCCGTGTTCGCGTACGTGGTCGGTGTCGTGTTCGAGGCGTATCCGAGCGCCGCGACCGCGAGCATGCTGTACATCGGGTTGGCACTCGTCTTCGGTGTCTATCTCTACCAGCTCAACCTTCCCTTTATCCCGGGAACGGTCGTCTTCGTCGCGGGCGTGTTCGCCAGCGTCTGGGTGGGCATTCAGTATCCCATCGCGCTCGCGGCCTCGACGTGGGTGCCCATCGTCCTGGTGTATGCGTTCATCGCAAGCGTGCTACCGGTGTGGACGCTGCTCCAACCCCGGGACTACCTGTCGTCGTTCCTGCTCTATGCGGGCGTCGGCGGGGCGATCCTGGCGATATTCGTCGGCACTATCTTCGGCACGGCCCAACAGTCCCTGACGATCACCCTCGACCCCTACTACGGCTTCTGGGGCACTGCGGGTTTGCCGCTGTTTCCCGTCCTGTTCGTCACCATTGCCTGTGGAACGATCAGCGGCTTTCACTCGCTGGTCTCCTCGGGGACGACGGCGAAACAGCTCAACAAGGAGTCGGACGCCCGGCTGATCGGCTACGGCGGCATGCTCGCCGAGGGGTTGCTCGCCGCCGTCGCGCTGT
>CAYOFZ010000112.1:0-7391 GCA_964403315.1 uncultured Halobacteriales archaeon | reverse complement strand
AGTGGTACATCAAGAACTTCGGGCCGAACGTCAACCTGTTCGTCGACAACTCCCAAGTCGTCGAACTCGAATGTATGCGCTCGGGGCTGTGGGGCAAGACGACTAGCTGGGGCCGAATCACCTCCTACAGCCGGGAATAGCGGTTCAGCTTTAGTCGTCGGTAGATATCTCAACTCCCCGTTCGAGGGTGATCGTCACCTCGGTGTCTTCAGTGACGGTGACGGACTTGTTAGCGTCCGTGTACTCCTGGCTCCGTGTTCTGACCGTGTACTCGCCGGTTTCGAGCGCGAATCTGACGATACCATCGTCCCCAGGCGTCTTTCCGTCGGTCGAGGGTACCCATCTCGGGGTCGATCCGACGGTGACGAACACCACGACCTCCGTTACGGGCTCGCCGCTCGGGGTTCGGAGCCGAACCGTCAGCGTGGAGCGCTCGGCCTGGTCGCTGGTGTTGGTCGGGGCCGATTGACGGCTACCGCCACCCAGTCCCAGACAGCCCGCCGTCGTAGCGACCCCGAGCGTGCCGATGACGCGGAGTAGTCCTCGCCTGTCGAGTCCTCCCGAGGGAGATTCGTTCATGAGGGGGTTTTTCGAGTCCGGTACGTATTATTCCGCCGGAGTCCCCTCGTGTTCGCTGGGCGATTGGATCCAGACCGTCTTCTTGTTGACGAACGCTTGAATTCCGAAGCGAGCGAGTTCGCGTCCATACCCCGAGTCCTTGATGCCGCCGAACGGGACGCGCGGATCGGATTTGACGAGTTCATTGACGTAGGTCAGGCCGGCCTCGACCTCGCGAGCGACGCGCTCTCCGCGCTCTAGGTCCTCGGTCCAGATCGACGCGCCCAGCCCGAGGTCGTGATCGTTCGCCTGCTCGATTGCGTCGGCCTCGTCGCTGGCCCGAAACACTGCGGCGGCGGGACCGAACACCTCTTCCGCGGCGGCGGGCGCATCCTCGGGGATGTCCGTGAGCACCGTCGGCGGGTAGTAGTGACCCTCGCGGTCGAGAGGTTCGCCTCCGAGTTCGAGGGTCGCGCCCTGATCGACGCTCGCCTCGACCTGATCGTGGAGCGTATCGAGCAGGTCGTCCCGGGCCTGCGGGCCGAGGTCGGTGTCGTCGTCCATGGGATCGCCGGTCGTGAGATCGTCCATCTCGGTGATGAACCGGTCGAGGAACTCGTCGTACACGTCGTCGTGAACGATGAAGCGCTTGGCCGCGATACAGGACTGCCCGGAGTTGATCGTGCGCGCGGTTGCGGCGGTGTCGGCGGCCGCCTCGATGTCGGCGTCGTCGAGCACGATGAAGGGGTCGCTCCCGCCGAGTTCGAGCAGGTGTTTTTTGAGGTTCTGGCCCGCGCTCTCGCCGACCTGTCGGCCCGTCCCCTCGCTGCCGGTGAGCGTCACCGCCGAGACGCGGTCGTCGGCGATCACGTCGTCGATCTTCTCGGAGCCGATCAACATCGTGTTGAACACGCCCTCGGGATAGCCCGCTTCCTCGAAGATCTCCTGAATGGCGACCGCACACCCCGGGACGTTCGAGGCGTGTTTGAACACACCCGTGTTCCCGGCGGTGATGTTGGGTGCGGCAAAGCGGAACACCTGCCAGAACGGGAAGTTCCAGGGCATGATCGATAGCACCGTTCCGAGCGGTTCGTAGGAAACGAGCGTCCGCGCGTCGGGTTCGCCCCCGATCACCTCGTCCTGGAGGAACTCGTCGGCGCGCTGGGAGTAGTAATCACACGCCCACGCGCATTTCTCGACCTCCGAGCGCGATTGGGCGATGGGTTTGCCCATTTCCTTCGTTATCAGCTCGGCATACTCCTCCTGGTTGTCCCGGAGCACGTCCGCGACGTTCGTGAGCAACTGCTGGCGCTCGCTGATCGGGCGCTCGCTCCAGGTCTCAAACCGTTCGTTCGCGCGATCCAGCGCCTCGTTGACCTCCTCGTCGCTGTCGTCGTCGTACGTTTCTACCGTTTCGCCGGTTGCAGGGTTTACACTTTCCATGAACACTCACCCGGCCCACCGCAGCGCCGGTTTCGACTCGACATAGGGCCGACGCGCCAATAGGTCTGGCGTCGCCGGCGGTCGGTGCGGCTATTCGATCTCGATGGACTTGCCGCCACTGCCGGGTTCGCGTTTGGGCAGCGTGATCGTCAACACGCCGTTTTTGTAGGTCGCCGAGACTTCGTCCTCGTTGACGGGTTCGGGCAGCCGGATCGACCGGCGCATCGACTGGCTGTGGCGCTCACTGCGGATGTAGGTCTCGTCGCCCTCCTGGGATCGACCCTCGCTTTCGGCCTCGATGTGGACGGCGTCGTCGGACGCGCGCACGCTGATGTCGTCCTTGTCGTACCCGGGGGCGTCGGCGGTGACGACGAACTCCCCGTCGTGGTCAGCCAGATCGATGCTCATGCGGTTTTGTCCACCCATTCCGGCGGGACCGCCGAAACCGGGCTGACCCTGGAACTGATCATTCAGCTGGTCGAAAAACTCCTCGATGTCGTCGAACGGGTTGCGTCGTGACATGACACCCGGGGATACGGCGTCCGGGCGGTTAACTGTTCAGCCTGGAATCGCCACGGGTATGCCGATGCGGGTAAAATCACGGGCATGTACGAGGCGGTCCACGCGACCCCCGACGGCAACTCGTCGGTCGCCCGCCATGCGCGCACCGCCGCCGACTACGGCTTTTCGGGGATCGTCGTCCGTAATCACGGCGATGACCGCACGGAGTACGACCCCGAGCGGATACGGGAGGCCTCTGGAATCGATGTCGTTCGCGGTGTCGAGATCCGTGCGGATAGTCCGGAACAGGCGAGCGGCTACCTCGGAAACTACCGCGAAGACTACACGGTCCTCGTCGTGCATGGCGGCACCGATGCCCTGAATCGCTTCGCGGTCGAACAGGAACGGGTCGACGTGCTCGCCCACCCCATGCGCGGCGAGGGCGATTTCAACCACGTGCTGGCGAAGGCCGCCGCCGAAAACGGCGTCCGCGTCGAGTTCGACTTCGAGCCCGTCCTCCGCGCCGAGGGCGGCCCCCGGGTGCAGGCGCTCGCGGACACCCGAAAACTTCGGGAACTGGTCGAGAAATACGACGCTCCCTACGTCGTGAGCGCGAACCCCACGAGCCACCTCCAACTTCGAGGACCCCGGGAACTCAAGGCGGTTGGCGAACGGATCGGTTTCTCGAGGGAGGGGATCGAAGGCGGCCTGCGCGAGTGGGGCCGGTTGGCCGAGCGCAACCGCGAGCGCCGCTCCGAGTCGTTCATAGAGCCGAGGGTTCGTAGGGGACGGTATGAAGAAAACGGCTGAGGAACACGCCGCGCGCTTCGACGAGAAAGCCACGGAGTACGATGACGCGAACAGCCCCGAGTACCGCGCGTGTGCCGATCTCGTGATCGAACACGCCGCATCCGAACCCGACGAGGTGGTGCTCGACCTCGGAACCGGCACCGGAGCCATCGCGCTCGCGTTGGCCTCCGACGCGAGACGAGTGGTCGGCCGGGACATCAGCGATGGGATGCTGGATCAGGCTCGCGGGAAGGCCGACGAGCAGGGCCTCAACAATATCGAGTTCGCAGAAGGAAGTTTCCGCGATCCCGACTACGACGGCGAGGTCGATATCGTGGTTTCGAACTTCGCCATGCATCATCTCTCGGACGCGGAAAAACGCGAGGCCATCGAAGTGATCGCCGATCTCAGTCCTCGAAAGTTAGTTCTCGGCGATGTGATGTTCTTCGGTAGACCCGATCCCGACGAGCCGTTTTACAGTCCCGAGGTCGATGATCCCGCCACCGTGGGGACGCTCGTCGAGGCGTTCACCGACGCGGGCTTTGCCGTCACCGCCGCCCGACGGGTGCACGATCAGATCGGGGTGCTGGTCGGTGAACGGCTATGACCAGCCGTACATTGGCCGGAACTCCATCTCGGTCTATCTATATATCAATAGTATTATAGCAACCGTGGATTTATCAGTTAACCGAATCCCGTTGCACATATGAGTATCATTGGGAGTTCACCGTTCCATCGGAGGAGTTCGCACTCCACGAAACGCTGGTTTCGGCTCCGGAGATGGTCGTCGAGGTCGAACGGGTCGTCACCCACGAAACCGACCGGATCATGCCGTTTTTCTGGACTACTGGTGGCGATTATGAAGACTTCGAGACTGCGGCGGAAAACGATCCCTCCATCGAGGCCATTACACAATTAGACGAAATGGAAGACGCCGTTCTATACCGGGTTGAGTGGGTGGAAAACGTCGAGACGGTCGTGTACACATACAGGGAGACGAGTGCGACGATCCTCACAGCAACCGGACAAAACGACCGCTGGGAACTCCAGATGCGATTTACCGATGAAAAGTCCCTCTCGGAATTTCGGATGTACCTCGATGAAACGACATGAACTTCGATCTGAACCGGCTTTATCATCCCATCGAACCGCCGACGAATGGCCAATCCAACTGACAACAGCCCAGCACGAGACGCTGACCACTGCATTGAATATGGGCTATTACAACGTCTCACGAGACACGACAATGGACGAACTGGCGGGGACGCTCGGCGTTTCTCAGCAGGCACTCTCGAAACGGTTTCGCCGTGGTTATCGCAACCTAATCGAGGATTCGCTCACGGTCAGCCCACCTGATGAAGGGGAGTGGTGATAAGTAGGTTGTGAATACAACCTCCGATACCATGCATAGGCAGATGTTATTAACCAGTATGTCCGTCACCGATATGGTAGCGCGGGGGAGAGCCATCGGACCATATGTAGTGAAACGCGGACACGTTTTGGCCTGCCTTCGAACGCACGACACCTCGATTTCGGTGGTCGATTTGACGGGTGAGGTCGTGGTGAAGGGGGGTAGCACATAACATGTCCCTTTCAACAACCTACAGTGATTTCAACGAGCCAGCCCGTGATCCGCCCGTGAACGACTGTAACGAGTTCATCTGTGCTCGCCGCTGTTGTGATGGTACTCGTTGTATGACGCAAGTGCCGTTCCCCTATCTATCCTGCTATCAGCACGACCGTTCGGATCCGATTCTCTGGGGCGAAACCGTACTGGACCCGTCCGGTGAGACAATCGAGAGACAAAACTAGCCTAAACGCCGTCCAACCACCGAGCAGAGCGGAACGATAGCAATGAAACGGTGTGACCTAACGGGTCAACTTGGGGTACCTATCCGTGTGGACCCCTTTAGGCGACTGTGAAACACCTTCCGAAACACCTGCGGCCCAAATGGCGGTATCTCGCAGTCGGCATCGAAACCCGGGCCAACACCGAGATCTCGCGGCGTGATTTCCAGCGGAGCCTGTGGTATGCCGGCCAGAACCTGCTTGGCGATCCCGGCAGTGCCGACGCCGATCTGCGGGTCTTTGGCTTCGAACACGGCGACGAAACGGGCGAAGCGGTCGTCCGCACCCGTCGAGACACCGTCGGCGACGCGCGGGCGGCGCTCGCCTGTATCGACGGGGTCGACGACGATCCGGTCGGGGTGTTCGTTCGGGGAACGAGCGGGACGGTGCGAGCGTGTGAACAGAAGTACTGTCGGCTCGTCTCGTCCGATTGATGGAGATACTTGTTCTATGACGTTTGTAGGATCAGGCTAATGGAATTATCGTCGATACGATGAGCGTAATGATAAGCCCGATAACTGAAACCAGCGTCGTGAGCACGGTCCACGTTTTGAGCGTCTCGGCCTGGGTGAGTCCGGCGAGTTCCTTGACGATCCAGAACCCGCTGTCGTTGTACCACGAAAACGTCGTTGCTCCTGCGCCGATCACCATGATGAGATACGCAGGATGAACGGTGAGCTGAGCGGTCAATGGGGCCACGATCCCGGCTGTCGTGAGGATCGCAACGGTGGCCGATCCCTGAACGACGCGGACCGCGGTAGCGATCACCCATGCGGTGACGAGCAGTTGAAACCCGAGCCCTTCCAGAATACCCGCGATATAGGTTCCGACACCGGCCGCAGCGAGCAATGCGCCGAACGCGCCACCTGCCGAGGTGATAGCGGCGATATGTCCGCCGCTCTGTAGCGCTTCAGTGAGTTCGTCGGACCAAGTCCCGAGTTCCATTTCATTCATTCGATAAAACGTTACCGCAGCAGCCACGGCCGCCGCTGTCAATGCGAAACTCGGAGCGCCGATGAACGCTGTGATATTGGCGATCGCGGTGTTCTCTCCTAAGAACGTGGTTGAAAACGTGTTGGCACCGACGAGCAACACAGCGAGGAGGATGGGAAGCGATGATTCGAAGAGCCCGGGGAAGTCGTCGGTCGAACGTTCCGCGATTTCTTCTAGCTCCTGGGGATCCGTGCCCATCGACTCCCGAAGCGGAATGTCGAGTCGTTCGTTGATCCAGTAGCCGAAAACCGGTCCCGAGAGTATCGCCGTCGGAAGCCCGACGATCATGCCGATGAGGATCGTCGTACCGAGATTGACCCCGAGTTCTTCCGCTGCTGCGAGCGGGCCAGGGGTGGGGGGAACGAACCCGTGTGTGACTACTCCCGCGGCTCCTATTACCACGATATACAGCGTATAATTCTTCCCGATGCGAGCTCGCATCGAACGAGCAAGCGGCGCGAGCAGATAGAACACGTTATCGAAAAACACCGGAATGGCCATGACGAACCCACTGCCGAAGAGGGCGTACTCGGCTCGATCCAATCCAAAGAGCGAGGTGAATCCGCGAACGATCCGGTGGGCAGCCCCACTGTCCGTCATCGATTTTCCGATGATCGCTGCCATGAGGATCGGAATACCGATACCGGTCATGGTAGCGCCGAACTCCTCTGCCGTTTGCGTAGCGACCTCGCCGAGCGGAATTTCAGGGGAGACGACGCCGATAGCGAACGCCGCGATGATGAGACCGACGAAAGCCGGGACATCCCAATAAACGAGCAACAGAAGTACGACCACTACCCCGACCAAGAGCGATACCAGAGCAGGATCGACTATGCCGAACTGTAACGGCGCAATGTATGCCATGCAATCCAGACTATGAGTACCCCAATTAAATCTTGTGAATATGCGTTATATTCGATTAAGCTGTATTCGAAATAACAGACATCGAGTAGCAAAGCTATCCCGGGATCACGAACGACTCCGGGAGCGATGCGAACTTGTGAAGAAAAGTATTTAGGACGCCGCCCGGAAGATTGGAAGGAGACGACAGTCGTGTTCGGAAACGCAGACCGGGCCGCCGTCACCCGCGAGGAAGTCGTTGACGGGCGGTCCAGGGATGCGTACACTGGCACGATGGACTTCGATTTCCAGTGATACTATGCAGGGACAATCCCAACAACAGGCCTACGACCGCGGGATCACGATCTTCTCCCCGGACGGACGCCTCTATCAGGTCGAGTACGCCCGCGAAGCCGTAA
>CAYOFZ010000111.1:0-7501 GCA_964403315.1 uncultured Halobacteriales archaeon | reverse complement strand
CCCCGAACCCGTGCGCTCGAAGCTCGCCACCGAACCCGCGCTGCGAACCCACATCCTCGCCACCGTCGCTTCGGGGTTTGCGAACTCACGGGAAGGACTGTTGGAGTTCCTCGAACGCACGCTGTATGCCGCCCAGTCCACCGAGGCCGGGCGGCTCGAATCCGTCACCGACCGGATGATCGAGTATCTGGAGCGAAACGGCTTCTTAGAACGCGAGGGCGACGGGGGCATCGAGGCGACCGAAACCGGCCACACCGTCTCGCGGCTGTACCTCGATCCTATGAGCGCCGCCGAGATGATCGACGGGCTGGAGAATGCGGATCGCCCGAGCGCGCTGGGACTGTATCATCTCGTCTCGCGCACCCCCGACATGTGGGAGTTGTATCTGCGCTCGGGCGACCGCGAGGAATACACCGAACTCGCCTACGAGCGCGAACCCGAGTTCCTCGGGGCGATGCCAAGCGAGTTCGAAACCGAGCGCTTCGAGGACTGGCTGTCGGCGCTCAAGACCGCAAAGCTGCTCGAAGACTGGGCCAGCGAGGTCGACGAGGACCGCATCACCGACCGCTACGGCATCGGCCCTGGCGACCTCCGGGGGAAAATCGAAACCGCCGAGTGGCTGCTCAACGCCGCCGAGCGGCTTGCGGTCGAACTCGATCTGGGCGGCGAGACGGTGGCGGCGATCAGCGCCGCCCGCCAGCGCGTCGAACACGGCGTGAGAGAGGAGCTGTTGGGCCTCGTCGGCGTTGGTAATGTCGGGCGGGTGCGCGCCCGCCGGCTGTACGAGGCGGGCATCGAGACCCGTGAGGACCTCCGCAGTGCCGACAAGCGGGTCGTCCTTGGGGCGCTCGACGGCCGCGAACGAACCGCGGAGACGGTCCTACGCAACGCTGGCCATCCCGATCCCTCGCTGGAGGGCGTCGAGGCCGACGAATCGGCCGCCGCCGACGCGAGCGAAGCAGCCGATGGACAGGCGGACCTCGGAGATTTCGGATGGAACTCCTGACCGGGACCGTCGAGATCCGATATCTCGATGGGTTCGTCGCCGAACTGGATCGGATCGGCGAGCGTTCCGGGTGTGCGATCCAGGCGTTCGACGCACGCTATATCGCCGACCCAGCACATCTCGAACGCGCCGTTTCGCTGGCGAACCGCGCCGTCGAGCGCGACAAGACCATCGCCCGCGAGCGAAGCATCGAGATCCTGCTGTACGCCGCGGGCCGCCGCCAGATCGAACGCGCACTCGAAATCGGCGTTAAAGAGGGCGAGTGCGAGGTCGTTATCGTTGTCGACGGTGACGACGAGGCGGGTGCGCTGGCGGCGCTGTCGGAGCTGGTCGAGCCCGCCGACTGGGAGCCCGGCGACCGGGCCGATCCCGAGCGGATCGTCGATTTTTATGGAATTATCGACGCCGAGCGGGCGGCGACCGACGCCTCGCTTTCGGAGCTGGTGTGCGAGCGGGTTGCGTTACTCGCCGTCGAGAACTGAGTGTGCAGGACCAACCGTTATCCGGTCGGCGGCACAAATACGAGGTATGGGCGAACGCGATCCACAGGAGAGCGCACGCAAGCGCCAGCGCAACCGGGCCGAGACCGCCGAATCGGCTGCCGCCGACGAGGTCGCGGACATGCTTTCCGAACACAAGTTCCCGACGACCAGCGAGGAGATCGCCGCCGACTACGGCGACGAGATGATCGAAATGCCCAACGAAACCGAATCGGTCGGCAGCGTCTTCGACAGACTGGAGAGTGAACGCTACGAGGACGCCGACGAGGCCCGCGAGGCGCTGTACAACGAACTCACCGGCGAGGCTGCCGGACGCGAAGAGTACAACGAGGAACGCGAGATAGGCGCGCTCGACGACCAGGAGAACGTCCCGGAGCGGTAGGGATAGGGGTACCGATTAGTCGCCGCCAGCCGTAGCCCGGACATGGCTCCCCGTCTCACCGACCCCGTCGAGATCGGCGGCGTGAGGGCGAAAAACCGCCTCTACCGCGCCCCGCTACTCGAATGTGCGGGCAACGACCCCGAGGCTGTCGATACCCTGATCGCGGAACTCGAACCCGCCGTGGCGGCGGGCGCGGGGCTGATTTTCCAGGGTGCCACCATCGTCCGGGGCGAGGGCGGCTGTGCGGCCCCCGGAATGACCCGGGTGCACGACCCCGGATTCGTCTCACGGCTCGAACGGCTCACCGACACGATTCACGACCACGGCGGGCGAATCTTCCTTCAACTCGAACACGGCGGGTTGCGCAGCATGGAAACCTGGCACGCCGGGTATCGCGCCGCCCATCCCGACCTCCAGCAACTCGCCGTCTCCCGGCCGCCCCTGTTGTTGCGGGCGGCCGACCGGCTCGGGATCCTCGATTACGATCCTCACGTCCTTTCGACCGAGGAGGTGTACGAGCTGGCGGCGGACTTCGGTCGCGCGGCGGCCCGAGCTGTCGAGGCGGGCTACGACGGGATCCACATCGCAGGTGCGAACATGGGGATCGTCCAGCAGTTTCTCTCGCCATATTATAATCGCCGCGACGACGAGTTCGGCGGCGGTCTACAGGACCGGATCCGATTCCTCTCGGTCGTCGCAAACGAGATCCGCGACCGGGCGGGCGACGTGCCGCTGGTGACGAAAGTGCCAGCCGAAACCGGGAGTCCGGCGGTCGTTCGCCACCACCTCTCCGAGCGCGATGTCGTCGAGATCTGCCGGGCCTGCGAGGAGATTGGCTTCGACGCGGTCGTGCCCGTGCGGGGATCGGCCTTCTGGGATATGAGCATCATCCGCGGCGAGTTCCCCGAGCAGGCGTGGACCGACGACCGGTTCGAGGACGGTTACGAAAACGCGTTCGGCGGCCCGCTTCGCTGGCGGGCAGTCGCGCTGGCGAACCGCATTCACGCCCGCAATTTCGAGTTCGAGCCTGCTTGGAACGCCGACCTCTGTCGGCGGGTGCGCGAGCAGGTGTCGATCCCCGTGCTCTGTGAGGGCGGAATTCGCGATCCCGACCGGATCGACGGGGTGCTCGGCTCGGCGGCGGATGCGGTCGGGATGGGCCGGCCCTTCTACGCCGAACCCTGCCTGCCCACGCGCGTCCTCGACGGCGAACGGGCCATCTGTGAGAACTGCAACAACTGCACGGTGCCGCAGGCGGCGGGCGCACGCGGGGTCTGTCGCACTCCGAGCGTGCTCGCAAAGCGCGGCGAACTCGCCCGGGAGGGGGCTTACGAGCGCTGATCCGATGGTTGAGACAGCGTTCGCGCTCGCAGTCGCGTTGCTCGTCGGTGGCGTGATCGGGAGCATCGTCCCCCTGGTCCCGGGCGCGGCGCTCTCGCTCGCTGGGATCTACGGCTACTGGTGGGCCTCGGGATACGCCGAACCCGGCGTGATTTTCCTCGTGGCGGCGACCCTCCTCGGGTTGTTCACGCTGGGGCTGGATTATCTCACGGGTGCGGTTTCGGCGAAGGCGAGCGGCGCGTCGTGGCGGACGACCGCCATTGCCGCGGTCGTCGGGCTCGTCCTGCTCGTACCGATGGGTCCGGTTGGCATGCTGCTGGGTGTGGCGGGGACGGTGTTCGGGCTGGAGTTCGACCGTTCGGGCGATCTCGAAGCGAGCGTTCGGGTCGCCTTCTATACGACCGTCGGCACCCTCGCCTCGGAGGCGATCCAGGTGCTGCTCACGGGCGCGTTGCTCGTCGGGTTCTTCCTCGTCGCGTGAAACCCGTAGCTATACGATACCGGGGACCCTATCGAGGGATACGAATGGCGTTCGGCGAACGGCTCATCGAACTACTGCCCCATTACCTGTTGATGATCGCGGTGATCTTCGCCGTCTTGATCGCAGTACAGGAACTGTTCGGCGAACTGGGCTTTTGGCTGTCGTTCGCGGTAGCGCTTGCCGTCGCAATCGTGTATCCCCGGCTCGTCAGCCGGGTCGGGTTCGCCCCCGATCCGTGGCGATGAACGGTGCGAGGTGGTCGTCAGAGATCGTACTGCTCGCGAACCAGATCCGTGATCCCCCGCTCTTCGAGCGTCTCCATCGGCGCGAGCATGTCGAGCTGGACGACGCCGGGTAGCCGTCCGATCTGGACGCCTCCCGTAAAGGTACACCGGGCGCGGACCTCGCCCTCGCTCATGTCCAGCAATTTCCCTGCGCGGTCGAAGGCGTTGTCGGTGGCGTCGTTGATCGTCGGACCCGAACCGATCACCTGGATCGGGCCGAGTTCGTCGAGGTCGACGCCGTGCTGTTCGGCGAGCGCGTGGCCCGCTTCCTTCTCCTTATCGGTGTACGGCTCCGCGATATGGGGTAGGTCCTCCTCGTTGGGTAGGAGGAGAGGCCCGTCGATATCCAAGTCCTCGATCACCTCAACTTCGAGTTCGGTGTGGCCGCTGACATCGGTGGTGTGAAGCGAGAGTTCGCCGTCGCCCTGGTTCGCGTGGAGGTCGCCGACATAGATCCCGCCGCCCTCGACCTCGACGGGACAGATCAGGATCGCGCCCGGCCGAACCTCTGAGATGTCCATGTGGCCGTCGGTGCGCGCATCGAGTTCGTCCTCGCTATCGAGTCCCCAGTCGTGGTCGGCCCCGATCAGGAACTGTCCGAAGTCGCCGGCGTTGTGCGAGTCGGGCAGTTCTACCGAGGGAGTCGTGCCGATGTTGCCGATGAAGGGCCGGAGGTGGCCCAGCGTGCCGGGGATCTCGCTCGGTTTGTAGAGCAAGATCGGATGCTGACGGGAGTTTTCGGGCAGGGCCATGTTCTCTTCGGCGTCCTCGGCGAGATCGTCCGCGGCCTCGTCGTCGACCGTGAGCCCCACTGATCGATCCTTGTCGAAGACGACGGTGTAACCGTACTCGAAGCCGAACGAAGAAGCGTTCGCGCCGCATTCGGCACACTTGATCGCGTCCTCGCCGGTGCCCTCGACGATGGTTTCGGGCCACTCCGCGCCGCAGTTCGGACACTCGTGATCGACGAACGGGTCGCTGCCGAACGCGCCCTCGCGTTCGTCCATGCTGCCGGTGCTGGTAGCGACTGAGGTGACTTCCACGTCCTTGATCCGAATGGCGACCGCATCGCCGACCTCCGCGCCCTCGACGCCGATGGGGCGAGTGACTTCGTGGCCGCCCCGGAATTCGGGGGTAACCATCGGCCCCCAGCAGCCCGCGGGGGTATGCGTTTTGATGGTGCCGCCGTCGGCGACGGTACCGGCCCACTCCTGGTTGGGCCCGACGAGCCCGAGGGTGAACTGATCAACTGATAGTTCCTGTTGGATCTCGCGTTGTGCCATACCCGAGCTACGGTCGCCACCGATATAGCCATTGTGTACCACGGCAAATCGGATCAAACCGGACGCATTGACCGAGTCTCGGGGCGTTATAACGCTATACGGCCAATCAACACGTATGGAGACTCAGGAGGTCATCGAGAGCCGCAGGTCGGTGCACGACTACACCGACGAACCCATCGACGACGAGACGCTGTACGATATCTTCGATACCGTGCGGTACAGCCCCTCGGGGTACAACCTCCAGCCCTGGGAGTTCCTCGTGGTGCGCGAAGAGGAAAACCAACAGCGCCTCCAGGAGTGTGCGGGCGGGCAGGACCACGTCACCGACGCCGCCGCCGGCGTCGTAGTGCTTGGCAACCTCGATCCCGCCGCCCACGCCGAGCGCAACTTCGACGACTGGGTCGAGAAGGGGTATCTCCCCAACATCGACGCCCGCGACGAGCTGGTCGAAACCATCGAGGGCTGGCAGGATTGGCCCGAGTCCGAGCGGCGGGTCTGGACCACCCGCAGCACCGCGCTGGCGGCGATGACGCTGATGTACGCCGCGTGGGACGAGGGCGTTGCGACCTGCCCGATGGAGGGGTTCGACAGGGAGGCGATCATCGAGGAATTCGGCGTCGAGGGCTACGAACCCGTAATGGTGCTGACGATGGGCTATCCCGAAGAGGACGCCGCCGACATCGAAACCGAACGAAAAGTCCGCCGGTCGGCCGAGGAGATCGTCCACGAGGAATCGTTCTGACGGGCGGTCCCTGAATAGGCTGAAGTGCGCGCCGACTGAAAGTCAAATATGGAAACGACAGTTCTCGTGATCGGCGGCGGGGCGACCGGCGCGGGCGTCGCGCGCGACCTAGCAATGCGCGGTATCGATGTGGCGCTGGTCGAGCGGGGACGGATCGCCGGGGAAACCAGCGGGCGATCACACGGCGTACTCCACAGCGGTGCGCGCTACGCAATCGACGACCCCGATGGCGCGCGCGGATGCATCGCGGAAAACCGCGTCCTGAAGGATATCGCTCCTCACTGCATCGCCGACACCGGCGGCTACTTCGTGCAGGTCGAGGGCGACGACCCCGATTACTTCGAGCGGAAACGCGAGGCCTGCGCGGACCTCGGCATCGAGGCCGAGACGCTTTCGGCGACCGAGGCGCAAAGCGAGGAACCCGCGCTCACGGAAGGTGTCAACCGCGTCCTTCGGGTTCCGGACGCGGTCGTTCATCCTACCCGACTGACCGCCGCGAACGCGCTCGCGGCCCGCGAACGCGGCGCAACCCTCTCCTTTGGAACCGAAGTGACCGATATCACCCGCGAGAGCGGGCGGGCTGTCGGCGCGACCGTCGAGGACGGCTCGGGCGAGCGTGACATCGCCGCGGATCACGTCGTCAACGCGACCGGCGCGTGGGCCGGACAGCTCGGCGGGTTGGCGGGCATCGACATCGAGATGTCGCCCACCAGCGGCGTGATGGTCGCTGTCGGGTTCGAGGACCTCGGCACCGTATTGAATCGCGCCCGGCCGGCCGCGGACGGCGACATCGTCGTGCCTCACGACGAACAGGTGGTGCTGGGAACGACCAGCGTCGAGGTCGAGGATCCTGACGAGTTCCCGAAAGACGAGGCCGACGTCAACCGGATGTTCGAGGAGTGTTCAGCCATGCTCGCGGGACTGGATCGCGACCGGATCGACCGGACCTACTGGGGCGTGCGCCCGCTGTACAGCCCCGACCGCGAGCGCTACGGCGGTCGGGGGATCTCCCGTGGGTTTTACCTGCTTGATCACGCCGAACGGGACGGCGTCGGTGGATTCACGAGTATCGTCGGCGGCAAACTCACGACCTATCGGCAGATGGCGGAAGCGGTGGGCGATCACGTCACCGACCGACTCGGCGTCGACGAGCCGTGTCGAACCGCCGACCAGCCGCTCGTCGGCCACGACGATCCCGGTCAAGTCGATGCGTTCATCCAGGAGATCGGCGCGGACAACCCCGCCGACGAGGACGTGATCGACGGGGCGTAACGCGGGTCGGCCCGTCGGGCAAGGAACCGCCGTCGGTACGGCAATCGTCCGAATTCATATCACCATAAATCATCAGCATAGTTTTGTATTTACATTCATCTATCGTTAAATCGTCTGTGAAACCGTTGAATCGGATCGATACATTCATAAACACCTTGGTCGAAAACAGTAAGATTTTCTAGTTTATTCTGAAGTAAGATATCAGTTGGC
>CAYOFZ010000110.1:0-7604 GCA_964403315.1 uncultured Halobacteriales archaeon | reverse complement strand
AGATCCAGGACGGCTGGCAGGACGACATCGAGGCCTCGGCGGGCTGGCGCGCGACCGTGACGGTGACCGACGCCCAGCCTCAGTCCCAATCGAGGTCCGCGGCGGACGGCTCGGCGAGCCTGTCGTCGTTCGAAAACGGCGAGACGCCCGACCCTGAGACGAGCGAGGACGGGGCAAACGAAGCGGATGGCGGCGAGCCGGTCGAGTTCACCGGCACGGTCGTCCAGACCGGCGACCCGGTCGTACTCGACGACAGCGAGCAAACGATGACGGTAGTGACCGACACCAGCCTCTCGCTGGGTGAGGAGGTCACCGCCCGGGGCCCGGTCCGGGAGGGCCGGCTCGACGCCGAGGAGGTGTTCTGAATCGACCGACGAAAACGTTTAAGCGTCCAAGCGGACGGCTTCGAGTATGAGCGTCGAGTTACCGTTCGCGCCGGTGGATTCGATCATCCGGCGCAACGCCGACGGGTTGCGCGTCAGCCAGACCGCCACCGAGGAACTCGCCGGCCGGATCCAGACCCGGGGGGCATATCTGGCGACCGGAGCCGCCGAGCAAGCCACCGCGGACGGACGGAAAACCCTGATGGCCCCGGATTTCGGCGTCGGCGAGGCTGTCGATGCCGACGCGCTCGCACTGCCGATCGCGCCCATCGACCGGATCGCCCGGCTGGACATCGGCGACCGCTACCGAGTATCGATGGATGCCCGGATCGCGCTGGCCCAACTGCTCGAAGCCTACGCCGACGACGTCGCCGGTTCGGCGGCGACGCTTGCTCGGCATGCCGGCCGGCGCACCGTAAAGGCCGAGGATATCGAGACGTACGTTCGACTCGTCGAATGATGGGATCGGGAGCCGAACAATGAACTTCGGGTACAGCGAAACCTGCCTCGAACACGACACCGGCCAGCGCCACCCCGAGACGCCCGACCGCCTCCGGGCGATCAGACAGGGCCTCACGCGCAAACACGGCGTCGAGTACGTCGAGAGCGACCCCGCCGACGTCGAGGCGGTGACGACGGCCCACGATCCCGATTACGTCGAGGAGGTCCGGGAATTCTGTGCCACTGGCGGCGGTAACTGGGATCCTGATACCGTCGCCGTCGAGGGGACCTGGGACGCCGCGCTCGCAAGCGCCGGCCTCGCTCAATGGGCCGCCCATACCGCCCTCGACGGCCAGCAGGACCGCAAGACGCCGTTTTCGCTGGGGCGGCCACCGGGCCATCACGCGCTTTCCGACGACGCCATGGGGTTTTGTTTCTTCAACAACGCCGCGATTGCCGCCGAGGCGGCCCTCGACCGGGTCGACCGGGTGGCCATCGCCGACTGGGACGTCCACCACGGCAACGGCACCCAGGAGATCTTCGAAGAGCGCGGGGACGTGTTCTACGCCTCGCTCCACGAAAACGGGCTCTACCCGGGGACCGGGGATGCCAACGAGATCGGCACCGGCGACGGCGAGGGCACGACCTGCAACGTACCCCTGCCGTCGGGCACCGACGACGGCGGATATCTCTATGCGGTCGAGGAGGTCATCGAACCCGCCATCGAGCGGTTCGATCCCGATCTACTGCTGGTGAGCGCGGGCTTCGACGTTCACCGCCACGACCCCATCTCGCGGATGCGCGTCTCGACGGACGGCTTCGGCCATCTGACCATCGCGCTCAGGGAGATTGCCGACGCGACCGATGCCCCTATCGCGTTCGTTTTAGAAGGTGGCTACGGCCTCGACACGCTCTCGGAGGGCGTTGCGATGGTCCACGAAGTCTTCGACGGCCACCGGCCCGCCGAACCCGAGATCGAGCCGAGCGAGACCGTCGAGGACCTCGTCGCCGACCTCCGGGAGCGTCACGGGCTGGGGTCATAGTACCGCGCGAGTTCGACTCCGAACTCCTCGGTGAGCGCCCCGAGGTCTTCGCCGACGAGCACCTCGTAACCGTCTTCGAGCGCCCGCTCGACATCGGGTCCGAGCGCCACCTCGAAGATCGTTTCGCTTTCGAGCAACCCGACCGCCGAGGTGTGGTCACGCTCGCGCTCGACGACGTACCGACCGTTTTCGATGAACGGCCCGTAGGCGTCAGTGTCGGCGTATTTCTCGTAAAACGTCGCGGCGTGGTCGCGGACGTGGACCGGTGGGCCCTCGTGGCGCTCGACCGCCGGCAGCGTCGGTACGGCGGATTCGACGAACAAGACGGCGGTATCGGCGGCGAAAGCGGTCGCACGGAACACCGAAAAGCCCCGCCGGTCGAGTTCGCTCACGATCCCGTCGAGGGATTTTTCGAGCTGGGGATAGAGCTGATCCTCGACGATGTCGGGAGCGCCGAACCGCACCGCGAGAGGGATAGTTTCGCGGCGGTCGAGGTGGGCACGGAGGCTGTCCCGATCCAGCGGGGCGGGGTCGGCGGGTTCGAAGCGCTCGGGAGTGGGGTCGGCGAGCAGTTCGCGGGCATGGTGCTGGAAGCGCGTGAGATTGGTTTCCGAGAGCACCGCGGCGACGTTGCGCTCTGGGTCGGTGGGATCGATCACGACCAGCGGGTCCTCGAACGAGCACGCACCGTGACCTTCGGGATCGAGTTCGACCGGCGGGTGCCAGTCGACGACAGCCTCGATCAGCGGGCGAAACCCGCCGTATTCGAGGGCGAGAAGTTCGGTGAGATAGCCCGAGAACCCCTTCGTGCGGAGGTCGCTGCCGTAGATCCCGCAGGCAGTGAGGAACCCCTTCAGGACGCGCACGTCCGCTGCAAGATCGGGCGTGATCGCGCTTTCGATGTAGGTCGTATGGAAGGGCGTGCGGTCGACCGCCGAACGTGCCTCGGTCGCGCTTTCGACCCGATAGCAGGGCACGCAATCCACGTCGAAGCCCTCGAACTCGCCGGTCACATAGGGGTGTTCGGCGTACTCGGCGCGACCGTCGGGAAGGACCTCGTGGCCGACTGAAAGGCCGTAGGATTCGAGTTCCGCGCGGTCGAGATCGGGCGGGAACCGCACGAACAGATCGATGTCGCGGTCGCCGGCCAGCCAGGTGTTTCGAGCGGTTGACCCGACCCGCAGAACATCGGTTTTGACGGGCACCTCGGCGGCGGCGGATCGGGCGCGAGCGATGAGTCGGTCGGTCGCCGCTGTCAGGCGGTCGCGCTCGTCGGCGTCGGGCGTGACCCGTTCGCGGACGGTAGCGACGGTTTCCTCGAAGGCGTCGCTCATCGCTGGGGATATTCGGCGAAGTGTCGAAAGCGTGTCGATGGCCCGACGGCGAAGCGAAAGCCCTATCAGATGACTTCGGTTAGGTGGGAGTGAGTGCCGCCGTAGCTCAGCTGGTAGAGCACCGCGCTGTTAACGCGGTTGTCCCAGGTTCGAGCCCTGGCGGCGGCGTGAAATTCAGTGAATTTCACGGCCAACCAGAAATCTCCGATTTCTGGTGACGGCGTCAAACACGATTTGACGGCCCGTAGAACTACGTCCTACGACAGCGTCCGAAAATCTTCAATTTTCGGCGGCCCACAGAATCGTATCCTGCGGCGGCGTTTTAAAATAACGGACAGGACGAGGGTTTCCCTTATCAAAAATTACCGGCGAATCCGGTACATCTTAGTTCGGGCCGCCAGTAGCAGGTGTCGAGGGCCCGTATCTCAGCCTGGTTAGAGAGGTCGGCTCATAACCGACTCGTCCTTGGTTCAAATCCGAGCGGGCCCATGGATCTCGCCGTAAACAAGTCATGAGCGGCGAGTCCGTGACGGTCCGAGGATTTGAATCAGACTGGACGCGCACAGCGATAGCGAGCACGTCCGGACGAGGTTCAAATCCGAGCGGGCCCACATTGCTGGCGCGAACAATCCGTGAGCGTCAGAAATCGGAAACGCGAGGATTTGAGATAGACGGCGGCGAACAAGGCGAGCCGACGGCGTAGTTCAAACCCGAGCGACAGGCCATGCTTCACCGTGGGCAACGCTGAGAGCAGTGAACTGGACGAAACAAAGGATCGAATCGCGGAGTCGGTCGTTACGGCTGGGGTTCGGCCTGTTCGATTGAATGGCCGTGATCAACGTGGTGATCGATCACCAAGTCGATCAGATCGGTCATCGAGCGGTCATTTGTCTTATTTGCGGACCAGTTACAATCCGTGCAGTCGTATCGCATTCGCTTGATTCCTCCAGACAAATTCTACTTAGTCTCAAAGATCATAAAGTTGTCTCTTTTCAGGTTACGGATGTGATGAAGTTGAACTACGTGAACACGCTCGCTCACGGGCGCGATGGGATTTGAACCCATGACATCTTGGTCCGGAACCAAGAACTCTGTCCACTGAGCTACGCGCCCTGTATCAGAGTACTCGACACCACGGTTTAACGATTGTGTACCGCAGCTCAGTTCTCGCTACCCGTCGTCACCCGTTGACTCATCGTTTCTTCGTCGATCACCGACCTCGTCCACGATCCTCGGAGGAACCACCCGCCGGCGAGGATCGCGCCGACGATGTGGCCGAGGCTCATACCGATCCAGATACCGAGCGGCCCGAGCCCCGCGGGAAAGGCAAGCAGGTACACCGCCGGCACGCGCACGCCCCAGAGGTTCAGCCATGAGAAGGCCATCGAGGTCGTGGTGTTGCCCGCCCCACGAAAGGCACCCAGAACGATCTGCATCACGCCGATGAAGGCGAACTCGACGGATCGAATGCGCAGGTAATCGGTCGCAAGCGCGATCGTTTCGGCGGCTCCGGGAACACCCTCGCCGAGAAAGGCGGCATTGATCGGGCGCGCGAAGACGGCGGCGAGGACCGCAACGAGGACCATTGCTCCAGCGGCGATCCCTGCAGTGAGACGCACGGCCCGTTCGGCTCGCTCGGGCTGATCGGCTCCGAGTTCTGGCCGACGATGGTTTCGGTCGCCCGCGAGAGCCCCAGGGCGGGCAGAAAGACCAACGAGATCAGCCGGTTGCCGAGCCCGTAGGCCGCGATCACCGGCGGGGCAAATGAGACGATCATCGCCGTCAATACCACCATCGCCAGCGCGTTCGCCGACTGTTCGAGCGAAGTCGGCATGCCGAGGCGAACGATCTCGCGGACGTTTTCGAGATTGATCCGCAGGTGTTCGAGGCGAACGCTCGGACCCGCACCGGTCCGAAAGAGCACGAACAGCCCCAGGACCGTCGCCAGCCCCCGCGAGAATACCGTCGCCAGCGCGGCCCCCTGGACGCCGAGCGCCGGAACCTCCCACCAGCCGAAGATCAGGAAGGGGTCGATGACGACGTTGACGACCACGCTGATGAACATGATCCCCATCGGCGCGCGCGCGTGTTGCCCGAGCCACGCATCAGCGCCTCGAAGACGTAAAACCCGAAGAGGAAGGGCAATCCGAGGAAAAAGATCCGCATGTACTCTGCCGCGAGCGGCACCACCTGCTGACCGGTTTCGGCCTGACTTGGCAACAGACCAAGCATGGGGCCCGTATAGAAATACCCGATCACGCCGAGAACGAACGCAAGCACCGTCACGAACGCGAAGGTCTGGCCGGCGAACAGCCCCGCAGAACGCTCGCTGTTCGCACCGGTGTACTGGGCGACGAGGATCGAACCCGCGGTCGTGAATCCACCCGCAACCGCGATCAACAGAAAGACAAGCGGGAACGCGAGACTGATCGCACCGACGGCGTTCGCGGAAAGCCGTCCCAACCAGAGTGTATCAACCAGATTATACGTGACCTGTAGCAGCTGGAAGACGATGATCGGCCACGCCAGTCGGACCATCGGGCGGGTTAGTCCACCCTCGGTGAGGGTGCTTCGTGTCGAATCGACCACTATATTTCAGAATATACATATACGATATTAACTCTGTGGTCCAATCAGGGCGATTCGTTGGTTTCGAGGGTGAACTCCGCACGCGGGTAACCTACACAGGTCAACGTATAGCCCTCGCCGAGTTCGTCCTCGCTGAGCACCTCTTGGTTATCGTGTTCGACGAAGTCCCCGGCGGGGCCGTCGGGGATGTGACCGCCACAGGAGAGACACTGGCCCTGCCGGCAGGCGTACGGCAGGTCCCAGCCCTCGTCCTCGCCGGCTTCGAGCAAGGTTTCGTTGTTTGCGACCTCGATGGTTTCGCCTTCCTTTGCGTACTCGATCTCGAAGTATTCGATCTCGTCTTCAGGGATGTCGCCCGGACCGCTTTCTTCCTCGGCGGCTTCTCCCTCTCCGAGTTCGCCTTCCGCTTCGCCGCCGCCGACGGCCGCGGCGGCCCCGCCGCCACCACCGATCGCTCGGTTCATCGGTTCGGGGAAATCGGTTTCGGGGACCGTTGACGCGCGGTATTCAAGGATCTCCTCGGAAATGTCGTCGGGAATCGCCCGCTCGGTCCCCCCCGCGAAATGGAGGGCGGCCACGGTGATCACCAGAATGGCCCCGACCGAGAACACGAATACGTCTACCATATGCGCGGGGGTACGGAGGGCCGGGTTAACAGCGTTTTGATCCGGTAGCCGGACATTGGCCCGACTATCCCATCACGCCGCCCGCTTCGCTCGCGGTACTATTCCTTGCGTCGAGCGACTTCGTGGCGACCGAACCCGTACCGCGACCTTTTGCCGCGCTCGTCGCTCCGCTCCTCGCTGGCAAAACGTCGATGAAAACCTTCCTCGCTCCCGTTGGTCGCTCGTCATGCCGCTCGCTTCGCTCGCGGTGCTACTCCTGCCGTCGCGCAACTTCGTGCCGACCGAACCCGTACCGCAGCCGATTCGCCAGTCTGCGCGAGAACCGGCCCTCCTCGGGTGCACGACTGCCGAATCGCTCGGCGAGCGCCTGATAGATGAGCGGGACCGGAATCTCCTGTTCGAGCGCCTCTTGGACGGTCCACGTGCCGGTCGAGCCACCCGCGACGAAGTCGTCCACGTCGCCCAAGTCCGTCCCCTCCTCGCGGAACGCCTCCTCACAGAGTTCGAGCAGCCACGACCGGATCACCGCGCCGTTGTTCCAGGTGCGGGCAACGGCTTCGAGATCGAGGTCGTAGCGACCCTCCGCGAGGAGTTCGAATCCCTCGCCGTAGGCCTGCATCAGCGCGTACTCGACGCCATTATGAACCATTTTGACGTAGTGGCCGGCACCCGAGGGGCCCATGCGGTCGTGACCGGCGGGACCGGTGGCGACGGCGTCAAAGGCGGGAGTCATCGCCTCGTAAGCATCCTCGGGACCGCCGATCATCAGCGAAAACCCCGCCTCGGCGCTCGCCGGTCCGCCGCTAGTGCCACAGTCGAGGTAGTCGGCGTCGGTGGCGTCGGCGCGCTCGATGGAGCGCTCGAAATGGGAGTTGCCGCCATCGACGACGATATCTTCGCCCGAGAGGTGGGGTTCGAGATCCGACAGCGTCGCATCGACGGCTTCGCCCGCGGGCACCATCAGCCAGATCCGCTTGTTCCCGCCCAGCCGGTCGGCGAGGTCCGCGACCGAGTCGGCGGGGGTCGCGCCCGTTTCGGCGGCGGTCGCCACTGCCTCTTCGTCGAGGTCGTAGGCGATCACGTCGTGATCGGCCCCGAGCAGTCTGTCAGTGACGATCAGGCCCATCCGTCCGAGTCCGATGACGCCCAGTTGCATGCCCGGCGATGTCTCGGGCGCGAGGGTAACGG
>CAYOFZ010000109.1:0-7630 GCA_964403315.1 uncultured Halobacteriales archaeon | reverse complement strand
CGACCTGCCGGTTGAACGTGTAGATCTCGTACTCCGGCCGGCCGGTCTCGAAGTCCTGGATGACGATCACCGGGCGCGCGAGGTCCTCCTCGGTCAGCCCCGCCGGAACCTTGACCTCGGTGGTCACGTCGTAGACGGTATCGACCTCGCCGGCCTCGATGAACACGACCGTATCGACGACCTGCGGGATCATGCCCAGTTCGACCCGGCCCACGAGGCGCTGGAGCGCGTCGATGGCGCGGGTGGCGTGGACGACCCCGACCATGCCGACGCCCGCCAGTCGCATGTCCGAGAACACCTCGAAGTCGTCAGTTTTGCGCACCTCGTCGTAGATGGTGTAGTCAGGTCGCACCATCAGCAGCGAGTCGGCGGTCGCCTCCATCGACCCCCCGAGTTCGGTGTACTGGGTGATCTCGGGCCCGACCTGCAGGTCACGGGGTTTCTCCATGGTCTTGACCGAATACCCCGCATCGGCGAGGAACTCCGCGACGGCCTGGGCGAAGGTGGATTTGCCCGCGCCGGGCGATCCCGAGATCAGGACGCCGCGCTGTTGTTCCACGAGGCGATCCCGGAGTTCGTCGGCGAAAGCGTAGTCGTCGAGGTCGGTCTCGACCAGCGGTCGGACGGCGGTGATCTCGATGCCCTCCGAGAACGGCGGGCGGGCGATGGCGATCCGGTACTCCCGGAACTGGATGATCGTCATGCCCGGCTCGGAGAGTTCGATGAAGCCGTCGCTCGACTGCTTCGCGCCGTTCTCGATCTCGCGGGCGATCTCCTCGATGTCGCCTTCGGTCTGGGAGTTCTCCCGTATGTGCTGGAACTCCATCTCGCCGACATCGCCGCGTTTGGCCATCGGCGCGACCCCCGCCTTGAGATGGACGCTCATCGTTCGCTCGTCGAAGAACTCCTCGATTTCGAGAGTGCCGACCTCCTCGACATTGGGGGCGATGTACTCGACATCGAGGCCTTTGGCCTCGGCGACTTCGCTCTGGACGATGTCGCTGGTGACGAAGCGGGCGTCGTGTTCGATGGCGAGATCGCGGATCAGGGCGTCGATCTCGCCCTCGGCGGCCTGGCCCTTCTCGATGGCGTCGGGCCGGCGACCGACGTATTCGAGATCGATCTCGCCGTCGTCAGCGAGGGCGGCCAGTTCCTGAAGCTCTTCGAGGCCGTCCCAGCCGTTCTCGTAGCCCTCGTTCGCCCGGTGTTCGAGTTCGCCGACGACGGCCTCCGGGACCAGGACCGTCGCGCCGGCGAATTCGCCGTCGTGGACCCGGTCGGAAACGCGGCCGTCGATGACCACGCTCGTGTCGGGAAGGATCTTCATACTCGCCCTACGTCGGGCGCGTTCATAAGGGTGGCACATCGGCGGTGTGCATGCGATAGCCGGCACCACGCTAACAACTCTCGCCGCCGAACTCCCGGTGATGCTCGAACTCTATCAAGCCGAGGACTGCCCCCACTCCCAGAACGCCCGCGAGAAACTGAGCGAACTCGGACTCTCGTATATCGCTCACAATCCCCGACTGGCGGAAGGCGAGGTGAAAAACGAGACGACCAAAGCCGCCATGGAGTCCATCGGCGGCGACGATCAGATCCCGTTTCTGGTCGATACGGACCGGGGGGAAGCGATCTACGAGAGCGACGACATCGCCGAGTACCTCGATACCCACTACGCGTGAGCGATCCCGATCTCGACGAGATCCGAAGCGAACTCCAGCACGCCCGCGAGGAGGCCGAATCGGATCTCAACGAACCCATCCAGAACGTCACCGAAGCCATCGGCCGGCTCGACGACCGCGAAAACGAGCCCGGACCCGACCGCCTCGAATCGATCCACGAGGAACTCGAACGCCTAGAGGACAACACCGAGAGCGAGGCCAACGAGCACATCACGCAAGCCCGCGAGCACGTCCGGGCCTACCACGATAACCTCGATACGTTGGCCGACGAGGACTGACATGGGCTGATCGATACCGACATGACCCCGTTGCTCTATGGGCCACACAGCCGTCTGAAACGGTGCTACAAAGTGTATTGTGTTATCATCGGAACTAAATTTTTGTGTTAATGTATTAAATACCCTTTAGAAACATATGAAATTAAATCGAAGCACAGGTCTTTGCGCGTGGCACGTGTAGCCGCGGATAGATTTGAGCCGCTCACAGATCCCCGATGAGTCGCCCCAGAGCCGCGAAGAGTCGAGTTGGCAGCAATCACAGCGACTGCTGTTGATCACGGGCGTGTTGCTGTTCGTCATCGGTATCGTTGTAACGGTCGGTTTTCCGGCGCTCGGCGGGCTCACGGGTTCGCCGGCAGCCGACGATCCGGGCGGCGGTTCCGCTTCGGGAGCCGACCAGCCGAGTGCCGGGGGCGACCGGAACAACACGAGTACCGGGACGAATAGCACCGACGGGAGCAACGGATCGACGGCCGGTACCGATAGCGCCGACGCCGGCGATACGACCGGAGGGGGTGACCAACCGAGCGACAACGGATCCGCCTCGGCGGACGAAGACGGGACCGCCAATAACACCGATACCGGGGACGGCGGTCCGCTGTTCGGTTCCGACGACGGCGAAACCGATGACGAACCGGCTCCTGAGGCAGGGAGCGAGCAATCGACGAACGAAAGCGATGGTAACGACGATGGAAACGGAACCCCGACTGACGGCGATGGGGAAACCGGGGCGACGAATGGGGACGAGAACGGAAGCGATACCCAGCCGAGCGATGACGCAGACGGGTCGGCCACTGAAAGCGATGGGAATAGTAGTGCCGATACGAACGAACCCGCGGGGGAAGAACAGCCCAATAACGGGGACGACGGCGGTGGAATCCCGATCATCGGCTCCGACGGCGACGGGGGAGATAACAGCCAATCACCCGACAATAACTCGGACGGCTCATCAGCCACTGAAGAAGGAGACAACGACACAAGCGAAGTTCCAACAACCAGCGATGATGAAGGCGATGACGCCGGTGACGAAGGCGACGGCCAATCAACCGAGGACGGTTCAACCGATTCGTCGGCTTCCGAGAACGGTGAAGACGGTGATGAACAGACCCCCGCAGGCGGAGAATCAAGCAACGGCAACGACGGCGGAACTACCGATAATAGCACGAACGACGAAGGCCAAAGTCAGGACCAGCAGGCCGACGATACCCCGACCAACTCACCGGAAGACAACACCACGAGCGATCAAGACAACACCGCTGATTCGTCAGGGGACGATACCGTGAACGATGACGACACGGATGCCGACGGATCGGAATCCAGTGGAACGGACTCCGAAAACGGCTCCGATGAAGGGACCGTGAGTTCACAGAACGGCCCCACAAGCACCGGCGCGCCCGAACGCGAAGAGGAGACGGCCTCGACGAACGACTCCACATCCGAAGACGACCGGTCAACTGCCGGAACGGAGGGCGAGGACGACGGTTCCGATGAGGGCGATGACGCCAACGGTTCCGACGGCGGATCCACGGCTGAACCGCAGGACGGCGGGGCGACGAACGAACCATCCCAACGGGACGGCAGCCAATCATCCGACGATACCGATTCGGATACAGATGAGTCGATACCGGAAGAAAACGAGGCCAACGATAGCGCAACCGACGACCAGTCCGGAAACGAGGGATCGACTGGCGATGGGGGCGAACCTACAGGTGAAACGACAACCGGTAACGAGGGCGAAAACGAGGGTAGCACCGACACGGAAGGAGCGGCCGATGAACCGCCGGAGAACCCATCGAATGACGCGCCGGGCAGCGGCTCCGAGCAGTCGGATTCGGCGAACAACGCTTCCGGGCCCGATACTGGAGGGAGTGAGGACAACACGACCGAGGCGGGCGAGCCGGCAGGGGATGTCGCGGTGATCGAGGACGGACCCGACGGTGGCGAGGGAGTGTTCACTGCGGATAACGACGGTAACGATACCGCAAACAGCAACGGAACCAACGACGCGGCGGAAATCTCGGACATTCAGTGGCCAGACATGGCGAGCCCGTAGCAAGACCCGCAACCACCGGGTTCATGGCGAATCGCGTCCGATCACTGGTATGGCGACCGAAACTACCGCCGGGAGCGACCGGACATACGAGGAATTCATCGAGAAAGTCCGCCGGATCGAGAACATCTCCGCGAGCGCGGGCGTGCTTCGGTGGGATCAGGAAGTCAAAATGCCCGACAAAGGGATCGAGGCACGCTCTCAGCAGCTCTCGACGCTGTCGGCACTGAGCCACGAGGAGTTCACCGACGATGAGATGGGCGAGTATCTCGACGAACTGGAAAGCGCGGACCTCACCGGCGATCAGGCGGCGGTCGTCCGCGAGATCCGCCGTGAATACGACCGCAAGACCCGCGTGCCGACCGAACTGGTCGAGGAGATCTCCCGGACCACCACGGAGGCGCTTCCGAGATGGAAGGAGGCCAAATCCGAGGACGACTTCTCGATGTTCGCGCCGATCCTCGGGGAACTACTCGAACTCAAACGCGAGTACGCCGACTGTATCGACCCCGACGCCGACCCCTACGCAGTACTGTTCGCCGATTACGAACCCTACATCGACCTCGAAACCGCCGAAGAAATCCTCGACCGCCTGCGCGAGGAACTCGTCCCGCTGATCGAGGCGGTTTCGGCGTCGGACGCGGATATCGCTACCGACGCCTTTGGAGGTGAATTCGACGAAAACGCCCAGGAGGACCTCGCGCGCGATGCGCTCGACACGTTGGGCTACGACTGGGATCGGGGCCGTCTCGATACCGCGCCGCATCCCTTCTCGACGGGCAACCAGTTCGACGCGCGCGTGACCACCCGCTTTGACGAATCTGACCCCCTGAGCGGGCTCACGAGCACGATCCACGAGTTCGGCCATGCCACCTATACCCACGGACTGCCCGACGAGCAGTACGGAACGCCACTCGGCGATCCCCGCGACCTCACCGTCCACGAGTCCCAGTCGCGGCTCTGGGAGAACCATATCGGTAGGTCGCGGGCGTTCTGGGAGCTGTTCCTTCCCCGCGTCGAGAAGCGATTCCCCCAGACCGCTGGAGTGGGCGTCGAGGAGGCCTACGAGGCCGCCAATCAGGTGTACGAGGACAACCCCATCCGGGTCGAGGCCGACGAACTCACCTATCACATGCACATCGTGCTCCGCTTCGAAATCGAGCGTGCCCTCATCGAGGGCGATCTCGACGTGAGCGAGATTCCCGAAACGTGGAACGACAAAATGGAGGAGTATCTCGGCGTGCGACCCGACACCGACAGCGAGGGGGCGCTCCAGGACATCCACTGGTCGCACGGTTCCTTCGGCTATTTCCCGACCTACTCGCTGGGTAGCGTCCTCGCGGCCCAGCTGTACACCCACGCCGAAAACGACATCGCGGACCTCGACGAAAAGATCCGTGACGGCGAGTTCGGGGACCTTCACGAATGGCTCACCGAGAACGTCCACCGCCACGGCAAGCGCTACACCACCCCCGAGTTGATCGAAACCGCGACCGGCGAGAGCCTCTCCGCCGACTACTTCCTCGATCACGTCACCGAGAAGTACGGCGACCTCTACGATCTGTAACTCGTAAGAACAGGGCGGTGATAAGCCGGTTCAGTATCTGGTTTCGACCCACTTAGCGACGTCCTCGATCTCTTCGGGAGTGGTACCGTGACCGACCGGATACCTCTCGAATCGCACGTCCGCGCCCGCTTCCCGAAGAGAGGTGGCGGCGCGTTCGGCCCGCTCGGCGGGGATGATCCGATCAGTTTCGCCCGCGCCCATGAACACGGGTTCGCCGGCGGCCTCGTCGGCGCGCTCTTCGTGGGACTGAGCGAGATAGCCGTTCAGGGCGACAACCCACGCGTAGCGCTCGGGGCGTTCGACCAGCGACGAGAGGCTCATGATCGCGCCCTGACTAAATCCTAACAATCCTATCCTACCGGGGTCGATGTCGTACTCCTCGATGGCGCGCTCGACGAACTCGTCGAGCAGATCGAGACTGCGGCGGAACCCTTTGGGATCGGGCTGGCTCCGATGGAGGTCGCCGCCGGGCATATCGAGATCGTACCACGTGTACCCGCCCCGGAGGCGGTCGGGGGCGCGGACGCTCAGGACGTGCAGGTCATCGGGTAATCCCCGAGCGATGGGCAACAGATCGTGTTCGTCGGCCCCGCGGCCGTGAACCAACACGACCGCCGGGGTGGTGCCGTCGCCGGTCTCAGGGGGGTTGCTCACGTGAACGAGCGGTGAATCGTCCATACGCGCGGTAGGCGGGGCGACACAAAGGACCTACCGAACCCGAAACGTTATGAACTGCTGTAGCATACCACAATGTGTATGGCTACCACACCCGATGTCGATGCCGACGCCGACGAGGTGTTCGATCAGTTCCTGTCTCAACGCGGCCACGAGACGGAACCGGCGGGCTGGGAGACCGATCACAACAAAAAGCAGTGTCCGGAGTGTGGTGGACTTCACGATCAATCCGCGAGCGACTGTTCAGTCTGTGGGTGGACGCCATGATAGGCGGCTTCGGATGGAACCATTTATTTGGGATCACATACGATGCAGGTAACGAATGCCGGAGTGTCAAAACTGTGGCGCGTTCGTGACCGAGGCGTACGCACGAGTGTTCACACCCCCGGGCGTGGAGAATCCCCGAGTGTGTCCCGACTGTGAGGAGCTGATCCGCGACGGCGCACAGATACGCGAGGCGCGCTCGTCGCGGGGCAACTGATCGGACGAAATCCACGGGGCTTATCATCCACAGGCCCGTGATGTACTTCGATGGCTGATGCACACGCGACCCGGCTGTTCGGCGGCCCGGGCAGCGGGAAGACAACGGCACTGCTGGACCGTGTCGAGGAGATCCTCGAAGATGAGGACGTCGCTATTAGGGACGTGCTCGTCGTCTCCTACACCCGCGCCGCAGCCGCGGAGGTCCGCGAACGCCTCGCGGAACGGCTCGATATCTCGCCGCGTTCGCTCCAGGGCAACGTCTGTACGATGCACGCGAAGGCCTACGAGCTGCTGGATCTCTCGCGGGGTGACGTGGTGGGCGAGAAACACAAAAAGGAGTTCTGTGAGGATTACGGTATCGAGTTCGAGGACGAGTACAGCGGCGGCGGCCGCCGAACCGCGCGTTCGACCACCTTGGGCAACAAGATCATCGCCACCAGCCAGTGGCTCCAGCGCACCGACCGCGAGGTGGCCGACTGGTACGACGTGCCGTTCCAGTGGGACGTCGAGGAGGTTCGCCTCCCTCCCGAGATCGACGACAAGTCGCTGTCGGGCAACAAGTACACCCCGACGTGGCCGAGCGACGACGACCGGGTTGACATCCCCGAGGTGATCCGGGGTTGGCGCGCCTACAAGGGCAACGAGGGGCTGGTCGGCTTCGCGGACATGCTCGAACGGGTCGAGGGACGCTCGCTGGTTCCGAGCGTCGATTATCTGGTAATCGACGAGTTCCAGGACATCACCACCCTCCAGTACGCGGTCTACGACGAGTGGAAACCCCACATGGAACGGACGCTCATCGCGGGCGACGACGACCAGGTCGTCTACGCCTGGCAGGGCGCGGACCCGAACCTGCTGCTCGACGAGGACGTCGACGACGACGTCGTCCTCCCGA
>CAYOFZ010000108.1:0-7725 GCA_964403315.1 uncultured Halobacteriales archaeon | reverse complement strand
TGATCGGGATGATGATCATGCTGAGCAGGCGGACGAACAGATCGCCCAGCGGCTGGAGGACGGTCGCAGGCTCGCCGACGATCAGACCAAACAGCGATCCGAGGACGAACGCCACCCCAATCCGGTAAACGATGGGTACCGACCGATACCGTTGCCACCCTGAACGTATGCCACTTGATGCCATTCCCAGACGGTTTATCACCCGGGTAAAAACAGTTTTCGCTCGTAAGCATCAGGGGATTTCGACCGATTCGGGTTCGATACTCGTGGGTTCGGGGCCGTTCCCGACCGCTATCGTCGTTTCGGCATCATCGTCGGGAACGACGACCGTCGCGCCGACCGAAAGCGGTGCGAGCACGCCGGCGACGACCGTTTCTGCGCGCGCGAGCGGCGCGCGGACCGCCACCGCATCGTCGCTATCGAGATCCCAGTGCTCGACGACCCGGACGGTCGCATCAAGCAATTCGCTGTGGGTGTAGGTTCGGTCAGCGGTCACGAGAGCGGGCGTGTCGCGGTCCGTCTCGGATGGCGTCGGACAGTAGGGGTTCTCGCTCCAGACGCTCTCGCCGAAGGCCTCAGTCTCGGGATCGTCGATCTCCCCCTCGTAGGCGATCCGCGACGCCCCCGGTGGGAGATCGTACTCGGCGATCCGATCCGCGGGCGCGACGAGCACCCGGGCGTCGACCTCGGGGAGCGGATCGAACCGGACCCGCGCACCCAGAAGCGCCGTACCGAACAACGAGAGCAGGGGTGCGCCGCTTTCCTCACCCACGATTGCGACGGTCGAACCGGCGTGGACGCCGCGGTGGCTGAGGAAGTTACCCGTCTTATGGGCGGTCGTACAGAACTGGTGGTAGTCGTAGCGGGGGTTCGCGTCCGTCCCTGCGCGCAAGGCCGGCTCCCGGCCCCGCCGTTCGCGGGCGACCAACTCGCCGAGCGTGTCCATACTCGCCGGTACGGCGACCACGCGCAAAAACCCCGCTACAGCGAACTCTTGATCCGCTCGAAAAAGCCCTGTTCGACCTCGATTTCCTCTCCGCCGGCCTCGGCGAAGCTTTCGAGGGCTTCGCGCTGTTCGTCGTTGAGGGTCTCGGGGGTGACGACCTGGATCGTGACATAGAGATCGCCGTTACCCCGCCGGCGGAGTCGGGGCATGCCCTTGTCTTCGAGCCGGAAGCGCTCGCCGCTTTGGGTGCCCTCGGGCACGTCCATCTCGACGGTGCCGTCCATCGTGGGCACCTCGACGCTGTCGCCGAAGGTCGCCTGCGGGAACGAGATGGGATAGCGGTGATGGAGGTCGTCGCCCTCGCGTTGGAAGTCGGGGTGATCCTCGATCACGATCTCGATCAGGAGGTCGCCGTTGCGCGCGCCCCGGTCGCCGGGCGCGCCCTCGCCTTCCATCCGGAGGGTTTGGCCTTCGCGGATCCCGGCGGGGATCTCGACGGTGAGGGTGGTCTCGCTTCGGATCTGTCCCTCGCCGCTACACTCGGGACAGGTCTCCTCGTAGATCTCGCCGTCGCCGCCACAGCGTCCACAGGCCTGGGTCTGTTGCATCCGGCCGAAGGGGGTCTGTTGAACCTGGGTGACCTGTCCTCGACCATTACATTCGGGACAGGTCTGGGGGTTGGTTCCGCCTTGGCCGTCACATTCCGGGCACTGCTCGGGCCGGGCGATGGTCATCTCCTGTTCGACACCCTCGTAAGCGTCCTCCAGATCGATGGTGAGCCGGGTCTGGAGGTCGGCACCCTGTCGGGGGCCACCCCCGCCACCGCCGCCGAAGAACTGCTCGAAGATGTCGCCGAGACCGCCGCCAGCGCCAGCGCCACCGCCGAAGGGGTCGCCGCGTCCGCCGCCGAACCCGCCGGCTCCGCCGCCAGCGCCGCCACCCTCGAAGCCACCGCGTTTCTCGGCTTGTTCGAAGCGCTCGTGGCCCATCCGGTCGTAGGCGGATCGTTTCTGCTCGTCGGTGAGCACTTCCTTTGCCTTCTTTGCCTGCTTGAACTTCTCCTCGGCATTGGGGTCGTCGCTCACGTCGGGATGGTACTGGGAGGCTTTCTCGCGAAAGGCCCGGTTGATCTCGTCCTCGTCGGCGTCCCGACTCACGCCGAGGGTTTCATAGAAATCCTCGCTCATTAGTTACCGGGTCTACTCGATTGACGCACTTGAAACGACCGCTCTCCCCGGCTGGCCGGCGAAGGGTGGGCGATTCCAGAGCCGGCTGGACAGCACGCTTTTGGGTGTCGCACGCCAATCAACGGTAGATTATGGAGGTACTTATCGCCGGAGCCCACGGACAAGTGGGCCAGCACATCACCGACCTGTTGAGCGACAGCGACCATGACGCGCGGGCAATGGTCCGCGACGAATCCCAAGTTTCGGAAATGGAGGCCTTCGGCGTCGAGGCGGTCGTCGCGGACCTCCGGAACGCGGAGGCGGTCGCCGACGCCGTCGAGGAGAGCGACGCGATCATCTTCGCAGCGGGGTCGAGCGGCGAGGACATCGAGGGAGTGGATCGGGACGGCGCGATCAGAACCATCGAAGTGGCCGAAAACCTAGGTGTCGAGCGCTATGTCATGCTCAGCGCGATCAACGCCGATAGGCCCGAGGAAAGTCCCGACGCACTCGAAGAGTACCTGAAGGCAAAACAGGCGGCTGACGAACGCCTCCAGGAAAGCGATCTGACCTACACTATCGCCCGACCGGGTTCGCTGACCGACGACCCCGCTACCGGACGGATCGAAGCCGCACGGAGGGTCGAGCGGGGCGAGATCACCCGCGCCGATGTCGCCCGAACGCTGGTCGCCACCCTCGAAACCGAGAACACCTATGGAGAGACCTTCGAACTCGTCCAGGGCGACGAGCCCATCGAGGCCGCATTGGAGGACCTGTAAGTACATTCAATCGACTGGCGAAACGACGCGAGACCCAATATAATATACTATTTATCTGAAATAAAAATCTATATTTTCAAACCAGAAATTATTTACTTCGGTCATACATCATTTCGCTATGGTCTCGACCAATACACAGATATCGGCTGTTTTCGTCGTTCTTGCAGTCGCACTCTGGTACGGTGTCTCACAGATCACCGATAGTACCGTCGTTCCGCTGGTCGTACTGATCGGGATCGGTCTCGTGGTGCCGCTCGGAGTCAATATCTGGCGTGCGCGCCAGACATAAATACTGATAATATTCGATTACATCTGTCCATGAACACGGCTACTGTCAAATTTGCTGGCGCAATGCTTTCCGTTTCGATGATTCTGATCGCCCTTCCTCAGCTACTCGGTGGGTCTAATAGCACGGTGTTGTCGCCGGCTGTCTGAGTGCATTCGGGCTACTACTTTAAGACCAAGGGTGGCGAGCGAGAACTAGCTAAGGGCGATTACTGTTCTCATCCCATCTTCGAAGGCGTCCCCACAGCCTGGGCGTGACCGGACATGATCGTAATGTTCACGAGTGGCCGTCGTGTCGGTAGTGATCGGTAGTATTCGATTGACAGTCTTATCCTAATCAGTCATATAATATTAATTCACTATTATTTAGATGTTAACCAAGAAATAGTTATTGCGGCGTCATCCTTACTCGAAGGCGATATATTGATGACACGAAATACGGGAATACTCGTTGCGCTGGGATTGAAAGAAAAACCAGTGTATTTGTTTGGATATTTGGATTAATCATCGTAGAATATTATAATATGTCTACCATTTTTGAATGGAAGAGCGATAACGATAGTGTGCATCGCTGGTTCGGGCGACGCGCCGGCGCGGTCCCGGTTCGGATGACCCCTGACCCAACAGCGCCCCGTTTTCGCCGATTTCAAT
This sequence comes from uncultured Halobacteriales archaeon, assembly GCA_964403315.1. Classification (GTDB taxonomy): domain Archaea; phylum Halobacteriota; class Halobacteria; order Halobacteriales; family Halalkalicoccaceae; genus CAYOFZ01. The sequence goes on along the minus strand of CAYOFZ010000108.1, from coordinate 3,898 downwards.
GACCGATGATCGGAAACGATTCGTTCTGTCCCAAGAGCGGTGCACCGCTCTCCGAAAAGCAACATTACGACGAAGGGGGTCGCCCTCGGCGAGCCGTCCGCTTGGAGGGACCTTCTGGTGACGTGGCTATGGACGGCGAACTGACCAACGGTGCCGTTCGATCCGCCAGAACGGCACTGTTCAACCACTTCAAACGGTGCCACCAACAACACGACGACGCCGACGACGACCTCTATCAGCGTGCCTCGCTCGCGCTGTGTCGGCTCAAACGGACGGCAACCGGTACCCAGGAATGGGACGTGTATGTCTGGTACGTTCTAGAGAAACGCCTGCGGAGAATCGGGTTCGAAACCGAGTGGATGCATACACACGCCACGCTTCGATGCCCGTACTGCCACGGTCGCCTCGGATACAGGGAGGTCGCCGACGGCGTCGTCGCTCGATGTGGAACGAACTGTACCGACGACAGCGCCGACCGTCTCGGCGAAATCCGACGGCTCCTCGCCGATCTCTATGCCACCGCCTTCCCCAACGACGAACCCTCCGAAGCCGATGCGTTCCTCCAGTTTTGAACCGACGGTTCTCATCCGGGCACCTCGGACAGCCCAGTAACGATCCGGCCCGCCACCGCGCCGATGCGACCATCCTACGGGAGGTGATGACGCGATGAAACGCGAGGACATGCGCCTCATCGAGATCCTGATCTTATCGGCGGACGTTCGTTCGAAGGTTCTCGGCGTGCTCGACGAACGGGGGCTCGATTATGCCGTCTCCGATGACACGGAGGGCTCGAACGCCTCGGCGGTCGTCTCAGTGCCGGTGCCGGCCTCCGCAGTCGAGCCCATCCAGGAGTCGCTCGACGAACTCGCCGTCGATGAGCACATGTACACGGTCGTCGAAAACCCCGAAGCCGTTCTGTCGAGGCGACTCGACCGACCGGCTGAACGCTACGACCAAGTCAGCGGGCTCGGCCACCAGGGTATTGCCCGAAGCGAACTCCATTCGACGGCTGCCGACCTGCTCCCGGATTTTACCGTGTACACACTGCTGACTGCGCTGAGTGGGGTCGTCGCCACCGCCGGGGTATTGCTCGAATCGCTTGCGGTCCTGGTCGGGTCGATGGTGATCGCCCCGCTGATCGGCCCGCCGATGGCGATGAGCGTTGCAACGGTGATCGACGACGACGACCTCGCCGTCCACAGTCTGAAATACCAGCTTGCGGGCGGCGGCGTCGGTCTCGCCAGCGCGACCGGGTTCGCCGCGCTGGTCAGGCTCACCTCGACGCTCGGGCCAACCGTGCGAATCGAGGAGGTCCTCCGGCTCAGCAACCACACCGCACCCAGCGTGCTGTTGGTCGTCGTCGCGCTCTGTGCGGGTGTCGCGGGCGCGATCACCCTCGCGACGAGCGCGACCGTTGGGCTCGTCGGCGTGATGATCGCCGCCGCGCTCGTGCCGCCGATCGGAGTGATGGGTGTCGCTATCGCGTGGGATGATCCCGTGACCGTCCTCGGATCGGGGGCTGTCGTGCTCGTCAACGTCCTCTCGATCAACCTCGCGGCGATCATCACGTTCTGGTATCTGGGGTATCACCCCCGAAGCTGGGTAGATCTGCGCAAGGCCCGGACCAGCATGCTCATCCGCGTGCTCGTTCTCGCGGCGATGATCGCCCTGCTTTCCGCCTTCCTCGCTGGCCTCGCCAACGCGGCGGTCGGCCCGATCGCTTTCTGACCACCCGACTCGCGCTCGATCACTCGATTACTCGCCGAACACAATGACGAACGAAGACAGCCATGACGCCGACGATCACCGGGACCGAACGGACGACCGACGGCTCATCGATGGGGAAACGATCCATGAACTGCTCGTTCCACTGTTTTTGCGTGCCTCGGCCATCAGCGTGCGGATCCTCTGGGTTACCGGCCGCGCGATCGCGCTCGGAATCCTGCTCGCTGTCGCCGTGTTCACGGACAGTCGGAACCGAAACAGCGCGCGCCGCTGGGTGTTGCTCGAAGGGAACCGCTGGACCATCGCCGGCGGGGTCGTGGCACTGGTGTTCGCCGGATCGATGGTTCTCAGCTACACCAACGTGATCGGCGTCAGCGAGAGTTCCTTCGTGACGACGATGTTCAGTACGATCATCGCCGGGCTGTTCTCGCTGGTGCCGATCGTGATCTCGGTCAACCAGCTCACCGTCTCGCGGCTGTTCGCCACCCCCGGCGGGCTCCGCGAGCGCATCGACAGCGTCCAGGAGTTCCGTGGCGATCTCGAAGGGATGGCGTCCGACGAACCGGTGAGTCCGACCGAGCCTGCCCGATTTCTCGAACGCGTCATCGACGTCGTCTCCGACCGGACGGCGAGGCTTCAGCAAGCAACGACCGACCTCGACGATCCGCAACTGTCCGAGCGCATCGAGGAGTACGTGGCGACGATCCGGGCGCAAGCCACGGAGATGGACGAGCGCTTCGACGGGAGCAACCTCCCGTTGATCGACGTGTTGGTGTCGATGATGGGCGACAGCTACTCCGAGAACGTCAACGTTGCCCGACGGATCCAGACCGTGGATTCCGATACGCTCCCGGCGGGTGTCGAGGCGGCGCTTGCGGACCTGCGGGAACTGTTCGTTTCGCTCGACGTGTTGCGCCAGTATTTCAAGGCACTGTACGTCCAACAGGAGCTGTCGAACCTCTCGCGGCTGATCGCCGTCACCGGCACCGGCGCGTTGCTGATGTCGATGTTTCTGGTGATGGTGTTCGCCACCGGGCAAGCGCTGTCGTACCACCCGCTGGTGTTGCGCGGGCTGGTGAGCCTGGGGATCGCAACGGCGGTCTCCCCGTTTGCCGTGTTGCTCGCGTTCATGCTCCGAATCGCTACGATCGTCAAACGAACCTCGGCCCCGGGCGCGTTCACGCCGCGAAACGAGCGGCCCGACTACGTCCAGTGAATTTCGACCCGACGCAATCCACGGCGCGAGCCGACGATACGCCGCGATCCGGCATGCGGCGACGAACCCTTCTCGTGACCGCTGGAGTGGCCGCGAGCGCCCTCGCGGGCTGTACGCGCGATGGGCCGCCCGACTGGGGATGGATCGAAGCCGATTCCCCGACCGAGAAGACGCTGTACGCCGCGGTGATGACCGCCGAGGGTCCCTGTGCCGTCGGCGAGGACGGCTGCGTCCTCGTCCGTCAGGGCGAGGACTGGTCGGTGCTCGATGCGGACGGCCCCGCCGGTGCGGCCAACGGACTGCACGGCGCGGCCGTCACGGACGAGGGTCGCCGCGTCTGGTTTTGCGGCACGAGCGGGGCCGTCGGCCGGTACGACGTGGTCGAGGGTACGGTAACGGACCACTCCGTACCCGGCGGGGAGACGAGCACTTGGGAGGACGCCGCCGTCGTCGGCCGGGTCGGCCGCGAGCGGATCCACCTGGCCAACGGCTCGGGCGAACTGCTCGCCGGGTCGGTCGGCACCGACGGGATCGCCTGGAGCGGCGTAGGCAAGCCGGCTACCGGCACGAGCGCGAGCGCCGTCAGCTATGTCGATGGAGCCGGCTTCCTCGCGGACACCGCCGGCGGCGTCTACCGGACGACCGACGGCGAACCCTGGCGGCGAATCGGCCTTCGTTCCGAGAGCGACACGCCCCTGGATCTCGTCGCGCTCGACGCCGAAACGGTCGCCGTCGCCACCAACGAGGGGGCAATCGCCTCCTACAACGGCTTCAACTGGCTCCGGTCGGACCTCGGCGACACCGCCCTCCATGCCGTCGACCGCGAGGGCGCTCGCGGCCTCGCCGTCGGCACGAACGGAGTGATCCACGAACTCGGCGAGAACGATTGGAACAGCAAATCGACGCCCACCTCGCGGCCGTTGTACGGGGCCGCGCTCGGTACCGCCGAGGACCCTG
>CAYOFZ010000107.1:0-7815 GCA_964403315.1 uncultured Halobacteriales archaeon | reverse complement strand
GGCGGTGAGTTCGCCCTTGCCCTCGTACTCGTAGGGGTCGACCTTCTCGGGGATGCCGAGGATCTCGGCGGCGGGGGTGTACCCGCGCAGGTGACAGGCACCGCGGTTCGAGGTGGCGTACCCGATCCCCATGCCCTTCATGCACCGTGGGTCATAGGCGGCGATGGCCTGGTTTTTCACCGAGAGCTTGCAGTCGTGCGCGCCGGTTTCCTCAGCGAGGCCGTCCTGCCCCTCGGCGAGGAGGTCCGCCAGTTCGTCCTCGCGGTTGCCGATGCGCTCGATCATGTCGATCATGGTCTCGGCGTCGCCCCAGTCGAGGCCGTCACCGAGGTCGTCGAGATACCCCTCCTCGGTGGCCTCCATCGCCATCGCCATGATGTTGCCCGTCTCGATGGTATCGACGCCCATGTCGTTACACCGGTCCATCATGAGGGCGATCTCGTCGCGGTTGTCGTGCATCGAGTTGGGACCGAGCGCCCACGCGGACTCGTACTCGTAGGACTCCATGCGGACGTTCATCTCCTCGCCCTTGTGCATGGTCTGGACCTCGACCTCCTTCTTGCAGGCGACGGGACAGGAGTGACAGGTCGGCTCGTCGACGAGGATGTTCTCGCGGACGTTCTCGCCGGAGACGCGCTCGGCGTCGATGTCGACGCCCTCCGCGTCGCGCATGCTCTCCGTCGAGGTGTAGCGGCCGTTCTTCGTCGGGAGGCCGTCCATCTCCTCGCCGATGTTCATCAGGACGTTCGTCCCGTACATCGAGAGCCCGCCCTCGTTGGGCGCGGTGACTTCCGACTCCTGGATGACCTGCATCGCCTGCTGGTGGCCCTCCATGAACGTCTCCTTGTCCTCGGGCTTTGGCATCGTGGTGGTCGATTTGATGACGACCGCTTTGAGGTTCTTCGAGCCAGCGACACAGCCCGTGCCGCCCCGACCGCTCGCGCGGTCGTCCTCGTTCATGATGCAGGCGTACTTGACCTCGTTTTCGCCCCCGGGGCCGATGGCCATGATCGAGAGGTCCTTGCCGTACTGGCCCTCGACCTCCTCCTCGATGGTGTCGCGGGTCTCGTGGACGCCCTTGCCCCAGAGGTGCGAGGCGTCCCGGAGTTCGACCTCGCCGTCCTCGATGAAGGCATACACGGGCTCGTCGGCTTTCCCCTCGAACAACAGGCCGTCGAAGCCGGCCCATTTCATTCGCGCGCCCGACCAGCCGCCGTGGTGGGAGTCAGTGACGGTACCCGTCAGCGGTGATTTCGTACAGATGGCGATGCGCCCGCTCATCACGACCTGCGTGCCCGTCAACGGGCCGTTCGTGAACGCCAGCAGGTTCTCGGGCCCTGTCGGATCGACATCGGGGCCCTGATCGAAGACGTACTTGACGCCGAGGCCGCGCGCCCCGATGTACTTTTTCGCGTCCTCGTCGTCGATGCTCTCGTAGTTGACATCGCCCTCGCTCAGATCGACGCGGGCGACGTGGTCCTGGAATCCGCCGAGATCGGTCATGGTAATATGCGATGGTTAATATGATCTGTATCGTGTTACGTCTTGCCATCGGTATGTGACTGGTTTCGGTTACTTCCAACTGATCGGACAACCCGCTTCCGGCGATGGTGAATATCAGTGTTTGTTGTTTTCATAATATCACAATGCTTGAGAAAGCTCGCCGTTTACGGCAAGGAGGGTGTCATAGAAGCAAATATTAGGTTTAACAAAACATATTTAATTACTGGATAATCGCGTCGAATCGAATGGAGATTCATATCAATGACTGATGAACGGTCAGCGAGGGCAAGCGAAGAGAGTTCTACGGGAAACCGGCCCTACACCTACCCGGAAGCTCCTGAGGAACTGCAAGCGGGGCAACGGGGGAACTGGCTGAAACTGCTTGCGTACTTCGGACCCGGTGCGATCGTCGCCTCGGCGACACTCGGATCGGGCGAAGTGTTGTTCGCCCCGCGGGGTGGCGCGATATTCGGCTTCGCCATCCTGTGGACTTGGTCTGGGCCGGGCTAGTCAAAGGCATCGTAGCGTACTCGGGTATCCGATATTATACGTTGACCGGCGAACACATCACTTCACGATGGGCGAAGCTACCAGGACCGCGCGGATGGTTCCCACTGTTGATGGGATTGATCGCGATCGCAGCCTTTCCATCTTGGGTCGCGGGCTACGGCGAGTTTCTCGGCCAGATCATCACGTGGACATTGGGGCTGCCACAGACCCAGACCTCGTTTGCGATCGTCGGCACCGTCCTCATCCTGGTGATGGCCGCGCTCGCTATTCTCGGTGGGTACGAGCTCGTCGAGCGTGTACAGGTGCTCATCGTGGCGTTTCTCTCGGCGGCGATCCTGGTGCTAACGGTCAGTGCGCTCCCCTCGCCAGTCGCGATTTTTCAGGGGCTCATCCCGACGCTACCGAGCGGGTATCCCTCCTTCGTTGTCGAAAATTACCCGACAATCGCTGATCGACCGGTCTGGGTCGAGGTCGTAACCTACATGGGGGCGGTCGGCGGCGGCGTCTATGACTACATCGGGTATGTAGGATATGCCAAACGCCGACGTTGGGGTATGCTCGGACGATCCGATCACGCGGAGGTCGAGCGGTTCGTTCGTGAATTCGAAAGCGGTGAGACCGTTCCGGTCAACACCAACGAAGAAAACCAAAAGCGCGGGCATGCTTGGCTGAAAGCCCCGCAGGTCGATGTCCTGATCGCGTTCGTCGCGATCACCTTTTTCACCTCCGCCGCGATGATCCTCGGTGCGATGAGCCTCAACGAGGCTCAGTTAGTGCCCTCGGAGATCCAACTCTTTCAGTACCAGGCGCAGTGGTTCGCCGACATCGATCCGAGTCTGACGATACTATGGCAGGTCGGGGTGTTCTTCGCGATTTTCGGGTCGCTGTACGCCGTCTGGGAGGGGTATACGTGGACGTGGCTCGAATCATTCAAACCGTTCTCGGCGCGAATCCGCACGCTCGAACGGGATCGGTTGCCCCTTGCCCGAACGATCACCGTACTGTATACCGGCGGTATCGCGCTGGTGTTGCTGTGGTCGGATCTCAATGCCGTCAGCATCGTTACTCCGGCGTCGCTACTCGGCGGTGTGTTCGGGTGTGGGCTGTGGTGTTGGGCGATGCTATGGGCGGAGAAAACCGCGCTTCCTGAAGAGTTACAGGGTGGCTGGAAACTCGATCTCGGATTAGTCGTCGCTGGATTGTTCCTGACGATCGCCGGGGCCGTCTCGATCGCTCAGTTCTTCGGTCTCGGGTTGTCCCACCTAAAGCTGATTCGCCTCTCTTCCAGTGAATGAAAGAAGTAACTATGATTCGCTCTCCCACATAGATCATGGACATAGTCACCGAACCCGATGAGTATCGGATCTGGCTCGTGTTAATCGTGCTGGCGCTTATGTGGAGTTACGTGATCGTTTCACAGCTCGGTATCTAACGCTGAATCTCGACGATTGCGACAGGACCAACGAGCGCCTCACTCATCGAAAGCATCCGCGAGCGTCTGTAACCGCCGATCGAGTGTCATCACGATTTGCCATGTCCGATAGCACCGCACCCCACAATAGGCAGCAAGGCCGGCACTACACACGGAAACGAGCAAGGAAACGAATATCGCACCGAGGCCGACGACTATACAGAAAACGCCAAGAACTCCCCACGAGATGCGCTTTGAGCGATACTCCGATCGGAGATCGGTCAACACATCCGTCTGCTCAGCAGCCGTGTACTCACGGTCGGGGTCGATATCGTACTGCTCGGCCAGTTTACTATCGGTATTGGCCTGCGATTGTTTGTGCGAGGCTGCCGCGGTTCGTACCAGCAGCCACCGACGAGCCGCGTAGATACCGCAAAGCAATGGGAGAAATCCATAACCGAATCCATACTGGAGATACACCAGTCCGGTAATTGCGAAACACCCGCCTGCCACCCCGAGCCATACATTCGTCCGTTGCAGTAACATCCGAACCATTCTCAGTGCCCGTCGACAGTACGTGTCAATTCTTCTAAACAGGATGTAAGTCGATCCGACGGAACTCGTCTCGGAGGCCGTTGACATCCACAAGATGGCCGACCGACTTGAGGCGGTGACCGAGTTCAACACGATGGGCATCCCGGTGTGTGGCAACTTCAGCAGTTAGTCGCGCCAACACATATCGACGCGAACTATTTTTCGCCATCGAAGGTACTGCAACCTCAAGGTCGCCGTCGGACATACCGTTAGTCGGGTGTCGTCGGTTCGTCGGTTCGCTCGGTCGCTTGGAGGATGAACGTCCGTTCGGGCGGCGGGGCGACGCGGAGTTCCACCGTCCGAACCAACCGGTAGTATTTGCGGTTCCCCCGTCGGTAGTGTTCAACCAACCCGGCGTCTTCGAGCGTCGAGAGGTGATGTACCGCCGTCTTTCCGTCCATTCCGACGGCCTCCGTCAACTCCGAGACGTACATCGGTCCACGGGAGAGTTCCCGAACGATCTTCAGTCGTTGTCCATTCCCCAGCACGTCGATCAGTGACACGATCTATCCATTACCGCGCCGCGTCATAGTCGTTGCTTTCCCTGCAGTCATCGGACGCATGGGGGCGGATTTAATAGTAGGTGTGCGCTATCGATAATCATGGGAGATAATGTCGAGTTCCCGGAAAACGATACACGCGAGCGCCGAACCGTCACGAACGGCTTTTTCGAGCGGGAGATCTACCTTTCGGGCGGCGAAACCGCGACCTTCCTCCACGATCTGGCCGACGCAATCGGGGACGATACGCACCTGACGGTGTCGGGCGAAGACTGGGAGATCCCCTTTGACTACCGCGAACCCATCGAGGTCGAAATCGAGTTCTCGAAACAGCGCGAAGGAGAACTCGAAATCGAAGTCGAATTCACCGAGACGACCGAGGGTGGCGGCCTCGACGTGAGTTGAGCCGGCCGATCCTCGGATGTACTGCTTCGGCCTGTATCACTGGCGGGAACGACTGCGGTCGGTGCTGGTCGCCATCGGCGCGCTCGGGGGTTCGATGTGGCTCCGACGAGCGACCGCTTCCCGGGTCGTCCGCGCGGTCGCCACGGCGACGGCCCTCGGCGCGGTCGTTCGCCTCGCCGGTTTGGCCTCGAAACTCCTCTCGCCGCCACCTTGGGCCATCGAACGATACAAATACGACGCACTGGGTGCCGAACTCTCCTTCGAACACGCGAGTCGCGCGCTTGACATTGGGTGTGGGACCGGGCGATCACTGGTCGGCCTCGCGCCCCACGTCCCCGAGGAATGTTCGGTGATCGGTCTCGACGTGTTCGACGACCGGGTCATCCTCGGCAACGCCCCCAAACTCGCCCGCCGAAACGCCAGCGAGGCCGGTCTCGACGCCACGCCCGTCGCCGGGGATGCCGCCCGCATCCCCCTGACCGAGGATTCACAGGGGATCGTAACCGCGTGTCGCGTGCTACACGATCTCCCTGCCGAGGATGCGGACCGGGCGCTCCGGGAAGTCCGTCGGGTGTGCAACCCTGAAGGGGTCCTCGGCGTGCTCGAACTGCCGATCACGCCCGACGGTGTCACCGCCCCACCCGCAGCCTACTGGCGTAACCGTATCTCCGAGGCGGGATTCGATATCGAAACAATGGAGCGGATCGAGCGCACTCGACGCAATGACCCGTACATCCTCATCGTCGCAACCCCCGTGGCTTGAACGAGCGCGATGGTCGTGTTGAATGATGTCTCGATCCACGGGACTAAGTACCGAGATTGCGTAACCGACTGCATGTCGATCGATGATGAACTTCCCCGCGTCGACATGGGAGAGGAGTTGGACGGTCGGACGTGCACGGTAGAGTACCTCAACTACCGAGTTATCGACGAGAACGGATGGACGCTGGACGACGAGAACCTCTTCGAGAAGGCCGCCGATGCCGATCTCGGCGAGGCGGATCACGGGACGTTCGACGTAAACGAAAACGACTACATCCTGAAGGCCGCCGAGGAGCAGGGACATGAATGGCCGTTTTCGTGCCGCGAAAGCTCCTGTGCGACCTGTGCCGTCGTTATCAAGGAGGGCGAGGTACGCATGACGATGAACAACATCCTCTCAGATGAGGAAATCGAGGAGGAAAATGTCCGACTGGCGTGTGTGAGCAAACCCGACACCGACGAGATCAAGGTCGTCTACAACGCGCGGTACCTCGACTCCCTCCAGGGGCGCGCACACTTCTAGGGAGCGCGGCGGGTCGTCCACGCTGTCAGCGAGGTGCTGACCCCAGTATCGGGCCGCCCGATGGGGGTGTTGTACGCCGAGACATGGGTATTCGAACCGCTGGATACCCGTTCCTCAATCGGGCGGCATCTGATTCCGGCAATTATCGAAAAATCGAACGAAAGCAAGACGGATGCTCTTTCTACAGAAATCAAGGTAGAGCGCCCCGAGATCGTTCGAAACGTTCACAAGAGCGAAGCTCTTGTGAGCCAATCAGAACGCGAAGCGTTCTGATGACGGCGAAGCCGTTTCGTGATGTGGTCAGAAGTCTGTGACTACTTGCTGCTAACCAGATCCTTGCTCTGGTGATGTCTTCAGAACACTTGGAGTTATGACTGCTTGCAGGACGTAGTCCAGCAATAACAAGATGCGCTTCGCGCCTCTAGAATCACTTGACCTCGGGAGTGAATGCCGACAGTGATTCGCCTATCCACCACATAGATAGCAATCCGACACAGTTAATATCACTCAGTGGCATTGGTTGCGTATGGATACGATGGATTGCTACCCCACGCTTCGAGAAAGTGGGCAAGTCACGGTCCCGCAAGAGGTTCGGGACGTACTCGGTCTTGAACCAGGCGACCGGCTCAAGCTCACTGTCAAAAAAGTGGAGTAACCCTGATGAACATCACGCTTCGCTTCCGGGCATATCCCGACGCTGATACCGCCAGCGAAGCGTGGCGTCATATCGACATCCACCGGCAAATTCGCAACCACGCGGTTCGGGACTACTATCGCTCACCACGAAACGACCGCCCAAGTGCCTACGACCAACACTCGAAACTCACCGATTGGAAACGGCAGTGGCCGCTCTTTGCGTAAGTGTCAGCCCACGCCGCTCAACAGACGGTGAGTCAGATCCAGAAAGACCAAAAGATGCTCGAAGAACACCGAAAGAATGGTCAGAAGGCTGGGCGGCTCAGGTGGCAAGGAACGGGCGAGTTCCGGTCGGTAGCGTATCAGTCCGAAGGCTTCGACGTGGATCACAACACGGGCCACGACTTCGGTACGCTCAGCCTCTCGAAAATCGGCGACATTCCCGTCCGTGCTCACCGCGACCTACCGGACACCGAGAACGTCAAACGGGCTGTTCTCAAGAAGGAACGAACCGGCGACTGGTTCGCCTGCTTCGTGGTCGAATCCGACCCCGCCGAGAAAGCGAATCCAACGGAGATAGACCGCGAAGATCGCGTCGGTGTGGATCTTGGGGTTCTGTCGTATGTCCATACGAGCGACGACCTTGCGGTGGACTGTTTGGACCTCGAAACAGAGTACGAACGATACGCCCGCAAACAGCGGTCCCTCAAGCGGAAAGAACATGGGTCCGCGAATTGGGAAAACCAACGTCAGAAGGTCGCCAAAGCGAAGCGCCGTATCCGGTGGAAGGTTCCCGACTTTCAGCACAAGCTTTCGACGTGGTTGGTTAAAGAGTACGATGTAGTAGCTGTCGAAGATTTGGACGTGAAGCCGATGCTCCAAACCAGCCAGAGCGCGAAGAACAAACAAGACGCGGCGTGGACGCGCTTTCTCGATTTGCTCGAATACAAGGGCGACCTGTACGGAACTCA
>CAYOFZ010000106.1:0-7915 GCA_964403315.1 uncultured Halobacteriales archaeon | reverse complement strand
ATCTTCACGAGCGAGGTCCTCCTGAACATCATGGACGACATCGCCCAGCAAGGGAAAATACATCTCACGTCGGGGGCGGCGACCACGGAGGCCTCGCGGATGATCGCGGAGGACTACGATCAGTACAAATACCACTTCCGGGCCGGTCCGCTTAACGACTTCGATCTCGGGCGCAACCTGCTCGATTTCGGACGGGCCAACTTCGGGAACATGGGATGGAACTCGACCTACGCGCTGGTCGAGGATTACTCATGGACCGAGCCGATCTCCGAGCTGTTCAATCAGCGCCTCGGCGAGGTCGGCGTGCAAGTGGCGGGCAACCAACGGTATGCGAGCGGAACGACCAACTTCTCGCCGCTGTACGACGACATTCAGAGCGCCGGTGCCGACGGCGTGCTGACGGCGATGGCCCACACCGGAACCGAAGCAATCGTCCAGTGGGCCCAACAGCAACGTCCCTTCGGGTTCGCGGGCATCCACGTTCCGATGCAGTTGCCCTCGTACTACGAGTCGGTCAACGGGGCCTGTCTGTACGGGGTGACCCAGACCTCCGCGACCCCCCAAAGCGAGATTACCGAGAAAACCCAGCCGTTCGTCCAGGCGTACAACGAGCAGTTCGACGGCTATCCCGTCTATACGGGCTATATCACCTACGACGCGATCAAGCTCTACGCACAGATGGTCGAACAGACCGGCACGACGGACGCCGACGAACTGGTATCGGCACTGGAAGGGGCCTCCTTTACCGCGACGACCGGCACGCTGGAGTTCTACGGCCAGGACCAGGAGTACCCCCACGATCCGATCTACGGTGAGGACGCCATCTATCCGGTTTTCCTCCAGTGGCAGGAAGGCCAGAACGGGGGCGGCGTCCAGGAGGTCGTCTGGCCCGAACGGTACAAGACGGCCGACTATCAGTCACCGGAGTGGATCTGAGATGGTCGACGTTGCAAACATCCTCATCAACGGATTAGTGATCAGTTCGCTGTACGCGCTGGTCGCTATCGGGTTTACGATGATCTTCGGCGTCGGTGGCACCATCAATCTCGCCCACGGCGCGGTCATCACGGTGGGTTCGTTCGCGGCGTACTACGTCACAAACGCCGGCTACGGTGTTTGGGCGGGTCTAGTGGCGGCGATGGTCGTGCCGGCGCTGTTCAGCGTCGGCCTCTACAAGGGCCTCGCGGAACGCCGCCAAGACGACATCATCGCGGTGATGATCCTCACCCTGCTGGCGTCGATCATCGTCGAACAGATCATCCGTATCTACGAGGGGAGTCAACCGCGGGCGATCCCGTCGCTCGCCCCGGGCGTCACCGAAATCCTCGGCAACGGCGTTCAGAACGATCTGATCGTGACGTTCGTTCTCTCGTGGGTGCTCATCGGCGCGCTGTTTGCCTTCATCAATTACACCGATACCGGCAAGGCGATCCTCGCAACCAGCATGAGCCCCCGTGGCGCATCGCTGGTCGGTATCGAAAGCGGGCGGATCAACCTTTATACGTGGGTGATCGCGGGGGTTCTCGCGGGGCTTGCCGGGTTCTTTTTGGGATCGTACCAGACCGCCAGCTGGGCGATGGGCCGTGAACCGCTGATCCTCTCGTTTTCCATCGTGGTACTCGGCGGTCTGGGTTCTATTCGCGGAAGCCTAATCGCGGCGTACGTCATCGGCTTTCTCGAAACGATTACCATCTCCGTGATCAACCCCCGACTTACCGGGGTTGCCGGCCTGGTCGTGCTCGTGCTCGTGTTGTTAGTGCGCCCGGAAGGCCTGTTCGGCCGGGAGCTCGCGGAGGCCTAACATGGCGGACGAAAACTACCTCGGCGAGACGGTCGATGACGCGTCCGACACCGACGACGAACGCTCGCCGTTGGGTCCGTTGGCCCTGCCGTTGCGTTATTACCTCGGTATTCTCGGGGTTGTTGCCCTCGCAGCGTTGCCCCTGGTAGGACTGTCGACCACCCGAACGCTCGTGCTCATCGGAGCCCTGTACTTCGGGATGTTCGCGATGAGCTGGGACGTGGTTTCGGGATACACCGGCGAGATCAGCTTCGGTCACGCGCTGTTTTTCACGGTTGGGGGCTACACGTCAGCACTGCTCAACATCGAGTTCGGGATCACGCCGGCGCTTTCGATCCCCGCGGGTGTCGTGCTCGCCGCACTCGCGGGGGTGTTGATCGGCGTGCCGGCACTGCGGGTGAGCGGGCCGTACCTGTCGCTCATCACGCTGGTCGCGCCCCTGATCCTGCTCCAGGTCTTCATCGTTTATGACGGGGTTTTCGGTGGCGAACTCGGTCTCGGCCAACCCCAGGCGCTCGTGACCGCCGACGAGTTCGGGCTGGTCGCCACCGCGAACTACTACATCGCGCTGGGGCTGTTCGTCGCCATACTGCTCCTATTGTTCGCCGTCACGCGCTCGGATACGGGATCGGTGCTGACGGCGATCAGGGAAAACGAGGACGCGGTCGCGGCCGCCGGACTCAACGTGGCGAAGTTCAAGGTCTTCGCGTTCGTGTTGAGCGCCGCCGTCGGCGGACTGGCCGGTGCCGTGTTCGTTCACACGCCCGTGGGCGGCCCACAACCGAGCCAACTGCTCAACCTCATCATCAGTATCGAGGTGTTGATCGCGGCGATCCTCGGCGGGATGGGCACCATCGTCGGCGCGGGCCTCGGCGGGGTGTTTTTCTATTTCTTCAATGACTTCCTGAACCAACAGGGTGCGACGATACCCCTCGTCGATGTCGGAATCAGCGAGGCGAACCTGCTTCTCTTCTCGCTTCTGACGATGGTGCTGATCTACTTCCTCCCGGAGGGGGTGTTCCCCTGGATGGTCCATACGGGTCGGCGGTTGCTCCGTCGAGCCCGTGGCGGCGACGCCGTCGCCACCGACGGCGGCCGCGACGAAACCGGACCCACCGACCACCGTTCCGGGACCGACGCGAGCAGCGACGAGCGGCGGTCGGACGGTTCGCACGCGCTCGCACAGGCGATCGAGAAACACCGGCGCGCGCTCGATGGATGGAGACCTGGCGGTCGATCCGGTAATCGGAGCGCCGGCGGCAGCGACCGCGGCGATGAACGATTCGAGGACGGTGAACGGAAATGAGCACGGATACGGAGCCGAACACGAACGCGAACGCGAGTACAGCAACCGATGACGAAACGAGTGAATCCGTGGCGTTGAGTCGCGATGACGGAGTGTTGGTTCTCGAAAACGTCACGAAGCGATTCGGCGGGCTAACCGCCGTCGATGACCTCTCGTTTGCGGTCGAGGAGGGCGAGATCCTCGGGTTCATCGGCCCGAACGGTGCGGGCAAATCGACGACGTTCAACTGTGTTACCGGTACCTACCCGCCGTCGGCGGGCACCGTCTGGTACCGGGGCGAGGACGTCACCGGGAAATCGGCCCACGAGATGGTAAACCGGGGTCTCGCACGAACCTTCCAGTCGTTTCGTCCCCTGGAGGATCGGTCGGTCCTCGACAACATCGCGCTCGCGCTCATCCCGAACAAGCTCGTTTCGCTCTCGGGGTTGCGCGGCGGGACGCGCCGGCAAGCAATGGCGATCTGTGAACGGGTCGGGCTGGGCGACCGAGCGGGCCGGTCGCCGGCCGAGCTTCCTCATGCGGGACTGTTGCGCCTCGAACTCGGGCGGGCACTGGCGACCGATCCCGACCTCCTGTTAGTGGACGAACCGTTCGCCGGGCTTTCGGGTGAGGAGGTAGAGAGCGTCTCCGGGTTGCTCAGTGAGCTCCGGGAGGAAGGGCTCACCCTGGTGGTCGTCGATCACAACATGCGCGGCCTGCTCTCGCTGATCGACCGGGCAATCGTGATCAGATTCGGGTCGAAGATCGCCGAGGGGACCCCCGAGGAAATCAGGGACAACGAACGAGTTCAGGAGGCCTATCTGGGGGCGAGCGGATGAGCACTGAATCGACCGATTCGACCGCCACGAGCACCCCTGAGGACGTCCTCGCCGTCGAAGATGCGACGGTGACCTATGGCGAGGTGACCGCGCTTCGGGAGATCTCGCTTCGGGTCGGCGAGGGCGAGTTCGTCGCTGTCATCGGCCCGAACGGGGCCGGGAAAACCACGCTTGTCGAGACGATTTCGGGGTTTCACGACTACCGTGGCAGCGTCCAGTATCGCAACACCGAGGTCGGATCGCGGTCGGTGAGTGATCTCGTTTCGTCGGGACTCATCCACGCGACGGAAGACCGGGACCTCTTCGGACACATGAGCGTCGAGGACAACCTCCGGCTGGGGACCTATCGACGCGGCGATATCGAAGAGCAACTGTCGTTCGTCTACGACCTGTTTCCGGTGCTCGAAGAGCGTACCGAACAGGACGCCCGGACGATGAGCGGCGGCGAACAGCAGATGCTCGCCATCGGCCGGGCGCTGATGAGCGATCCTGACGTGTTGTTGCTCGATGAGCCCACTCTCGGGCTCGCGCCGGTGATCATCGACGACCTCGGCGACGCGATTGCCGAACTTCACGAGCGAGGTCTGACGATCCTGCTCGCCGAACAGAACTCCTCGTTTGCGATGAACCATGCCGACCGCCTCTACCTCCTCGAAACCGGGACGATGGAACTCTCCGGAAGCGCCGCGGAGTTCGAGGACAACGAACACGTCCGTGACGCCTACATCGGTGTCACGTAACCGACCAAGCCACTTCTGAAGAAGTGGACGAATCGTCCGTATCGTTCACTCGTTTGGACCGGCTTCCGCATCGCTGAGTTCGTCAGCTTCTCGGGACTCCTCCGGAGTCTCGCTATCGAGATCACCTTCGAGTTCCTCGACGATCTCGTCGGCATCGACATCGGCGTCTTCGAGGGCGTCCTCGATGTCGCCACCACCGCCACCGCCCATACCGCCCATCATTCCACCGAGACCGCCCATCATACCGGCTCCCTCGCCGAGTGTCTCTTGGACGATCACCCGGTCGAGGTCGAGACGGTCCACGAGGTCTTGAGCGATCTGTTGTTTCTGGAACATCCACTGCTGGTTCATCGACAGTTGGGGTGTCGACTCGATGTATAGCGTCTCCTTTTCGACGACCTCGGTTTCGGTCTCGGGTTCGGGTTCCCCCTCGTCCTCGGCGGGTTCGACCACGGTTTCTTCCTCTTCTTCGTCGGTTTCGATCCACATATCGAGGTCGGCGTCAACGAACATCGAGAGCATTCCCTGGGCGCGCTCGACGCGGTCTTCGACCTCCTCGAGGATCTCGTAGTCGTACTCGATGTCCTCGCCGGCGAGGGGGTGATTGAAGTCCACGCGGGCGCGCCCGCCGACGATGGTTTCGACGTGGCCGTGCTGATTGTCGATATCGACGTGGGCACCGGGATACCGGTCGTCTTCGGGGATTTTCTCGGCGCTGATAGTGCGGACTTCGTCGGGATCATATCCGCCGAACGCCTCCTCAGCGGGAACGACGACGTTGCCTTCGTCGCCGGCCTCCTTGCCCATAACGTCTTCTTCGACGCTTTCGAACAGGTGGCCCGCACCTAACGCGATCACGCGCGGTTCGATGGTCTGTTCGTCGGTGTCGATACCTTCTTCTTCCGCGACTTCGGGGTCAGTGGTATCGACGAGCTGGTCGCCTTCGACGGTTCGTGCGGTGTACGCGAGCCGGACGAAATCATCGTCCTGGAGTCCGGATTCGTCCTCGGTTTCGGCGATATCGTCCGAGGCTTCGGATTCATCGGTCATTTCGGCCTCTTCTTCGTCACTCATACTACAAACGACAGTCGTTCGGGTCTTAAGAACAACGTTTTACGCCCACCGCTGAGACGATGGATCGCCGTCTCAGTCGTCGGTGTACGCTTCGATGGCTTCTTCGATTGCCGATGCGGTTATCTCACCATCGAAGCGAACGGCGAGTTCTCCATCACTGTCGATGACACAGAGCGTCGCCACAGCGTTGATACCGTACTCTTCGATCACCTCGGTAGTACCCATCGCGTGTTTCCAGTCCCCGCCGTATTCCTCGTGGAACTCGCGGAGGTCGTCTTTCGAAACGTCGAGATTGGTATTGATCGTGATCAGTCTGATCTCCTCTCCGTACTCCTCGTGGAGATCGACCAGCGTTTGTGAATGGGTCTTACTGTCCCCGGAGGTAATGTCCGCGAACAGAACGGCAGTGGGTTTCTCATCCGCTTCGAGCGTGACTGTTTCCCCATCCGGAGTTTCGACGTCTACTGCGGGGGCCTTATCTCCGGTGTTCGCGCCCGCGTCTTGCTTCTCACTCTGATTGGTATCGTTCGACGAGTCGTTGTCAGTCGTATCGTCGTCCGTCGTGCCTTCCTCTTCGGGTTTTTCGTCGCTGCTGCCGAGACAGCCGGCCATACCAGCGAGTGCGATGCCACCGGACAGCTGGATCATACGTCGACGTGTTGTGTCGCGCATCACCTGAGGATTCGTCTACCAATACTTATTTATCAATGACAATATCAAAAAATAGAGGGTTACTAATCCGATCCGCGATTACCCGTCCGACGGGTTCGTGAACCGAAATCGATTCATCCCGGTTTCTAGGCGCAGCGTAAGTCCCCAGTATCGACAGGATTTTTCGGTAGTCCTCCTTCTCCCGAATCGTGTACGAGGTCGAACTCAAAGTCCGGGCCGACCGCGACGCCGTCGAAGCAACTCTCGAAGCCGAGGGTGCGAAGCCGCTGGGATCGGTCACTCAGTTAGATACCTACTACGACGCCCCGATGCGCGATTTCGCCGCAACCGACGAGGCACTCCGGATCCGTCGTGAGCACGCTGACGGTGAGACGACCAAACTCACCTACAAGGGACCGCTGATCGATGAGACATCGAAGACCCGCGAGGAACACGAAACCACTGTAGAGGACGCCGATGCATTGATAGCGACCCTCGGTGCGCTCGGGTTCGATGCAGTCGCTACGGTCGAGAAACACCGCGAGCGGTTCGAATTCGATGGGTATACCGTGACGCTCGACCGGGTGGAAGACCTCGGAGAGTTCGTCGAAGTCGAAACCGAGGCTCACGAGGAGGGAATCGACGATGCGCGCGAAGGGGTGCGAGCGACGCTCGAAGATCTCGATCTCGATCCCGAAGAAGGAATCCGGACCTCGTATCTCGAACTACTGCTAGATAATGCCCAGTAGTTATTCTTCTGACTCAGGGAGTTACCGCAAGGTATAGATCGGCCGGCCCTGTACGGTGGGCAATGACCGAGCGGAACATCCGGGTTGAACGGATCGACCGGCGCGCCATCGAGGATCAGGAGGTCGAGATCGTCGAACGGAAGGGACTGGGCCATCCCGATTCGATCTGTGACGGCGTCGCCGAAACCGTCTCACAGGCGCTCGCACGCGAGTACATCGACCGCATCGGGAAGGTACTGCATTACAACACCGACGAAACACAGCTCGTCGCCGGCGACGCCGCGCCCGCTTTCGGCGGCGGCGAGATGATCGATCCGATCTATCTGTTGATCGTCGGCCGCGCGACCAAGACCTACGAGGGTACGCGGATCCCCACCGGCAAGATCGCCCTCGAAGCCGCCCGCGAGTATCTTGCGGAAACCGTCCCCGAACTGGAGTTCGGCACGGACGTGATCGTCGATGTGAAACTCGGCGAGGGAAGCGGCGACCTCCAAGAGGTGTTCGGCGAGGAGGGCAAGACGGTGCCGATGGCAAACGACACGAGCTTCGGCGTCGGCCACGCCCCGCTGACCGAAACCGAACGCATCGTACTGGAAGCGGACCGCAGTCTCAACGGCGGGTACAGCGAGGCCAACCCCGAGATCGGCCCCGACATCAAGATCATGGGCAAACGCGAGGACGACCACATCGACCTCACCGTCGCCGCCGCGGTGGTCGATGAGTACGTCGCTGATCTCGACGAGTACGACGCCGCCGTCTCGGGCGTGCGCGAACAC
>CAYOFZ010000105.1:0-8042 GCA_964403315.1 uncultured Halobacteriales archaeon | reverse complement strand
GCGAGCGCGATCTCACCCCCCGGCGCGCGCGCCGGGCGGACGTCCGCGTGATGACCCCCGAGAAGGTCGATTCCGCGACCCGGAAACACGGCACACGGCGCTACGAGTTCATCGAAGGGATCGACTGTTGTGTGATCGACGAGGTCCACCTGCTCGATTCCGACCGCCGGGGATCGGTGCTAGAAGTCACGATTTCGCGGCTCCGGCGGCTGTGTGATCCTCGGATCGTCGCGCTGTCGGCGACCATGCCCAACATCGGAGATGTCGCCGGCTGGCTCGATGCAGGGACGGAAACGACCTTCGACTTCGGCGAGGAGTACCGCCCCGTCGATCTGCACGCCGGCGTCGAGACCTACTCCCACGGCGAGAACGCCTTCGCCGACAAGTACCGCCGGCTGTACCGTGCGCTGGATCTCGCCGAACCACACGTCCGCGAGGGCGGCCAAGCCCTCGTGTTCGTCTCCTCGCGCAAGGACACCGTCCGGGCGGCCGAGAAGGCCCGCGACGAACTCGCCGAACGGGACGTGCCGGTGGGCGCACGCGGTGACTACGACTTCCACACCGAAACCCATCAACTCGAAAACGCCACGCTGCGCCGGTCGGCGCTCGACGGCGTGGGGTTTCACCACGCCGGCCTCTCGAAAAACGATCGCGACCTGATCGAGGCGTGGTTTCGCGCCGGGAAGATCCAACTCCTCTTTTCGACCTCGACGCTCGCGTGGGGCGTGAACCTGCCCGCTCGGTGTGTCGTGATCCGGGATACCAAACTCCACGATCCGCTGGAGGGCGAGATCGACATGAGTCCATTAGACGTCCTCCAGATGCTCGGGCGGGCGGGCCGACCGGGCTACGACGACGTAGGGTACGGCTGGGTGGTGTGTGATCGCGCCGAGGCCGACAAATACCGCCGTCTACTTCGCGAGGGCAAGGAGATCGAATCCCACCTCGCAGAGGACATGGATGCCCATCTCAACGCCGAGATCGCGCTGGGAACGATCCGCGACCTCGATGACGTGATGGACTGGCTCGAAACAACGTTCTACTACGTGCGCGCCCGCAGTCGGCCCGAGGAGTACGGCTTCGGGGAGCTCCGTGATCGCATGCGCGAAACCCTCGATTCGCTGATCGAGCGGGGGTTCGTCGAAACCGGTGAGGACCTCGCTATCGAGGCCACTCCCCTCGGCGTGCTCGCCTCGAAGTACTACCTCCGGTTGGCGACCGCCGAGCAGTTTCACGACCTTCTCGCGCGCGAGGGAATCACCGAGGACGCGGTCCTGGAAACGGTCGCATGCGCCGCCGAGTTCGACAGCGTGAGCGCCCGCCGATCCGAACGCGAGGCCATTGAAAAAGCGCTCGCGGGCCGCTCGGCGAGCGATCTCGACGCCGGCGAGCGCAAGGTGCTCGCCGTCCTCAGGGGTGCGATGACCGGCTCGACGCCCACCGAACTCTCGGGCGATTCATGGGTGATCCGGCGAAACGCCCTTCGATTGCTCGCCGCCCTCCATGCGTTCTGTGAGCGGTTCGCCGGTTCTCGGACTGCGAACCTCGTCCGGCGGATCGAGGCCCGCATCGAGTACGGCGTGAGCGAGGACGCCGCGGGCCTGACCGCCATCGACGGCGTCGGCCCGGGCCGGGCGAGCAAACTCGCCGCCGAGGGGATCGCCTCGCCCGCCGGGGTTCGTGCCGCCGGAACCGACGGGCTGGTCGCCGCCGGCCTGGCCGAGGGCGTCGCCGAACGGGTGCTTGAAAACGCCGCCGAACTGCCCGCCCTCTCGTTCGAGTGGGGTGATTTCCCCGAGGAGATCGGCCGCGGGGAAAACCAGCTGTGTAAAGTCGATGTCGAATCGACGGCGGGTGGGGCCCGCGCCGCAATCCGGGTAACGGTCAATGGTGTGGAGATGACCGGCACCGAAACCTTTCTCGGGTCGGCGACGGTGCCGGTCGGCGTCTTCGGCGGAACTGACGACGACCTCACCTATACTATCGAAGTGATCTTTCCCGACCTGCCGCTCGGGCCGATCGAAAAAACGCGGTCAGTCGGCGTCGTGTAGGGCCACGAGGCGCTCGCGCAACTCCTCGGGATCAGAGACGACCTCATCGGCGGCGGAGTGGTCGTGATCGTCGTTCGTGTTCGTTTCGTAGGCGATGGTGTACGCGCCCGCCGCGGCGGCAGCCTCAACGCCGTGTTCGGAATCCTCGACGACGACACACTCCTCGGGGGCAATGCCGAGTTCAACGGCCGCATGCTCGTAGATCGCGGGCGCGGGTTTGCCGGGGCCGTCGAGATGGGTCGCGCTGACGATCCTGTCGAAAACGAGGTCGAACCGCTCGGTGACGGTTTCGATCCAGTCGGGCGGCGACGAGGAGACGACCGCCACCCGAACGTCCCGGGCGTCGAGCTCGTCGAGCAACTCGCGGAACTCGGGCATGAGCGCGGCGCGGTCGGCGTAGATCTCGCGGGCGATCCCCTCGAAGCGCTCGATGAACTCCTCGCGCTCGACACGGGTGGTGTAGTTGTCGTCGAGGTAGTCGTAGATCTCGCGGTAGTTCATGCCGGTGATCTCGGCGACGGGAACCTCCTCTTCGACGACCGCCGGGAGCAGTTCCTCGCGTTCGCGTTCGACCCAGTAGTCCTCCGAATCGACAATCACGCCATCCATGTCGAACAGTACGGCGTCCATACCCTTCCTGTCCGTTCCCGCGAAATAATCCTGCCGACCGGCGGCTGAGAGTTTACATACGAGGACGGGACCAACCGCCCCATGTCCGCCCCCGATTCCCTCCATGTGCTCGCCGGCGATTGTCTGGTCTCGACCGACGAAACGATTCACCGCGGCGAGGTGGTTGTGCTGGTGAAACCCGACGACACCGTTCTGGTCCACGACATCGACGGCTACCAGCCCGTCGCGTGGCTCACCCGCGCCGAGTCGGTCGCCCGGACGCGAAACGGCGGGTTCTCCCTCACTGCCATCGCTGGCGACCGGACCCTGCGGGTCGAATCCAAAACCGCCTATGGATTCGGGGAGTATCCCGGATCGCAGGCAGGGATCCCGCTCGGGGAGTGTCCGAACTGTGAGCACACGCTCGTGCGCGCGGGCGGTCTCGTCTCCTGTCTGGGCTGTGAGTCCCGATACGGCCTGCCCGACGGCGCGAGCGTGCTTGACGCACGCTGTGACTGCGGATTGCCGAAAATGCGCGTCGCGCGCGGCGCGGTCTTCGAACTCTGTCTCGACCGGGGGTGTGAATCGCTCGACGAGGCGGTCCGGGATCGGTTCGACGGCGAATGGGACTGCCCCGGCTGTGACGGTGTCCTGCGGATCATCCGCCGTGGTGGACTGCTCGCCGGGTGTGAGAACTACCCCGACTGCGAGGTTGGGTACGTGATCCCCAGCGGCACCGCCGAAGGGACCTGCGACTGCGGGTTGCCCGTCTTCGAAACTCCGCGGGGGCGACGCTGTCTCGATGGAGCCTGCGGGACGGGTGATCGGTGAGCCTTTGCCCTCCGATCCACACGACTCGACATGGATGGACCACGGGGGCGACTGGACGACGGGGTTGTCCGCGTCGGCGGCGACGCCCGCCAGCGCTACTACGACTCGCGGGGGTATGGTCGCCCGACCGGGGGCAACGAGATCGTCCTCGCGCCGGTCGAGGCGGCCCACCTGCTCTATCGGGGAGATTTGGCCGCCGTCGAGCGGCCCGATGACGAGGAACTGGGGTTCATGGAATTCCTCGGACGGGTTACCGACGAGACGTTCATCGTCCGGTTTCTCGTCTACGCCGACCTCCGCGAGCGGGGGTTTTACCTCTCGCCCGCCCGCGAGGGCTGGGTCACTGAGCCACCTGCGAACGCCCAGTTCGTCGTCTACGAACGCGGCACCGGCCCCTGGGACGACCAGCGCCTGTATCCGGTCCACGTCACCGGCGACTACGACGCAATTCCCGTAGCCGATCTCGACGAGGGACTGCTCGCGGTCGCCGACGAGGAAAGCGAGGTGACCTACTTCGGGATCGACCACCCCGAGATGAGTGGTCGGTCAGCCACGTCGGACGCGACCGGGATCCCGGCGGACTTGCTCGCCGACCGGGTGCTCGTTTGGGATGCCCCCAACTGGCTGTTCGGAGCGTGTTTCTACGGCCAGCCGCTCGCGGGACGGGAGGGAAACGGCCGCATCCTCCAGCTGTCGCTCATCGAGGCCGCCTACCTCGCCCGCCGAGGAGTGCTCGACACCCAAGGGGACACGGACATCGCCGAACGAGGCCGGGCCGTCGAGGGCGAGCGCTTCGACCGCCGGCTGGCGGTGTATGCCACGCTGCGCGAACGAGGGGTCGTCCCCAAGACCGGGTTCAAGTTCGGGGCGGACTTCCGGGTGTACATGACCGTCGATTCCGTCGAGGACCTCGGCCACTCCGAGCATCTCGTGCGGGTGCTTCCGCCCGAGCACGTCCTCTCACCACGCGATCTCGCGCTGGACGTACGGATGGCCCACGGGGTGCGAAAACGAATGGTTTTTGCGCTGGCGTCCGTCAACGCCGGCATGGATCCGACCTTCGTTTCGGTCGGCCGAGTGACACCATGACCGACGAACGCGATTTCCCCACGGAAGCGCAGGACATGCGAGCCGACGGCGGGACCGCCGGCGCGGATACGGTCGCGCTCGACCCGTGGGGTTCCTCGACCATCGCCGATTACCGCGACCTCTTCGAACAGTTCGGTATCGAGGAGTTCGAGGAAGTCCTCTCCGGGGTGCCGACGCCCCACTACCTGATGCGCCGGGGGGTGATCTTCGGCCACCGCGAGTACGATCGTGTCGCGCGCGCGATGGTTAACGACGATCCCTTCGCCGCGCTGTCAGGGTTCATGCCGACGGGCGATCCCCACATCGGTCACAAACTCGTCTTCGACGAACTGATCTGGCACCAACAACAGGGCGGGGACGTCTACGGGCTGATCGCCGACCTCGAAGCCCACAGCGCCCGCGGGCTTTCCTGGGAGGAGATCGACGAACACGCGCGCAACTACCTCCTGAGTCTGCTCGCGCTCGGGTTCGATCCCGAGGCGGGCGAGCTCTACCGCCAGTCGGCAAACCGTGGGTTGCAGGACCTCGCCTTCGAACTCGGGAGCGAGGTGAACTTCTCGGAGATGGAGTCGATCTACGGGTTCGAGGGCGAGACGAGCGTCTCACATATGCAAAGCGTCGTCACCCAAATGGCCGACATCCTCTATCCACAACTGGAGGAGCCCAAACCGACGGTGATTCCGGTCGGTCCCGATCAGGACCCCCACGTCAGGCTCGCACGCGATCTGGCTGCCCGGACGCGATATTTCGGCGTCACCGAGGCCTACGCCAGTTTCGAGGCGACGCCAGCCGAACGCGAACTCATCGTCCAAGCCCACGAGGACCTCGATGGCGACGAGCAGGTACGGTGTGTACGGGCCGCCGACTGGCTCGAAGACGCCGACCTCGATGATCCCACGGGTGCACGCGAGGGAGCCATCGAAAAACTCCGTGCGGCGGGCAAGGAACCGCTTCGCCCCCGGGTTCGGGTTCTGGATCGCAACGCGACCGAGGCGGCGTTCGAGGCGCTGATCGAGGCCATCGAGGGTGAAAAACGGGTCTACGAGGCCCACATCGACAGCTTCGAACTCTCCTTCGGGGAAGCCGAAAACCTCGCGCGCGAAATCGAACTCGATCACGGTGGGTACGGCTTTCTCACGCCATCCTCGATCTATCACCGGTTCATGACCGGCTTGACCGGCGGGAAGATGTCTTCATCGGTGCCGGCGAGTCACATCAGCCTGCTCGACGATCCCGAGGACGGCTACGAGAAGGTCAAATCCGCGGCGACCGGTGGCCGTGAGACCGCCGAACTCCACCGCGAACTCGGTGGCGAGGCCGACGAGTGTCCCGTCTACGAACTGTACGCCTACCTGCTTTCCGGCGACAACGACGAGTTCGCAAAACGGGTGTACGACGAGTGTACCGGTGGCGAACGTCTCTGTGGTGGGTGCAAAGAACAGGCCGCCCAGTTGATGCGCGAGTTCCTCGAAGACCACCAGGAAAAACGCGAGGAGGCCACGGAACTGCTCAATGACCTGGACATCGACCTCGATTCTGACCGGGCCTGATCAACCGAGTCCGGCTCCGATAGCGTCCTCGACGTCCTCGAACCCATCGCGTTCGAGGCGCGCGAGCAATCCCTCGTTGATCTGTCGGGAAATCGAGGGGCCACGGTACACCAATCCCGTATAGAGCTGGACGAGGCTCGCACCCGCCCTGATCTTTCGATAGGCGTCCTCGGCCGTGAACACGCCCCCAACGCCGATGATCGGCACGTCGGTTCGGGCGGCGATAAACCGGACCGCGCCGGTCGCACGACGTTCGATCGGTCGGCCCGACAGCCCGCCGTTCTGGTTTCGATGGCGACCCACGAGGGCGTCGGGCCGGGCCGTTGTCGTATTGGTGGCGACGATCCCGTCGAGAGCCAGATCCTCAACGACGCCGATGGCGTCCTCGATTGCGGGTTCGGACAGGTCTGGCGAGAGCTTGACCAACAACGGGTCGGCTCCGGCCGTTTTGAGATCACCGAGGATCGCTCGGAGTCGATCCTCATCCTGGAGATCGCGGAGTCCGGGGGTGTTGGGGCTGGAGACGTTGACAACGAAGAACCCCCCGTGATCGGCCACGCGTCGATACGTGTATCGGTAATCCTCGGGAGCGCGCTCGGATGGCGTCGCCTTCGATTTGCCGATATTGATCCCGAGCGGCACCTCCGGAAGTGACCGGCGGGCTAATCGAGCGCCGACCCGGTCGGCTCCGTCGTTGTTGAATCCCATGCGATTGATGATCGCCCCGTTTTCCGGAAGACGAAACATCCGTGGACGCGGGTTGCCGACCTGTGGATCGGCGGTAATGCCGCCGATCTCGACGTGGCCGAATCCCAGCGCCGAGAGCGCCCGCGGAACCTCGCCGTTTTTGTCGAACCCGGCGGCGACGCCGACCGGGTTCGAAAACTCCCGGCCGAACGCCTCGACGGTCAATCGATTATCGTCGACCCCGTAGTGGGTTTCGAGACGGTCTGCGACCGAGTCGTATTCCCCGATGGCGAGTGCGTTCCGGGCGAGCGAATGAGCGGTCTCCGATGGAAGGGCGAACAGGGCTGATCGGAGATAGTCATAACAGGTCATCCCGGTGGCTGTCGTGGGTGTGTTCCGGTCTCAGAAATCGTGGTCGACCTCGTCCTGATCGGCCTTTTGGATGATGATCTTGTCCTCGCGGACCCGGACGAACACCTCGTCACCGATCTCCATCCCGGCGACGGCCAGTTCGTCCTCGTGGAGGTTGAGATGGACGTTGTGGTATTGGCCGCTTTCGTCTTTGGCACCACTGGGGCTCAACTTCTTTTTCCGTACCATCAGGGTACTCTATCCGAAATTCGGCCCACGACATACTAAGTGTTTTCTCCTTGTGGATCCCGACTTAGCTTCGGAACTGCCGGGTGATCCGACCGCCGGCCCTCGATTCGGGGATATATTTATAACGAGGGGTGTGTTGGATTGGCATGGAGCCGAACCCATGGTACGCGAAGACGGCAAACGAAACTTTGCACTATACGAGAACAGCAACGGGGAATCGAGCGTCTTTTCGGGAACCACTCCCCGGCAAGCGGCCCTGAAAGCCGCTCGTCGACTCGACGCCGCCCCCAGCGAGGACGAAGCCGCCCGCGCGAGGATCCAGCTCCGCGAGAAAGGCACTGATAAGATCCATATCTACGAAGGCTGGGCGTGGGAAGAGACTGCCCCCGAGAACAGTCCCGATTGGATGCCCGAGGAGATCACTGAAGCGAACGTCTCCAAACAGGGTATCGAACATCTGGAAGAATAGGTGATCTGGGAGGGGTCGGGCTCCAATACCATCGGCAGTGATTATTGCCGTGAATTAGCCACTACCGTAGTGGCGAATTCACGGCGGGCCAACAACCGACATAACTGCGCGAGTGTTCGATGCGCCTACAGTCTTTGCGAACGCACGCATACATGC
>CAYOFZ010000104.1:0-8079 GCA_964403315.1 uncultured Halobacteriales archaeon | reverse complement strand
GACCGATAGCGTCTCGCGGCGTAAATTCCTCATCGGTGCCGGCGCAGCCGGTGCCGTCGGGTTGGCCGGCTGTACGAGCGAGACTACCGGGAACTCGGGTGGCTCCGGCGGATCGAACGGTTCCGGGGCCAGCAATCAACTTTCGGGTCCGATCGAACTGTCGGGGAGCAGCACAGTGTATCCCCTTGCCAACGCGGTCGCCGGGCAATTCCAACAGGAACACCCCGAAGTCAGCGTCAACGTCCGCAAGACCGGAACTGGCGGCGGGTTCCAGCAGTTCTTCTGTCGGGATCGGACCGACCTCAACAACGCGAGCCGACCGATCACCGAACAGGAACAGCAACTCTGTAGCGATAACAACGTCAATCCCCTCCAGCTCAAGGTCGCAAGCGATGCGATCACGGTCGCGGTCAACCCCAACGCCGATTTCGTCGACTGTGTCACCGTCGAGGAACTCGCCCAGATCTGGAGCGCCGACGGCGCGACCACCTGGAGCGACGTCCGCCCGGAATGGCCCGACGAAGAGATCCAGCGCTACGGGGCCGCCGAAACCTCGGGCACGTATGATTACTTCAACAAAGTGATCCTCGGGGAAGACGCAGAACACACTCAGGACTATCAGGCAACCGAACGCGACAACAGCATCGTCCGTGGCGTCGCCAACTCCCAGTACGCCATCGGCTACTTCGGGTTCGCCTACTACTCCGAGAACAAGGACCGGGTCAAGGCCCTCGCCATCGACGACGGCGACGGGGAATGCGTCAAACCGTCGCTCGAAACCGCCAAGTCGGGGGCCTACCAGCCGCTGTCGCGCCCGCTGTTCACGTACGCGAGCACGGAATCGCTGCGGAACAAACAACAGGTCGCCGAATTCGCGCGGTATTTCGTCCAACAGAGCACTAACCAGTCGCTAGTCGCCGAGCAGATCGGGTACGTCCCGAACACTGAGGAGACCAAGGAAGAACAGCTACGGAAGATTGAGCAGGCAATCGGCGGTGGCGGTAGTGGTGGCGGCAACGCGAGCGGAAACGCCACCGGATCGGCAACGAACAACAGTTCGGGAGCGAACTAACGGACGATCCTCGGATGTCCGAAATCACGACTTCGAGCCCACGCCAGGAACGCATCGCCCGAAACGGGGTGGCGGGTGAGTTTTCCCCATGAGCGACGGCCAACCGGACCTCCGCGGTAATCGGGGGCTCCAGTCGTTCCGGGAGCGGACGTACCAGGCGCTGTTTCTGATCTGTGCGGCGCTTTCGGTTGCGACGACGCTTGCGATCGTCCTCACGCTGGTCAGGGATACGATCGCGTTCTTCCAGTATGAGGGGGTCACGATCGCGTCGTTCCTTTCGGGGGTGCAGTGGCAACCCACCAACGACGTCTTCGGCGTGTTGCCGCTGGTGTACGGAACGCTCGTCGTCACGATCGGCGCGGCGATCATCGCCCTTCCCATCGGGGTGTTGACCGCGATCTATCTGAGCGAGTACGCGAGCTCCCGGATGCGAGCGGTGTTGAAGCCGCTGCTTGAGATCCTGGCGGGCGTGCCGACGGTCGTCTACGGCTACTTCGCTATCGTCTACATCACACCGTTTCTCGACCGGACGCTGTTTCCGAACATCAGCGCGTTTAACTACCTCTCGGCGTCGATCGTTGTCGGGATCATGATCATCCCGATGGTCGCCTCGATCAGCGAGGACGCGATGAACGCCGTACCGGATTCGCTCCGACAGGCGGGCTACGGGCTCGGCGCGACGAAATTCGACGTCTCGACGAACGTCGTCGTGCCGGCGGCAGTGTCGGGCATCATCTCGTCGTTCATCCTC
Source organism: uncultured Halobacteriales archaeon (assembly GCA_964403315.1). Lineage (GTDB taxonomy): Archaea > Halobacteriota > Halobacteria > Halobacteriales > Halalkalicoccaceae > CAYOFZ01. The sequence goes on along the minus strand of CAYOFZ010000104.1, from coordinate 6,256 downwards.
GCGATCTCCCGGGCGATCGGCGAGACGATGGCGGTCACCATCGCCCTGGGAAACAACCCCAGCCTGCCGCCGGTCCAGCGGATCGCCGGAATTCCGTTCATCAACCCCGCCGACGTGTTCTTGAGTCCAGGCGGGACGATGACCTCGACGATGATCAACACGATCCTCGGCGATCTCGGCGGCGCATCGACGGCGTACTACAGCGTCTTCGCGATCGGCCTCGTGTTGTTCGTCATCACGCTCGCCATGAACGTCATCAGCAATGTCATCGCACGGCGGTATCGGGAGGAGTACTGACATGGCGACCGAAACTCCGGAAACCGGCGCGAGCGAGAGCGAGTTCGGCGAGGTCAGCCGGCTCAAGGGCGTCGCCTTCGAGTACATCTCGCTCGGAGCGTCGCTCGTCGGGATCGTCTCGCTCGCGGCGTTGCTCGCGTTCGTAACCTTCGACGCCTTCGGCCTCGGGGCGGCCGACCCCGCGTGGTTTCTCGTCTACTTCCTGACGCTCGTCGCTCCCACGACGGCGTTCGCGTGGTACGGCTACCGAAACCGGGCGGTCGGCCACCGGAGCCTCGGCGCGCTGTTCAGGCTCTACGGCGGCACCGCCGCGGGTATCGCCGTCGTGATCCTCTTCGTCATCTTCGACGTCCAACTCTGGGTGCTCGTCTACACGCTGGGGATCGTGCCCGCTGCGGGACTGGCGATCTACGCCAGCGCGACCGAGACGCCGGCCGCGAACCTCGGGGCGCTCGTCGCGGGCGTGATCGGGTTCGTCGGCGCGGTCGTTCTCAAAGGACCCCTCAATACCTTCCCGACCGACGCGTTGATCTACCTCTGGTCGATCGGCGTTCCGATCGCGGCGTACTACGGCTATCGAGCCCACGTCGCTTTCGGGCGCGAGCGCGGTCTCGGGGCCGCGGCGGCGGCGCTCGTTGGGATCGTCGCAACCGGCATCGCGGTCGGATCGCTGACCGGGTTCGGGACCGCCCTCGGCGTGGTGTTCGGAGCGACGCTCGTCGTTCCGACCGGCGCGTACGTCGTCTCCGTCGTCGAGGACGGCGAGGGCGTCATCGGGGTACTGTTGCCGGTCGTGATCGTCGCCGGCGCGCTCTTGGGAGCGTTTCTTGTTGGCGTGCTGGGGATCGCCCAGCCCGAGACGTGGGTCGATTGGCAGTACGTCACCAGCCCGCCGATACAGGTGCCCGAGCAGGCGGGGATCTACCCGGCGATCATCGGATCGGTGTTTCTCATCACCAACGTCGCCGTCCTGACGCTCGTCTTCGGTGTCGGCACCGCCGTCTACCTCGAAGAATATGCCCCCTCAAGCGGGATCCTCGGAAGCCTCACCCGGCTGGTTCGGATCAACATTTCGAACCTCGCGGGGGTTCCCTCGGTGGTGTACGGACTGTTGGGACTTGGCATCTTCGTCAACCTGATCGGCCTGCCCATCGGCGTCGTCGTTGTCGCCGCGGTCACGCTGTCGCTGTTGATCCTCCCCATCGTCATCGTCTCGGCTCAGGAGGCGATCCAAGCGGTGCCCGACGAACTCCGGCAGGCGTCGTACGGCATGGGCGCGACGCGGTGGCAGACGATCCGCAACGTCGTCCTGCCGCGGGCGGTGCCGGGCATCCTCACCGGCACCATCCTCGCGCTCGGTCGCGCGATCGGCGAGACCGCCCCGCTGATCCTGATCGGGGCGGCGACCTCGACGTTCGCCGCGCCGACGGGCTTTTTGGATACGATCACCGCAATGCCGATGCAGATCTACGCATGGTCGGCCGAGCCGTCGCCGGAGTTTCGCTACGGTGTCGTAGCCGCGGGGGTGGTGATCCTGTTGGTCGCGCTGTTGACGATAAACTCGATTGCGATAGTGGTACGGAACACCTATCAGACGGAAACATAAACCATGAATCACGAAATGACTACGACGGACTCGGACACTGACGACGAACAGCTCATCGACACGGATCCGGGCCGAAGCGGACTCGACGAACGACGCTACGAAGACCCGGGGGCGACCGAGCGGACGGTCATCGAAAGCAGGGATATCAGCGTCTGGTACAACGACGACCGGGCGCTTCGGGGCATCGACATAGCGATCCCTGCCAACCAGGTGACAGCGATGATCGGTCCTTCGGGGTGTGGGAAATCGACGTTCCTTCGGTGTATCAATCGGATGAACGATCTGATCGACGCCGCCCGGATCGAGGGCGAGATGCTGTTCAACGACAAAAACGTCTACGACGACGATGTCGATCCGGTCGCGCTGCGGCGGCGCATCGGGATCGTGTTCCAGCAACCCAACCCGTTTCCCAAGAGCATCTACGACAACGTCGCCTACGGGCTGCGTATCCAGGGCAAAACCGACAACCTGGACGAACGGGTCGAACGGGCGCTGCGCAACGCCGCGCTCTGGGAGGAGGTGAACGACCGTCTTGACGCGCGCGGCACCGATCTCTCGGGAGGACAACAACAGCGCCTCTGTATCGCGCGGGCAATCGCACCCGACCCCGAGGTGCTGTTGATGGACGAACCCGCGAGCGCGCTCGATCCGGTCGCGACCTCGAAGGTCGAGGACCTGATCGAGGACCTCGCGGAGAACTACACCGTCGTGATCGTCACCCACAACATGCAACAGGCCGCCCGGATCTCGGATAAGACGGCCGTGTTCCTCACCGGCGGGGAACTCGTCGAGTTCGACGACACCAACGAGATCTTCGAGAACCCCGACCACCAGCGCGTCGAGGACTACATCACCGGGAAATTCGGATAATGCCACGCGAAGAATACCAGCAGAAACTCGACGACCTGCGAGAGAACGTCCTCTACATGGGCGAGATCGTCCAGGAACGCCTTCGCATGGGGCTTGCGGCGCTCGAAAGCAAAGACGAGGACCTCGCCGAGGAGGTGATCACCCGCGACGCCGAGATCAACGAGATGTACCTCGATCTCGAACGCGAGTGCACCAACCTGATCGCGCTCCAACAGCCCGTCGCGGGCGATCTGCGGTTCATCGCCGCCTCGTTCAAGATCATTACCGACCTCGAACGCATCGCGGATCTGGCGACCAACCTCGGGGAGTACACCCAGCAGGCCACCCGCGATCTGTATCCCGATGTCGATGTCCAGGGGATCGGGTCGGTCACGCTCGACATGATCGAGGAATCGATGGCCGCCTACGCGAACGAAACCGTCGAGGCCTGCTACGAGATCGCCGATCGCGACGACAACCTCGACGAGCGGTGTGCACGCGCGAGCGAGATCGTCGTCCGGGATCTGATCGAGACGGAACTCGACGAGGGTGCCGACGAGGCCGCAATCGAGGCGATGCTCCAGGACGTTTCCCGACTCCTGTTGACGATCCGAGACCTCGAACGGGTGGGCGATCACGCCGTGAATATCAGCGCGCGCACGCTGTACATGGTCGAAAACGACGACGAACTCCTGTTCTAAACCCACCTTTTTCCGCCTCGGGTATCCTCGCGCGCCTCCGGCGCGCTGTGGCACCGCTCCGCGCAAAAATCTGGACCAAAAACATCGAAACGCTCCCTTCGCTCGCGTTGCGAGCCGCACTTCGTTCGGCGAAATATACGCGGCAACGCCCCGGCGAACGGTTCCGGAACGGTGAACGCTTACCCGCTGGCGACCCGAGTACCGGTATGGACGTTGCGCTGTTGACCGTCGGGGACGAACTGCTCGCGGGCGACACCGAAAACACCAACGCCACGTGGCTCGCGCGCCAGTTGACCGAGCGCGGCGCGACGGTTTCCCGAATCCTGGTCGTGCCCGACGAGGGATCCGTCATCGAGAAGACGGTCGGGGAGTGGAGCGACACTTTCGATGGGGTGATCGTCACCGGTGGGCTCGGGGGCACCCACGACGACGTGACGATGGACGCCGTCGCGGCGGCGTTCGACCGTGAGATAGGAATCGATGAGCGCGCCCGCGAGGACGTCCGCCGGACCGCGGCGGCGTTCCGCGATGCGAACCCCGAGCTGATCGAGGAGTATGACTTCGATCTCGACATCGAGGCGTGGTCGGCACTCCCGGCAGGGGCCCGTCCGCTGCTGGATTCGCCCGGCCTCTCGCCGGGGTGTGTCGTCGAAAACGTCTACGTCTTCCCGGGCGTGCCCGAGGAGATGCGGGCGATGTTCGAGGCGGTCGCTTCCGAGTTCGGCGGCGACGCCGTCTCCCGGACCTTCTACACGCCAGCGCCGGAGGGTGCGGTGACGCGCCGGTTGGCAAGCCTCCGCGAGGAGTTCGATGTCGCCGTCGGGAGCTATCCGACTGGCGAGGCCTCGCACAACCGCATCAAGCTCACCGCGAGCGATCCCGAAGCGGTGGGCGCGGCAGCCGCGTGGCTCCGCGAGAACGTCGAAATCGATGAAGAGTACGAACCGGACGACGCCTGACCATCGGTGGCGAGCGGAGATTCGCTCGTCGATGTCGTGTGTCTACGGATACAAGCGACTGACCGCGAGCGAACGAACGTGAGTGAGCGGCTTTTTTTAGTGGCGGGCGAGACCTTCGGTCTCGCTGCTGCAGCGAAGCTTCGCTTCGCAGAACAGGTTTTTCGAGGAGTGGTGCCCGCAGCGCACCGGAGGTGCGCGAGGGCACCCGACGAAGAAAAAGTGCGTTTATTGGAACCCGATCCGGCTCTCGCGGCGACCCCGACCGGGGTCGGCGGTGCCGCCGGCGAACTCGTCTTCGATCTGCTCGTAGTATTCGAGGATCTCCTCGGTGATGGTTGGCCGGACCGAATCCATCGCCTGCCGGAAGTGGCGCATCTCGACGGTTTCGGCATCGGGGTCCTCGCGCAGGGCGGTCATCGCGGCCTCGCGGGCGATGCTTTCGAGGTCGCTGCCGACGTACCCGTCGGTGATCCCCGCGATTTCGCGCAGGCTCACGTCAGCCGCGATCGGGATGTCGCGGGTGTGGATCTTCAGGATCTCGCGGCGACCCTCCTCGTCGGGCTGGCCGACCATGACCAGTCGGTCGAACCGCCCCGAGCGGATCAATGCAGGATCGATCATGTCCGGGCGGTTGGTCGCGGCGATCACCATGACGTTTTCCATCTCTTCGAGCCCGTCGAGTTCCGTGAGTAATTGATTGACGACACGCTCGGAGACGTTGCTTCCCATCTCCTGGCTGCGACTCGGGGCGAGGCTGTCGAGTTCGTCGAAGAAGATCACCGTCGGACTGACCTGGCGGGCCTTCCGGAAGGTCTGGCGGATGGCCTCCTCGCTTTCGCCGACCCATTTCGAGAGCAACTGGGGTCCACGCACCGAGATGAAATTGGCGTTGGTCTCGTTGGCGACGGCTTTGGCCATCAGCGTCTTTCCGGTGCCCGGCGGGCCGTACAAAAGCGCTCCGGCGGGCGGGTCAATTCCCATGCGTTGGAAGCGCCCCGGACTGGAGAGGGGCCACTCGACGCTTTCCTGGATGTCCTGAGTGGCCTCATCGAGGCCGCCGATATCCCCCCAACTGACCTTGGGGAGCTCGACGAGCACCTCCCGCATCGCGGAGGGTTCGACCTCGTTCAAGGCCCCCCGGAAATCCTCGCGGCGGACGATCATCCGGTCGATCAACTCCGGCGGGATGTCCTCCGTGTCGAGGTCGATCTCGGGCAGGTATCTCCGGAGCGCCTTCATCGCGGCTTCCTTCGAGAGGCTCTCGATATCCGCGCCGACGAAGCCATGCGTGTCGTCGGCGAGTTCCGAGAGGTTCACGTCGTCGCTGAGGGGCATCCCCCGGGTGTGGATCTGGAGGATCTCCTCGCGGCCCCGCTCGTCGGGCACGTCGATGGAGATCTCGCGGTCGAACCGGCCCGGACGCCGGAGGGCTGGATCGACCGAATCCACGCGGTTGGTCGCGGCGATGACGATAACCTGGCCCCGGCTTTCGAGACCGTCCATCATCGTCAACAGTTGGGCGACCACGCGGCGCTCGACCTCCCCCGTTACATCTTCGCGTTTCGGTGCAATCGAGTCGAGTTCGTCGATGAAGATGATCGAGGGCGACTCTTCGGTGGCGTCCTCGAAGATCTCACGGAGTTGCTGTTCGCTTTCGCCGTAGTATTTCGAGATGATCTCCGGGCCTGCAATCGAGAAAAACGAGGCGGATGTCTCGTTTGCGACCGCCTTGGCGAGCAGGGTCTTGCCAGTGCCGGGCGGGCCATGCAGGAGAACCCCCTGTGGCGGTTCGATCCCGAGTTTCTGGAAGATCTGGGGGTGTTTCATCGGGAGTTCGACCATCT
>CAYOFZ010000103.1:0-8176 GCA_964403315.1 uncultured Halobacteriales archaeon | reverse complement strand
CCTCGAACTCCCGGAGCGTCGGCGTTCGACACGGTCAGACCCTCCCGCCGATCCGGGCGTTCGGCCCGAGCTCGGTCCGTTCATCGTCGGCTCGACCGCAGTCAAGCCATTCCCCGGTAGCACACTGTGTCATGTGATGTCACCTACCGACCATAATCGTCAAGGGATGTAATAAGGATTTCTATAATTGTACCTTACATAAACGGATTATGTATATCATAACGGTCGATCACGGATCGTGTGGCTCGGTCGTCGGGACTACGGTGTAGCGGTGCTCGTGTGCTCGATCCCCTCACCGATCACATCCATCGCCGTCTCGGCCTGTTCACGGGTGAGCACGAGCGGCGGCAGGAGTCGCAGCACGCTCCCGTACCGACCGGCGGTCCAGACCAGCACGCCGTGTTCGTAGCAGTATCGCTGAATTTCTTCGACGAAATCGTCGGCAGGGTCGCCGTCCTCGCGGACGAACTCCGCGCCGATGAACAGCCCCTTTCCACGGACTTCCGCGAGAACCGGGTTCGCCTCGCCGGCCTCACGGAGCCGGTCGCGGAGGTACTCGCCGATCTCGCGGGCGTGTGCGAGCAGGTCGTGTTCGCGGATGTACTCGATTGCCCGCGTGCCCGCGCGCATCGCAACGACGTGGCCGCGGTAGGTGCCGGCGTGATCGCCCGACTCCCATGTATCGAGTTCTTCGCGGTAGATCGTCGCCGAGAGGGGGAAGCCGGTTCCCCCGAGGGCTTTCGCGGTCGTCATCGCGTCGGGGGTCACCCCGTAGTGCTCGCTCGCCCACCACTCGCCCGAGCGTCCGAGGCCCGACTGGATCTCATCGAAAACCAGCGGCAGGGCGTTGTCGTCGGCGATCTCGCGCAGCCCCGAGAGGAAGCCCTCGGGCGGGACGACCACCCCGCCTTCGCCCTGAATCGGCTCGACGAAGATGCCCGCGGGGTTTGCGAGGCCGCCGTAGGGGTCCTCGACGAGCGCGCGCACCTCCCGCAGGGCGTTCTCGACGGCCTCGTCCTCGCTTTTCCCTTGTCTGAGCGCGTAGGGATAGGGCGCGTGAACGACATCGGGGAGCAGCGGCGTGTAATCGCCCTTGAATCCCGTGTTCGAGGTGAGGCTCATCGCGCCGCTGGTCGCGCCATGATAGGCTCCCCGGAAGGCGATCAGGCCGTCGCCGCCGGTGTTGTACTTCGCCAGCTTGATCGCGGCCTCGATGGCGTCGCTGCCGGTCGGTCCGCCGAAGACGACGCGGTTGTTCCCCGCGAGATCGCCCGGCGCAATCGAGTCGAGCGCCTCGATGAGTTCGAGTCGGGCCTCGGTGGGGAAGTCGACGGTGTGGACGAGTTTGTCGGCCTGCTTGTGGACTGCTTCCAGCACGTAGGGGTTGGCGTGGCCGACGTTGAGCACGCCAATGCCCGCGAACATATCGATGAACGTGTTTCCGTCGGCGTCGCGCAGGGTCGCCCCACGGCCTTCCTCGAAGGCCAGCGGAATTTTTTCCGGATACTGGACGGCGCTGCTGTCGATCCGTCGCTGTTTTTCGAGCAACCGTTTCGACTCGGAGCCCGGAACGCCCTCGACATCGGGTGCGTTCTCGAAGTGAAGCTCCTCGATGGGTGGTCCGACGGTCATGCGCCAACGAATGGCAGGCACCGATAAATAGTTTGTCAACGGTTCACGTCTTTGTCGTACACGAAATCTGATCCGAGCGTGACGTCTTCAGTTTCCGTACCGAACGTTAACGAGAGTCGTGTATGTTTAAGTGCGCGACTATCGAATGATTAGTCATGGTATCAACTATCATGCCATCGTGGAACCGTTCGAATGGCGACCGACGAACGCTGACCGTGCGCGCCGGGTTCCGCCCACCGCTCCGCCGGCGGAACACGCACGGGCGGCGGTAGCGATGGCCGAAGACGCCCCGGTGTCGGCGGCCGATATCGAGGCGGCCCGCGACCGGATCGCCGAGGCCGTCCACCGGACGCCGCTGGATCGCTCGCGGACGTTCGCCGGGTTGAGCGGCGCGGCCTCGGTCGGGCTCAAACTCGAAAACGCCCAGCGGACGGGCTCGTTCAAGATCCGCGGGGCGTACAACTGCATGGCGCAACTCCCGCCCGAACGACGCGAACGCGGTGCCATAGCGGCGAGCGCGGGCAACCACGCCCAGGGGATCGCACTCGCGGGGCGGCTGCTCGATATCGAAACGAAAATCGTCGTTCCCGAGGTGACGCCCGCATCGAAGATCGCGGCCACGCGGGACTACGGTGCGGAGGTCATTGTCGAGGGCGACATCTACGAACGGGCCTACGAGCACGCGCTCGACCTCGCCGACCGCGACGGGCTGGCGTTCGTTCACCCCTTCGACGACGAGCGGATCATCGCCGGCCAGGGAACCGTCGGGCTGGAGCTCCGCGAGCAGTACTCCGAGATCGACACCGTTTTGGTCGCCGTCGGTGGCGGCGGTCTGATCTCGGGTATCGCCACCGCCCTCCCCGAAGATACCCGAGTGATCGGCGTCCAGCCGACCGGCGCGGCCCACGCCGGCCGCTCGCTCGAAGCGGGCGAGATCTACGAGCGCGAGGGCGTCGATACGGTCGCCGACGGGATCGCCGACACCCGCCTGCTCGAAACGACGTTCGCGGTGATGCGCGAGCGGGTCGACGATGTCGTTGCAGTCACCGACCGGGAGATCGCGGTCGCGGTCGCGTTGCTGGCCGAACGGGCGAAAACGGTCGCAGAGGCGGCGGGTGCCGCGCCGCTTGCCGCGTTGCTCTCGGGGGCGGTGAGCGTCGACGGCGAGAACGTCGCGGTCGTTGTCTCGGGCGGCAACGCCGATCTCACCGATCACGCCGATCTGGTTCGGACGGGACTGATCGAACTCGGCCGGTACGCGACCGTGCGGCTCGCCCTCGACGATCTCGCCGCGCGGTTGCCCGAGATAACCGATCGAATCGCCGATTACGGAACGGATCTGGCGGACGTACGGAGGGTCCCTCGAACCGCCGACGACGATCCCAACCGCCGGTCGGTGGAACTCGGTATCGAGGGCACGGATCCCGAACACGTACGGGAGACGATCCAGGCGGTCGATGCACTTTCGGGGGTCGCAGTGATCCGCTGTGATCTCGGGGACGGTTCGTGATCAGCGTAAATCGACCGCTACACCTACAGGCCAGGCACACCGAAGGAGGGTATGGCCGACGAGTCATCCGACCGTGGCGGCGGTGGCCGACCCTGTCCGCGCTGTGAAACGCCGATGTACCGTCGTCACTGTAAATACGTCTGTCCGAACCACGGCGTTATCTACGATTGCGCGGATACGTTTTATTAGATCACGGTCGGTCCGTCACCGCTCGTCGATTTCGCGCTTCTCCCAGTCCTTCTCGAAGAGGTTGATCGTGTGGACCTTCTCCTCGGAGTACTCGTGTTCCGCGACGACGTCCTCGTCGAGTTCGATCCCGAAGCCCGGGCGGTCGGGGATCTCGACGAACCCGTCTTCGATTTCGACGGGCTCTTTCAGCAGGTCGTCGATCCACTCGACGTCGTAGGTCTGGAAGACCTCCTGGATCATGAAGTTCGGCACCGTGGCGTCGACGTGGGCGTTGATCGCGGTTGCGACCGGTCCCTGTGGGTTGTGGGGCGCGAAGCTCACGTGATCGGCCTCCGCGAGCGCGGCGATCTTCTTCGCCTCGGTGATCCCGCCTGCGTTCATGATGTCGGGCTGGACGATATCGACCTCGGTGCGGGTGACCAGCTCGAAGAAGTCGTGTTTGGTCATGTGGCGCTCGCCCGTTGCGATGGGTATCGGCGATTTGCGCGCGACCTCGCGGAGGCTGTTGATCGAGTCCGGCGGACAGGGCTCCTCGAACCACGTCGGCTCGAACCTATCGAGCTTGTTGGCGACGTCGACGGCCTGTCCCGACGTGAACCGGCCGTGGCCCTCGATCAAGAGGTCGACGTCGGGGCCGACCGCCTCGCGGACCGCGCCGACGATGTCGATGGCGTGGTTGAGATCCCGCTTGGACATCCGCTGCCACGCGGTGCCGAAGGGGTCGAACTTCATCGCGTCGTAGCCGTCATCGACGACCCCCTCGGCTGCCTCGGCGAACCCTTCGGGTTCGCCCTCGGTCTCGGTGTACCAACCGTTGGCGTACGCCCGCAGGCGGTCACCGTGGACCGAGCCGCCGAGCAGTTCATAGACGGGTTTGTCGAGCAGTTTCCCTTTGATGTCCCAGCAGGCCATGTCGACCGCCGAGCAGACGGTCGTGTTGATGACGTTTTTCGAGAACCACTCGTCGCGGTACATCTCCAGCCAGATCCGCTCGGTGTCGAAGGGGTCCTTCCCGATGAAGTAGTCCGACATCTCGTCGATGGCGGCGGCGACGGTACGGGGTTTGTCGTGGGTGGTGGCTTCCGCGAGCCCCGTGACGCCCGCGTCGGTGTCCAGGCGCACGAACACCCACGGTTTCCACGGGTTCGCAACCAGGAACGTCTCTACGTCAGTAATGGACACATCCGACATACGAATGAACGTGGTCAGTGACACCTCTTAAAGGGACGTATCTCGGGATTCGCCGGCCGAGATTCGTCGTAGATGAGTTTCCATCACCTCTAGTAGGAGGTCGATAACGGGCGAACTCACCACCGGAAAATGGTGGTCGTATGCGACCATTGAACTATCCGGGGTGATTTCGGTGGGGTAGCGATACGATGATACAGGGGATACTGCGGCTGTGGCGGTATCTGTGGCGACTCGACGATCAGGCACGTCGCTATCTCCGCCTCGACGGCGCGCGGATCGCGGAGGACCTTGACGCGAGCGAGGCCGAACAGGAGATCGCCCGGAAGGCCTTCGCCGACGGCGGGCGCGATCCCGCCGACGGGAGCGCCACCGGCGGCGACGGCGGTGGAGACGGCGGCGGGGACGACGACCGATCGCCGTTCGATGTCGGCGAGGAGTACGGACTGCGCCAGCAGGTCGGCTTCGTCCTCGGGCCGCTGGCGTTCGCACTGGTTTTGCTCGCGCCGACGCCGGCCGGCCTCGCTCCGAGCGGGCAGGCCGTCGGCGCGGTGACGGCGTGGGTGGCGATCTGGTGGATGAGCGAGGCGATCCCGATCCCGGCGACCTCGCTGTTGCCCATCGTGTTGTTCCCGCTGACCGGCGGGCTCGATGTCGCAACGACGACGGGTCCGTATACGGATCCGCTGGTCTTTCTGTTCATGGGCGGGTTCTTTCTGGCGATGGCGATGCAACGCTGGGATCTCCATCGACGGATCGCCCTCCGAACCATCAAGGCCGTCGGGACTGATCCTTCACGGATCATCCTCGGGTTCATCATCGCAACCGCGTTTCTCTCGGCGTGGATCTCCAACAGCGCAACGGCGATGATGATGACGCCCATCGCGCTCGCGGTGGTCTATCAGACCGCCGACCTCGTCGACCAGCAGGACCTCGACATCCCGACCGAGGAAGGCGAGTTCACCTTCGGGGTGGCGTTGATGCTGTGTATCGCCTACGGAGCCTCCGTCGGCGGGGTCGCAACGCTGATCGGCACGCCGCCGAACCTCGTGTTCGCCGGCGTCGCAAGCGAACTGTTCGACCAACAGGTCACCTTCTTCCGGTGGATGCTCTACGGCGTGCCCATCGCCACTATCGGGGTCGTGATCGTCTACATATACATTACACAGTTCGCGATGGCACCTCAGTTCGACCAACTGCCCGGTGGGGCCGACGTGATCGAAACCGTACTCGAAGATCTCGGTGCGATGAGCCGACAGGAACGGCTCGTCTTGGTCGTGTTCGTCGGCATGGCGATCTCGTGGATCGGGGCGGGCTTCCTCCCCAGCGGGCTCGTTCCGTCCGATGTCGATACGATCATCGCCATCGGCGGCGCGCTCGTGTTGTTCATGGTCCCGACGACCACTCCCGAGGGCGAGCGCACCTTCCTGTTGGACTGGACCAACGGCGTGGAGATCCCGTGGGGCGTGATCCTGCTGTTCGGTGGCGGGCTCGCCATTGCGGCGGGCTTTCAGGAGACCGGACTCGCCGAATGGATCGGTCAACAGCTCGCGGTCCTCGGTGGGGTTCCGATGGTCGTCCTCCTGTTTGCGGTCGTCGTCATGACGATCTTTTTGACCGAACTCACCTCCAACACCGCGACCACGACGATGCTCATGCCGATCCTGGCGTCGCTGGCCATCGGCATCTCGGTCCATCCCTTCGGGCTGATGGTCGCCGGGGCGACGGCGGCCTCGTTTGCGTTCATGTTGCCGGTGGCAACCCCGCCCAATGCCATCGTCTTCGGGAGCGGCTACATCACGATCCCCCAGATGGCGAAAGTGGGTGTCGGCCTCAACATCATCGGCATCATACTCATCACGCTATTTGCGAGCTTCTGGCTGCCGGTGGCGTGGGGCATCGAGATCACGTCGCTGCCGCCGTGGGCGGGATAAATGGGGCGATTCGGTCGCCTGGTCGGTATCGTGTTCGGCTGGCAGGTCGCCGCGAGCCTCTGTTATTACGCCGTCTTCGCGGCGACACCCTTCTTTCGTGAGGCCTTCGGTCTCTCGCGGTTTCTGGTCGGCTTTACCATCACGGCGCTGACGCTTGGCTACACCGCCCTGTTGCTCCCGTCGGGGGCGCTCATCGACGGGATCGGCGAGCGCCGGGTGTTGGTCGCGGGACTCATCGGAATGGGACTGGTCGTCGGCGGGGTTGCCCTCGCGCCCACGTTTGCGACCGTGCTCGGGGTCGTGTTCGTCCTCGGAGCGCTGTACGCGACCGCCATTCCGGGCACGAATCGGGCGATCTTCGCGTCGATCCCCGAGGGTCGCCACCACTTCGCGCTCGGACTCAAGCAGGTCGGCGTCACCGCCGGCAGCGGGATCAGCGCCGTCCTGATCACGGGTATCGCCGGCACCCGATGGGGCTGGGAGGCGGGCTTTCTCGTCGCAGGCGCGGTCGCGCTCGTCGTCGCGGTCGTGTTCGGTCGCGTCTACTCCGGCGGCGGGGGCACCGGCACCGTCTCGCTGCCGAACCTTCGCGCGCTGTTCGGCCACGTCGCGTATCGCCGGCTCACCGTCGCCGGCTTCTTTCTCGGTGCGGGATTGTTCACCACGACCGGTTACACCGTTTTGTATGTGAGCGAAAACGTGGGGACGAGCGTCGGATTCGCTGGGATCGTCCTCGCTGCGGTCCAGGTCGGGGGCAGTGCGGGCCGAATCGTTTCGGGCGGAGCCGGTGATTACCTTCCGAGACCCGAACGGGTGGCCACGACGCGCATCTTGCTCGTCCAGGCGGCCTGTAGTGCCCTCCTGTTCTGTGTCGTCGTCACCGTCGATACCGCCCTCGGGGCGCTCGCGGGGTTTACCCTGCTGGGGTTTTTCATCCTCGGCTTTACGGGGATGTACTATTCCTGTATGAGCACGCTCATCGCCGGCGAGGAGATGGGGCGGGCGAGCGCCGGCGGCCAGCTCACGCTCAACGGCGGGGCCCTGATCGGTCCGCCTACCTTCGGCTTCTTCGCGGACGCGGTCGGATATTCTATTGCGTGGCTCGCGCTCGCGGGTGCCGCCCTGCTCGCTACCGGGGTGCTCGCCTCGGTCGAACGGCGGGTTCGGCTAGGGCCGGAGTCGGGGTGACAACCGCTTTATCGCCGGAGCATCAACTCGGGGGCGATGGTGGAGGGAGACCCCGTCGAGATGGGCTGTGAACTCTTGGCGAAACACGAAGCCGAATCGCTGTCGGTCGCGGAGGCGGTCGACCGCATCGAGACGATCACCACCGATCCCCACCGAACCCGCGAAATCCTCGACACCGCCCAGCGCCGGGGGATCATCGACCGCGAGGACGGTATCATTTCCTCGAAGTGTGGCGCGTTCGTCCGGTTCGAAAGCGAGGTAGTAGTGAGAGAGGGCGAGTTCACCTGCCGGCGCTGTGGGGCGGATCTCTCGACGGGCCATTTCATTGACCTCGATGCGGGCGAACTCGGTCCGTTCGGTTCGTCGTGTATCCGAAAAGTCACCGGTCGGGAGTGAGGCAACCGCCGGCTCGTGCCCGGCGTGAAACGAGTAGAGATGAGAACCTTCAAGAGTGGTAGTCGACAATTTCGAACCGAGCCCGGGTGGCTTAGCTGGACATAGCGCCGCACTCATAGGGTTTCGAGATTCGGTGCGG
>CAYOFZ010000102.1:0-8274 GCA_964403315.1 uncultured Halobacteriales archaeon | reverse complement strand
ATCCCCACGTGACCTGCGGGCAGTGTCGGGCCTGCCGACAGGGCGAGGACATGCATTGTCCCAACGCCGTCTTCCCCGGTCTGAACACCGAGGGCGGCTTCGCGGACTACCTGCTCACCTCCGAGCGCGCAACGATCACCCTCGATTCGGTCGCCCCCGTCGAGATCGCCCCCCACGCTGACGCCGGGATTACCGCTTACCACGCCGTCAAGAAGGCGATCCCCTACCTCTACCCCGGCAGCTACACAGTCCTCATCGGGATTGGCGGACTGGGTCACATCGGCCTCCAGGCCGTTGAGTCGATGAGCGCGACGACGACCATCGCGATCGATCTCAAAGACGAGGCGCTCTCGCTGGCGGATCGTCTCGGCGCAGATCACATCATCAACGCAAACGAGGAGGACATCGCGGAGGCTGTCGCGGGGATCACCGACGGCGGCGGTGCACAGGAGGTGCTGGATTTCGTCGGCGACGACGCGACGGTCGGGCTGGCCTCCGAGATCGTCGCGCCCGGGGGCCACCACCACGTCATCGGCTACGGCGGGCACATCCACGAGCCCTCCCAGGCGCTGGTCGACGGCGAGTTCTCGTATGTCGGCAACATCGTCGGTAAGTACACCGAACTCCAGGAGTTGGTCGCGCTCGTCGAGCAGGGGGAGATGCACCTCGAAACCTCCCAGCACGATCTCGGCGAGATCAACGAGGTCGCCGAGGCGCTCGAACACAACGAGATCGAGGGCCGGGCCGTGATCGTCCCGTAGCCGTAGCGCAACGACCTTTGGGTGGGGGCCCGAGTGGCCGCCATGCACGTCAACGAGGCGCGCCTGCGCGAGGACATCGAACGGACCGCCGAGTTCGGGGGGATCGAGTCCGACGAGGGTCGGGGCCGCACCGTCCGAACCGGCACCGAGGCGAACCGCAAGGCCCGCGAGTACTTTCGCACTCGGCTGGAAGACGCCGGCCTCGACGTCCGGGTCGATGCCGTCGGCAACATTGTGGGTCGATGGACCCCTGAGGGTGCAGACCCCGACGCCCGGCCCGTCGCGGCGGGCAGCCACCTCGATTCGGTGCCGGCGGGCGGGATTTTCGACGGCCCGCTGGGGGTGTACGGCGCGCTTGAGGCCGTCCGCACCATGCAGGAGGCCGGCACAGAGCCAGAGCGGCCGATTGTCGTGGTCTCGTTCACTGAAGAGGAGGGCGGGCGGTTTGCTTCCGGACTTCTGGGTTCGTCGGTCGCCGCCGGGGAACGGTCCGTCGAGGCGGCACTCGCGCTCGAAGACGACGAGGGGACGACCCTCGAAGACGCTCTCTCGGAGATCGGGTTTGGGGGCGAGGGCCGGCTCACCGCCGCCGGCTGGGACGGCTGGCTCGAACTCCACATCGAACAAGGCCGGCGGCTCGAATCCGTCGGCGTTCCCGTGGGAATCGTCACCGACATCACCGGCATCACCCACTGCGAAGCCGTGATCGAGGGCGAGGCCAACCACGCGGGCGCGACCCCGATGGGCGAGCGGACCGACGCGCTGGCCGCCGCGAGCGAGTTCGTCCTCGACATCGAACGCGCCGCCGAGGAGGTCGTCGCCGCCGACAGCGAGAGCGCTGTCGGCACGGTCGGGGGCTTCGCGGTCGAACCCAATGCCACGAACGTCGTCCCCGGTCGGGTCGAATGTGGGATCGACATCCGCGATGTCGAGTACGACGCCATGAACGAACTGGTCGGGCGCGCCCGGTCGAGTCTCGCCCGCCTCGAACGCGCCCGGGGCGTCGAGACCGCCCTCGACCGGGGGTTCGACCTCGAACCCACCGCGATGGCCGAGTGCCCTCAAACTGATGCCGAAGAGGCCGCTGAGGCCGCCGGGATCACGACGATGGCGATGCATTCGGCGGCGGTCCACGACACGATGCACGTTGCCCGCGTGACCGACGCCGGCATGCTGTTTGCGCCCTCCCGAGAGGGGATCTCGCACAACCCCCGCGAGTGGACCGACTGGGACGACTGTGCGAGGGCAACACGGGTGTTGGCGGGCGGAATGGCGCGACTCGCGGGGGCGTCGCTTGAGGCCTGATTTCTTGATCCCAGGGGTCGTGATCCCGGTATGGCACACCTCACCGACGACGCGCTTCGGTTCGTTCGCGCGGTCGGCCCACAGCCCGATGAGGTCCTACAGGAAATGGACGCCCGCGCCGAACGCGAGGGGTTTCCCCACGTCGGTCCCGAGGTCGGCGGCACCCTCCGCCTGCTCGCCCGGCTCGTCGATGCCGAATCGGTCTTCGAGTTCGGGTCGGGATACGGCTATTCGGCGTACTGGTTCGCCGAGGCCCTCCCCGACGACGGCGAAATCGTCCTCACCGAGGTCGATGACGAGGAACTCGTTCATGCCCGCGAATACCTACAGCGGGGCGGCTACGGCCACCTCGCCACCTACGAGAACGGCGACGCACTCGAAACGGTCGAACGTCACGACGGCCCCTTCGACGTCGTGTTGATCGACCACCAGAAAGAATGGTATGTCGAGGCCCTCGAAGCCGTCCGGGAAACGCTCGCGCCCGGCGCGGTGGTGATCGCGGACAACGTCATGAGCGCCGACGGCGTCGTCGTCTTCGAGGACCTGCTCGCCCACGTCGAGGGCGAAAATCCCGAAATGGACGAGGAAACCCGCGGGATAGCGGACTATCTCGATCACGTTCGGACCGATCCCGCCTTCGCGACGACCGTCCTGCCGCTGGGCGAGGGGATCGCAATCAGTCGCTTCGGCGGCGAATAACCGAGCAACTGACCGGTCGTTTGTTCGGGTTTCAGGAGCTATTTGTTCATGGGACTCGATTGCGGGAATATGGAACTGCTCGACGAGGGCGTCGTCCCCGAGTACGCCCGCGGCGTGAAGGCCGAAGCCCGCGAGTTCGCAGACGAGTACATCAGACCCAACGCGGAGGAGTACTTCGAGTCGGGCGAGTACCCTTGGGAGGTCCTCGAAGCCGGCCAAGACGCCGGTCTCGTCGCCCAGGATATCTCCGAGGAATACGGTGGCCGGGGCCTCGACATCATGCAGATGCTCGCCATCGCCGAGGAATTCTACCGGGCCGATGCCGGCATCGCGCTCACCCTCCAGCTTGCGAGTTTTGGCGGGGAGATCATCCAGGAGTACGGCAGCGAGGAGCAAAAAGAGGAATATCTCCGGCCGGTCGCCGAGGGCGAGGAGATCACCGGCCTCGCGGTCTCGGAACCCGAGACCGGCAGCGATCTCGCGGGAATGACCACCACCGCCGAGAAAGACGGCGACGAGTACGTCATCAACGGCGAGAAGTACTGGATCGGCAACGGCGTCGAGGCCGACTGGGTGACGGTGTTCGTCCGCACCGACGACAGCGACGACCGCTACTCGAACCACTCGCTTCTGATCGTTCCGACCGATACTGACGGATACGAGGCCGAACACATCCCCGAGAAGATGGGGATGCGCGCCTCGAAACAAGCCCACATCACGTTCGAGGACGTGCGCGTTCCCGAGGAGAACCTCGTCGGCTATGAGGACGGCGGGTTTCTGCTGCTCGCGGATTTCTTCAACCACGGCCGGGTCGTCGTCGGCGGCCACGGGCTGGGGCTGGCGGCGGCCGCCATCGAGGAAGCCTGGGAGTTCGTCCACGACCGCGAGGCCTTCGGTCGCACCATCGACGAGTTTCAGGCCGTCCAGCACGGGCTGGCGGATATGCGCATGGAGTTCGAGGCCGCACGCGCACTGAACTACCGAGCCGCCGAGAAAGTCAAAAACAACGAAAACGCCGGGCTGTGGGCGGCGATGGCCAAGACCAAATCCACCGAGACTGCCGTCGATTGCGCCCGGCAGGGCATGCAGTTCCACGGCGGGCGCTCGATCTTCACTGAACGCCGGATCGCGCGCGTGTACCGCGACGTGCGCATCCCGGTGATCTACGAAGGCGCAAACGAGATCCAGCGCAACCTGATCTATCGTCAGTCCTGACCGGCGTCGAGATCGCGGAAGGCGGCGGCGAAGTCCGCGTGGCCGTCCAGGTCCTCGATGGTTTCGTCGATGGAATGGCGAAGCGCCGTCAACCGGTCTTCGAGGTCCCGAAACTCCGGGCTGTCCCCGAGTTCCGGACAGGACTTCTCGACGCTGAGTACCGCGCGTTTCGAGGCGAGACTGTAGTATTCGCGCATGTCCTCGTTGTACTCTCGGCGCCGGTGGACCCGTTCGACGGTGTCGAGGAGGTCGTCGTTGGCGACGGGCTTGACCAGGTACTCGTCGAACCCCATCTCGATGATGTCGAAGTCGGGCTCGATGGCCGTGACCATGATCACCCGGCAGTCATACCCCGCCTCGTGGATCGCATCCAGCACCTCGTCGCCGGAGATGTCGGGCAATCGGCGGTCGAGCACGACGATGGCCACCTCTCCATCCATCCGTTCGAGAGCCCCCTCGCCGTCGTAGGCGACCCTGACCGCCCACTCGTCGGCGAGCCAGGTGGCAAACAGATCCGCGAGCCCCTCCTCGTCGTCGACGACGAGGACCACGGGATCGCCCGCTTCCGTGTCGGTGGCCATGTGTTACTCCCGGTACTGTGTATACTGCCATAAATTCAATGGTATGTCACTACCGGACGGACCGGAACTGCTCCCGAGGGTATCGACGCCTCGCTATCGTTCCTTCCCCGTGGCGAGAAACGCGAGTGCCGCGCCGAAGAGGGCGGTGTTTTTCAGGAAGTTGATCATTTCCCCTTGTTTCTGGTCGCCCTCGAAATTCCAGAAGTCGTGCATCTGGGGCGTCACTCCGGCGAAAAACGTCACGACGGCACCGGCGGACAGTACTGGCCGTCGCCACAGCGCGATACCGAGCCCGCCCAGCGCGAGCATTCCGTGGGAAAACGGGACCAGAAACTCGGGCATCGGCACCTCTTTCGAGTCGGCGTACTCGATCTGTCCTTCCATCCCCTGAAAGCTGTTCAACCCCATGAACGCGAGGATCCCTCCGAAGAGCCCGCGACCGAGGGTCGCCAGAACCCGAGCGGTCGTTGAGGCAGAGCTCACGGGAAGACACCTCCCCGCACGACGGCAACTAGTTCGCTGGCATTCGCGGGCGTGATACGGTCATCCATCACGGTCCAAACGATACGTCGGGCCGACTTATGTCTTCGTGAGACGGCAGGCGATGGATCAATCGTCCGATCCGGCTACGGTTCGGCCCTGTGGCGATCCGAACCGGTCGAGCACGGCGAGCAGGCCGACCGACAGCACCGCACCGACGAGCGCGAACGCCGCGAGCATTCCGAAAAACATCGCAAGCGGAAACGCATCGAGGACGAACCCGCCGATGGCAATCGAGGCCGCGCCCAGCCCGAACTCGCCGAGATAGGTGTAGCCATACGAGAGTCCCCGGGTGTCAGAGGGGGTATGGACCGCGACGGCCTCCTGATAGAACGGCTGGATCGCAAACAGGAAAAACCCGAGTACGCCACATAGCACGATCAGCGGGCCGAGCCCCATCGACGTCACCGGGATGAAGACGAGCGCCAGCGCCCCCAGAACGGCGAATATCCCGAGCAAGCCCCGAGCGGCGGACACGCGCCGGGTGAGTTTCCCGCCGGCGTACTGGCCGGCCATCCCGACGACCAGGAACCCGACGTAGACGTACCGGCTCGGTTCGATACCCGGGAGATCCGCGGCGAACTGGATCCCCTCCATCGCCGGCAGGCCGTTCAGAATCTCGGGCAGATACGTCACCACGCCACGGTAAAACAGTCCCTCGAAGGTGACGATGGCGAAAACCACGGCGAAGACGCTCCCGAACAGTACCCGGGAGTTCGAGAGCAGTTCGGCCCCCGAGAGTGCGTTTTCCGCACTCCCGCTTTCGAGATCCTCGACCGCCCCGGTCGGATCGAAATCAGCCTGCAACCCATAGATGACAGCGACCAACCCGGGGATCGCAAGCAGGGCGGCGACGAGATGCCATTCGAGGACGATCAACAGCGTCGCCGCGACGAACGGGCCCAGCGCGATGCCCGCATTACCCGCCATGCCGTGCCACGCGAAGACCGTTCCGCGCTCGTCAACGCCCGTGCTGATCAGCGAAAGGCCGGAGGGATGGTAGACGCTCGCCGCCATCCCCCAGAGGACGAGTCCGACGGCGACCATGTAGATGCTCGTCGCAAGCGAGAGGACGAAAAACGAGAGGCTCATCCCCGCGAGACACGCCAGGACCACCCGTTTGGTCCCGTACCTGTCGGCGAGGATCCCGCCGGGAAGCGCACCGAGACCGAAGGGCGCATACCCCAGCGCGACGATGATCCCAACGAGCGAAACCGACACGTCGAACTCCGAGAGCCACACCACCAGGAATATCGGGATCGATGTCTCGAACCAGTGGACCAGCGAGTGACCCGCCATCGTAAACCCCGCAATCGAGCGGTCGTTCGCGGAAAGAGCCATTTCGTTGTTTGTCGTTCAGCCGGCCAGCCTCTTAGCCCCACGGATCGACACAACCCGCCGAATCAAACCATTTAACCCGGCGCGTTGACTCCCCTCGGTATGGATACCGCGGAGCGACACGAACTGGTCACGCGCCACACCGAGGAGGTGATCACCGAGGCCGAACTCGACGACCTCCTCGCCGAACCCGACCCCAGCATCTACATCGGGTACGCCCCCACCGGCGAGATGCACATCGGCCACTTCACGACGATCCGGAAGCTCGCCGACTTCCTCCGGGCAGACCTCGACGTGACCGTTCTGATCGCCGACCTCCACGCCCATCTCGACGACGAGAAAAGTCCCTTCGAGTTGCTCGAAGCTCGCTCTACCTACTACGAGGTCGCCATCGAGGCGATGGTCGAGGCCGCCGGAGCCAGTTCGGAGGATATCGAGTTCGTCCGTGGCACCGATTTCGAACTCGACCAACCTTACACGCTTTCGCTCTACCGGTTGCTGGCCGATACGACCTTCTCGCGCGCCCAGCGCGCCGGTAGCGAGGTCGTCCGCCAGTCGGAAAACCCCAACCTCGGTGGGCTGGTGTACACACTGATGCAGAGCCTCGACGTGGCCGCGCTGGACGCCGACATCGCCTACGGCGGCATCGATCAGCGGGGCATCTACATGCTCGCCCGCGAGATCCTGCCCGACCACGGCCACGACGCGCCAGTCTGTGTGTTCGCGCCCCTGCTGTCGGGGCTGTCGGGTGGGAAGATGAGCGCCTCCCGGTCGGAATCGAAGGTCAACCTCACCGACGATCCCGACGCCGTCCGGGAAAAGATCGAGGGGGCGTACTGCCCACAGGGGCAAGTCGAGGACAACGGCGTGCTCGAATACCTACAGCATCTCGTCTTTCCGGTTCTGGAGGAGCGCGGCGAGGCGTTCGTTATCGAACGCCCCGAGGAGTACGGCGGGAACGTGGTTTACGGGGACTACGCCGATCTGGAGGCCGACTTCGTCGCCGAGGAACTCCACCCCGCGGATCTCAAGCCCGCCACGGGCGAGTACATTGACGAGGTCATCGCGCCGATCCGCGAACGGTTCGAGAACAGCGAGATACTGGAGGAAGCGTATCCCGGGAGATACGGGTGACGCACAGCCAGTCCCTCGGCCGAGCGCTCGAAACGGTTCGGCGTTCGCACCCATTGAGCGTTTATGAGTTCGTATCCTATATCGGGTAACGACATGGTATCTGGTACGTTTGCCTTTGTGAGTAGCACCTCCCAGCCACTCCAGACCGTTCTCTTCGATGCACCGTTGGCCGCCGAACTGTTCCTGATCGGTCGGCTCCTCTTCGGCGGCATCCTCGCGTTCAACGGGCTGAACCACTTCTTGGACATCGAGGCGATGACCGACTACGCCGAGTCGAAGGGTGTTCCTGCATCACGATTTTTCGTCACCTTCACGGGCGGGATGCTGTTTGTCGGCGGGTTGGGGATCGTGCTGGGCGTCCTGCCGGTGATCGCGGCGGGGGCACTCGCCGTGTTTTTCCTCGTGGTGACACCGATAATGCACGATTTCTGGGCGGTCCCAGCGGTCGAGCAAGAACAAGAGATGATCCATTTTCTGAAAAACGCGACCCTTCTGGGTGCAACCCTCGGGGTTCTCGTCCTCGGCGGTACCGCGTGGCCCTACGCGCTTGCTGCGGGAGTTCTCTAAACGGATCGGCACGCCCAAACGACTTCCCTACGAACACGCAAACGATGACCGACGCACCCGAAACGACCGGCTTGCACCACGTGACGAACATCTGCACCGACATGGACGAAACGAGGGCGTTCTACGAGGAGGTG
>CAYOFZ010000101.1:0-8276 GCA_964403315.1 uncultured Halobacteriales archaeon | reverse complement strand
CGGTCGCGGTCATGTTGATGATCCCCGTCACGTCGCCCTGCATGACGACGTTGTAGCCCTCGGGGGTGACGCCGGCCTGGGCGAGCAGGTCCTGGATGTCTGAGAGGTTCACTGACCTATCGTTGAGGTAGTAATACGAGTAGTAGTTGTCGTCGGTTCGTTTCACCCGCCGACGGACCGATATCGTCTCGACGTCGCCGATGTCCTCGCTGCCGGCGGCGCTGACGACTTGCTCGCGGGCGAGGGTGCCGTCGGTGTTGTCGAGCACGACCTCGACGCTGGCCTCGCGGGGCCCTTCGGTCGAGGAGCCGTCCTCGTGGCCGGGGTTGTAGATCAGATCGGTGAGTTTCTCCGCGCGGATCCCCCGGGCGCGGGCGAGCCCCAGCGCGAACAACACGCCGTCGATGATGTTGGATTTGCCCGAGCCGTTGGGACCGCTGACGGTGGTGAAGTCCTCGTAGAAGGGGATCCGGGTCGTGCGGCCGAAGCTCTTGAAGTTATCGAGGACGATCTCGCTGATATGCATGGGGGAGGGCGGGCCTACGCAACGATGATGTCGTCGGCGTCAGTGGATCCGTCTTCCTCGCTCGTATCGTTTTCGACGCCGACCTCGTTCGTTTCGATGCCGCCGAGTCCCTCATCGGTTTCGCTTCGGTCTTCGAGGGCGCGAATGCGTTCGTTCGCCTCGACGAGTTCCTCGGTGAGTCCCGCTACAGTGGCTTCGAGTTCCGAGACGCGCGACTCGAGTTCCTCGACTCTGTTCGACATACCCCCAATAGCTCGTTCGCCCGGCATAAGTCTGTGTCAGACATGTATTGTTGTTTTGATGCTAAAGGCGAGGTATTAGTCATCCGGCAGCAACTCATGCACTATGATAGCGTTTCATAACGTGTACGAAAACCGGGTGCGATTCGAGGAGACCGACATGCAGGGCGTGGTCTTCTACGGCAACTACGTCACCTATCAGGACGAGACGTTCTCGGCGTTCCTTCGGGCGGCGGGGTATGGCTACGACCGCCTAAGTGCGTCGGGCTGGGACGTACACGTCGTCAACGTCGATATGGACTTCCGGGCGGGAGCGACCTTCGAGGACGAACTCGTCCATAGCATGCGGGCCGACCGGATCGGCGAATCGAGCATGACCTTCGGGTATCGCGCCCGCCGAAGCGACGACGGGACGGCGGTGGCCTCGGGATCGGTCACGCACGTCGCGGTCGAGGAGGAAACCGGCGAACCGATCCGCGTTCCCGAGGGGTTCCGGGAGGCGATCCGTGCGTTTCAAGACGAGCCACCCGAGGAGGACTGAGCAGGTCCCGTTAGCCTTTACCCGGATCGAGCCGAACTACCGCCAATGACCGCACAGGCAACCCAGCAGCGAGAGGGGGATCTCGCGGTCGTGATCGGGTTGGAGGTCCACGTCCAGCTCGAAACCGACACGAAGGTCTTCTGTGGCTGCTCGACCGATCTCAAGGACACCGAACCCAACACCCACACCTGTCCCGTGTGTCTCGGTCTTCCCGGTGCTCTTCCCGTCCTGAACGAGGCCGCCGTCGAGTCGGCGGTGAAACTCGGGAAGGCCATCGACGCCGACATCCCCGAGGAAACCCGGTTTCACCGGAAGAACTACTACTACCCCGATCTGCCCAAGAACTTTCAAATCACGCAGTACGACGCCCCGATCTGTCAAGACGGCTCGCTGGAGATCGGCATCGAGGGCGACCGCCGCGGGATCGGGATCGAACGCGCCCACCTCGAAGAGGACCCCGGCAGCCTCCAGCACGAGGGCGGCAGCATCGAAACCGCCGAGTACACCCTCGTCGATTACAACCGCGCGGGGGTCCCGCTGATGGAGATCGTCACCGAGCCCGACTTCCGGGGACCCGAGGAGACCCGTGCGTTTCTGGCCAAACTCGAGGAGGTGCTGGAATACCTCGGGATCTTCGACAGCACCCGCGACGGCTCGCTGCGCGTGGACGCGAACATCTCGCTGGTTCCGGGCGAGGAGGTCGGCGAGGACGGCCGGATCTCCCCGCAGGCGCTTGCAGACGCGAACCGCACCGAGGTGAAGAACATCTCCAGTCACCGGGGAGCCGAGAAGGCGCTCGCCTACGAGGTGACCCGCCAGAAAAACGCCGTCCGTCGGGGGCGGGCGGTCGAACAGGAGACGCGCCACTGGGACGAGTCCAGAGGAATTACCGTCTCGATGCGCGAAAAGGAGACCAAGGCGGACTATCGGTACTTCCCGGAGGCCGACCTGCCGGTGCTTCGGGTCGCCGACTGGAAGGAGGCGTTGGACATTCCCGAACTGCCCGACGCCCGGCGCGAGCGTTTCGAGGCCGAATACGGATTGGGGCCGGAAGCGGCGGCGAAGCTCACTTCGACCAAACAGGTCGCGGACTTCTACGAGGACCTGACGAGCGATTTCGACCCCGACCTCGCGGCGACATGGGTCGCCGACGACCTGCTCGGCGAACTCAACTACCGCGACATGGAGATCACGGACATCGAAGATCGCCTCGACGAGGTCCGCCGGCTGGTCGAACTCGTCGCGGACGACGAGATCACCGCGAAAAACGCCCGCGAGGTCGTCCTCCGGGAGATGCTCGATACCGGAGCCGATCCCGACACGGTCGTCGAGGAACGCGATCTGGGCAAGACCGGCGCGGACGAAGTCGAGCAAGCGGTCGAGGCGGCCATCGAGGATAACCCCGACGCAGTCGCGGATGTCGAGGCCGGCGAGGACGGCGCGATCAACTTCCTCGTCGGGCAGGTGATGCAAGAGACCGGCGGCAGTGCCGACCCCGGCACGGTAAACGAGTTGCTCCGCGAGCGACTGAAGTAATACGGACCAATAGTTATCTGTTCTCCCACCAAAGTGGGAACTACGAGCGTGAATAGCGAACGACGGATCGGCGAAAAGGGGCGCGTAACGCTTCCCAAGTCGGTCAGAGAACGTCTGAACCTGGAACCAGGCGAGTACGTCGAGGTGAGCGTCGAAGAGGGTCGCGTTGTCCTCAAGCCACGGATTTCCCGTGATGCGTTCGTCGAAACCATGGAGGGCTGTCTAACCGAAGAGACGCGAGCAACCGACGCACCGCGGGTGGACCCCCTCGACCTGAAAGCGGACTGGACGGACGACCTCCCGAACTGATGGACTGTCTCGATGCGAACGCCTGGGTGTACTATTTAGACGCCGAGTTGTTCGAACATGCGGAGGTTCGCCGCCCGGTTCGGACGCTCCTATCGGAGCGACCGCTGTTCACGACGACTGTCATTCAAATGGAGGCCATCCACTACCTCCACAACCAACTGGCCGAAAGTCAAGCAGCCATCGACCGATTCCTCTATCTCGGGGACGTAACCGTCGCGGAACTCATGATGGAGGACGTTACGGTAGCGGCGAATCTTCTCGCCACGCATCCACAGGGCATCGGTGGCCGCGACGCGACAATCGTCGCCGCGATGGAACGCTATGACGCCTCCGAACTGTGGACCCACGATGGTGGAATGAAGCGCCTCGGTGATCGCCTCGACTGGCTGACCGTCGTCGATCCCGTCGAAACCGATCCGTTATAACTGCTTTCACCTGCCCCATGGAACCGATCACATCCGTCCGAACACCACCGAAACCGCTAGGAATGTGAATTCCAACACGGTGAATCAGTTGCTGCGCGGGTTAATGGGATGAGCGAGGCAACCACTATATTACCGGCGCACCAACGGGAACTGCATGGCAGATACGACTTCCAACGAACAGGACGTATCGCGCGAGGAGGCCGCAGATCTGCTTCAGGACCTCGCAAGCGAACTGCGCGGAGACGGACAGGCCAACGTCGCCGTCGGCAACAAGACCATCGAGCTCTCGCCGGCCTCGACGCTGACCTACGAAATCGACACCGAGGAGCGCTCCCCGATGCTGGGCGGCCAGCGCGAGACGGTTTCGGTCACGCTGGACTGGGAAACCGAGGAGGATTAGCGCCCGGTCGGAGCTGTCTCGGTCGCCGACGATCCATCCGAACGTCCCGCGAGCACGACGTTGACCACGACGCCCAACAGCAACACGAGCGCGCTGAAATACAGCCAGAGCAGGAACAACAGCGCCCCGCCGATCACGCCGAACACGTCCGCGAGCGTCGTGATCGAGATATACAGTTGAAACAACGACTGCAACGCCGCCCAGCCGACCGCCGCGACCAGCGTTCCGGGAACGGCCTCTCGAACGGTTATATCCACGTCCGGGAAGACGTAGTACACCGGGAGGAACACGATCACCAGCCCGAAGACCAAAAACAAGGGGCTGAGCACGTCGAGGTACGGCACGGGGATCAGTGCCGCCATGGCTGCGGCAGCCGCCGCGGCAAACAGCGCGAACGCGATGGCTACCAACCCGGTGACGCCGTCGCGGAGCCGGTAGGTGAGGGATTTCGACGCCTGCGAGCCGTACAACTGGGCGAAGGCAATGTCGATCCCCAGAAAGACCCGAAACGCGCTCCAGAGCAACACCGCCAGCCCGATGATCGAACTCCCGGCCCAGCCCGTGGCGTCGGTGATCGCCTCCGCGAGCAGTTCCTGGCCCGTCGGGCTGAGATACAGCCGGGTCAGCGCGATCAGATGATCCGCAATCGCGTTGCCGGCGATCAACGAGGAGGCGATCAACACGAGCAACAGGAGCGGTAACAGCGAGATGAACGCATAAAACGCCAGGCTCCCCGCGAGAAACGGCAGGTTCTGGCGGCGGATCTCCGCCACGATCCGCTCTATGACCTCGGTCGTATCCCCTGCTCCCATCTCCGGAGTTTTGTTGCCACGCGGGTAAGGAAATTGCGATCAAGGACGTGGATTTGGCCGGTGGAAGGACGAACCGACCTCACGGACGAGCCCGAACGTTTCGAACTCAGTACCGGCACAGGCGACGAACAGCGTCGCGGGCGCGACGACCAATGACATCCCGATCACATCGCCGATGTGGCGACGCGAAACCTTTAGGCGCGGCGTTGGCGTAGCCCACGACGAACAACCCCGTTATGGACCTCATCATCACCGAGAAGGAAAACGCCGCCCGCCGGATCGCCGCCATTCTGAGCGGCGACTCCGCCGACGTTGAGCGGAACAACGGTGTCAACGTCTATCGCTGGGGCGGCACGCGGTGTATCGGGCTCTCGGGGCACGTCGTCGCCGTCGACTTCCCCGCCGAGTACGCCGACTGGCGCGACGTCGAGCCCGTCGAGTTGATCGACGCAAACGTCGAGAAAACGCCCACCCAAGAGAACATCGTCCGCGCGGTCAGGTCGCTGGCCCGTCAAGCGGATCGAGTGACGGTCGCCACCGACTACGACCGCGAGGGCGAACTCATCGGCAAGGAGGCCTATGAGATCGTCCGCAAAGTTAGCGACGCCGCCATCGATCGGGTGCGGTTTTCCTCGATCACCGAAAACGAGGTCCGGGAAGCGTTTTCCGACCCCGACGAGATCGACTTCGACCTCGCCGCGGCGGGCGAGGCCCGCCAGATCATCGACCTCGTCTGGGGGGCCGCCCTGACGCGATTTCTCTCGCTTGCCGCCCGCCAGCTCGGGGACGACTTCATCTCGGTGGGCCGGGTCCAGTCGCCTACGCTGAAGCTGATCGTCGACCGCGAACGCGAGATCGAGGCGTTCGATCCCGAGGACTACTGGGAACTGTTCGCCGACCTCGCCAAAGGAGACGAAGGGTTTGACGCTCAGTATTTCTATCACGACGAGAATGGAAACGAAGCCGAGCGGATTTGGGACGGAAACACGGCCGAACCGGTCTACGGCGACCTCGAAGCGGCCAGCGAGGCCGCCGTCGAGGAAGTCTCCCGGCACACCCGCACCGACCGTCCGCCAGCACCGTTCAACACCACACAGTTCATCCGGGCGGCGGGTGCGCTTGGTTACTCCGCGGGCCGGGCGATGAGCATCGCCGAGGACCTCTATACGGCGGGCTATATCACCTACCCCCGCACCGACAACACCGTCTACCCCGACGACCTCGACCCCCGCGAACTCCTCGGGGCGCTTGCCGACACCCGGACCTTCGCCGAGGACGCCGAATCGCTGCTCGACGGGGAGATCACGCCGACCCGCGGCGAGAGCGAGACAACCGACCACCCGCCCATCCACCCCACCGAAGAACTTCCCTCGCGGGCCGACCTCTCGGAGGACGAGTGGGAACTCTACGAACTGGTCGTGCGGCGCTTCTTTGCGACCGTCGCCGATCCCGCGCGCTGGGAGCGCCTCCGGGTGGTCGTCTCGGTCGGCGAGCACCGCCTGAAGGCAAACGGCAAGCGACTGCTCGAACCGGGCTATCACGCCGTCTATCCGTATTTCGGCACCGACGAGAACCACGTTCCCGATGTCGAGGAAGGCGAAACGCTCGCGCTCACGGACGTTCGCAGCGAGGAAAAACAGACCCAGCCGCCACGGCGTTACGGCCAGTCGCGCCTGATCGAGACCATGGAGGGGATGGGGATCGGGACCAAAAGCACTCGCCACAACACCGTCGAGAAACTCTACGACCGGGGATACATCGAGGACGACCCGCCGCGACCGACCGGGCTGGCCGAGGCGGTCGTCGAGGCCGGCGAAGAGTACGCCGACCGGGTGGTGAGCGAGTCGATGACCGCCCGGCTCGAAGACGACATGGCCGCCATCGCCGCCGGCGAGAAGACCCTCGATGAGGTGGCCGACGAGTCCCGCGAGATGCTCGAAACCGTCTTCGAGGACCTGCGGGATTCGCGCGAGGCGATCGGCGACCACCTCCAGGAATCGCTGAAGGCCGACAAGACCCTCGGACCCTGTCCCGAGAGCGGCGACGATCTGCTCGTCCGCCGGAGCCGACAGGGATCGTACTTCGTCGGGTGTGACGGCTATCCCGACTGCGAGTACACCCTGCCGCTGCCGAACACCGGCAAACCCCTGCTCCTCGATGAGACCTGCGAGGATCACGACCTCCGGGACGTGAAGATGCTCGCCGGGCGCAACACCTTCGTCCACGGCTGTCCGCAGTGCAAGGCCGAGCAAGCCGACGAAATCGAGGATCGAGCGATCGGGGCGTGTCCCGACTGCGGCGTGGAGGCGGGGGGCGAACTGGCGATCAAACAGTTACGCAATGGCTCGCGGCTGGTCGGCTGTACGCGCTATCCCGACTGTGAGTACTCGCTACCCCTGCCTCGCCGGGGCGACATCGAGATCACCGACGAGCACTGCGAGGAGCACGGCCTCCCCGAACTCCTCGTTCACTCGGGCGACGAGCCGTGGGAACTCGGCTGTCCGATCTGTAACTACCGCGAGTATCGGGCCCGCGAGAGTGATTCCGGAAGCGACCTCGAAACGCTCGATGGCGTCGGCGCGAAAACCGCCGAAAAGCTCTCGGCCGCCGGCATCGAGAACGTCGGCGATCTCGAAGGTGCGGAGGCCGATGCCCTCGCCAGCGAAGTCGATGGCGTGAGCGCCGACCGGGTACGCGAGTGGCAGGCCAAGGCGGATTGATACCGCTATCGCTCGTATTCGTGTTCGCGGAGGGTGTCGGGATCGAGTTCGTCGAGGGTCCGTTCGTGGGTGGCTTCGAGCAGGATGGGCGGTGCTCTGTCGGCTTCGCGGGCCTCGATCCATCGAGGCAGACAGACACACCAGCGATCACCGGGTTCGAGACCGGGGAAATCGAGTTCGGGCCGCGGTGTCATGAGGTCGTTGCCTTGCGCTTTGCTGTAGGTGAGAAAGTCCTCCGTGAGGACGGCACAGACCTCGTGGCGACCAGGATCGCGCCGGAGGTGACGGCAGTTGCCGTCCCGGAGAAAGCCGGTTTCGGGATCCTCGCTACAAGGTCTGAGTTCGGTGCCGTAGACGTTTCGTTCGGTATCCGTCTCCTCGGACATCACGGCCCGGTTCGGCTCCGTGCGCGAAAACGCTTGGGTGTTTTCGTCCGTATCCGGATCGTTGAAGCGGGCGATGACAGCGAACTCTTCGGGATCGTCGAATCCCGGCGTCGCGCGAGCCGTACGGGGACGAACTCGGCTTTGCGGGGTGTGGTTGTGACGGCTATCGTGAATCCTATTTTGATGTCAGGGATCGAAACATTTCTGCCGACCTCTATGCTTCGGGGGCGCGCTCACTCGCTCCGCTCGTTCGCTCACCCCCTCATCCGAAATACGCTGCATTCCGGGTCACTCACGGGACGCTGGGCGTCCCGTGAACCGCCATGTATCGTCAGGATTTACTGGGTGATCGAGTAGGTTCGACATGGATCAGATAAGGCGT
>CAYOFZ010000100.1:0-8322 GCA_964403315.1 uncultured Halobacteriales archaeon | reverse complement strand
GCGACCTCTCGACCCACGTCCCAGGCGGGGCGAGCCGGCACTTTCCGGGGGTCCAGGGTGTAGAAGTTCCGGCCCGTCGGCAGGAGGTCGACGCCGCCGCGGGTCGGCGCGCCGCTTCCCCCGGGCGGGACGTACTCGCCCGCGAGTGCCTCCGCCGTGCGGGGGATCTCTTCTTCGGCACCCCGAACGCGGGGCGCGGCCTCCTCGCAGATGAATTCCAGTACCTCCCGGAGATCGTCGTGGGCACCGCTTTTCGCGCGAGCGTCGCCCAGCGGGTCGATGTCGACCACGAGGAGGTTCATCGTCACCTCGTCGTCGGGGCCGGCCTCAGCCTCCGACTCGGGCACGTCGAAGTCGTGTTCGGCCAGGGTAGAGACGAGGTCGCGGCTGGTCTCGTAGACGTGGTCGGCAGCCTCGCCGTAGGTGGTTCCAAGCGTCTCGTCATAATCGCCCGATGAATCGAGCATCTTCTCGTAGTCGATGCCGAGCACGCCCGCGACCGACTCCCGGAGGCTCGGCGCGCCCGGATTTTCGAGGCGGGTGAGCGCGACGAGGTACTCGACCAGCCGGTCCTCCTCGGGCGGTTCGCCCATCGTGTGCAGTCCCAGTCTGATCTGGGTGGTTTTCACGTCCGTCAGATAGCTATGGATCCGCTCGACGAGTTCATCGATGGTGGCGTCCGCGCCGTCGATTTCGCCTTCGTCGAGGGTCGAGCCCGCCTCCTCGGGACCGCGCACGTCGGCCTGCTCGTCGATCTCTCCCTCGATCCCCAACTCGACCGCCAGATCCAGCTCGTCGACCTTCTCGCGGATGAGATCCGCGAGGCGTTCGCCCTCGTCGTTGCGCGCAGCGGTCGCGCCGGCCTCGCGGTACTCGCGGGCGAGTTCTTCGAGTTCGGCGAGTTCGTCGTAACTGCCGGCGCGGCGCATCACCGGGGTGAGATAATCCACGACCGCGGCATACGACCGGCGTTTGGCCTGGGTGCCCTCGCCGGGGTTGTTGATGATGTAGGGGTAGACGTTCGGGATGTCGTCGATCAGGCCGTCGGGCGCACTGGTCGAGTCCAGTCCGACCGTCTTGCCGGGCAGCCACTCCAGACTGCCGTGAGTACCGAGGTGGACGACCGCATCCGCCTCGAACTCCTCGCGGAGCCATCCATAGAACGCGACGTAGTCGTGGGGCGGCCACAGATCCGCGTCGTGATACACTTTTTCAGGACTCATCCCGAACCCCCGCGGCGGCTGGACGGTCACGAGAGCGTTGCCGAACTCGACGCCGGGGATGGCGAAGGGCCGGTCAGGCGGATCGCCCCATTCATCGAGAACGCCCTCTCGAAAGCCCTCGGCCTTCGCGTCGAACCACGCCGCGTACTGCTCGGGTGAGACGGTATCAACGCTTCGTTCGCGCACGTCCTCGGGGGCGACCCAGCGGTCGTCGAGGGTCAACTGCGAGGTGAGCGCGTCGATCAACTCGCCGCCGCCCTCGGGGGATCGCCCGCCTAGATCATAGCCGCGCGCGCGGAGTTCATCGAGCAGGTTGACCGTCGATTCGGGCGAATCCAGCCCGAAGGCGGTGCCGATGCCGTCGTCGCTGGGCGGGTAGTTGTGCAACACGACCGCGACCCGCTTGTCGTCGTTGTCGAGGTGACGCAGTCGCGCCCAGTTGGTGGCGAGGCGAGCGGCGTGATCGACCCGATCCTCGATGGGGAAGTGTTGTTTGGGTGTGCTCCCGATCCCGGCGGCGTCGTCGGTGCGCTCCTTGCCGCTGATCGGGTGGGTGATCACGTTGCCGTCGAACTCGGGCAGCGCGACCGACAGCGCGAGTTCGAAGCCCATCACGCCCGTCTCGCTGTTTTCGTAGCGCGACCGCGAGCGCATCGTCGTCACCGTCTGGATCACGGGCACGCCGAGTTCGTCGAGGAAGGCGTCCTCGGCGTCGCCTTCATCGTCGGCGTCGCGGCCGCGCTCGGCCATCGACAGCGAGAACATGAACGACGAGAGGACGGCGTCAACGACCGGCTCGCCGTCCTCCGAGAAATAGGTCTCGGCGGTCCACTCCGCGTCGCCGGGCTGTGCCCGGCTGTCAGAGGCGTCCTCCGACGCCTCGCTGTCCTCCTGCTCGTCGGTGTCGGTGACGGGGTTACAGAACACCGGCAGAGCGTTCGCGCCCTCCGCTTCGAGCGCGCGGACCTGTGCATCAACGTAGCGGGTGTTCTCGTGGGTCCAGTGGGACTCGTAGAACCAGATCCCCACGGTGGGCGCGTCGGGATCGAACCGCTCCCGGAGCTCCGCGTAGCTCGCGCCCGGATGGTCGGGGTGGTAGACGCCCTCGGTCGGCAACTCGACCGGATCGCCGACGTCGCCGCTCCAGTCGCCGTACTCGCTTGCGAGATACCGCGCGCAGTTGGCGACGTTGACCGTCCCGCCGCGGTCGAGATACTCGTAGACCGTCTCGCGGTCACCCTCAGGGGCGTTTGTGTCCTCGAACGCGAAGGCGTCGCCAGTCGCTTTCACGACCAACGGAACGCTTGCCTCGCGCAGCTCCTCGACCGCAAACTCGTAGCCCGGCATGCTGTCCTCGCCACCGTGGAGCCAGAAGACCGCCGCCGTCGCACGCTCGATCTCCTCGACGAAATCCGCCACGTCGTCTTGCCCGTCGAGGTCGCTTTCGGAACGTACCACGAGGTCGATGCCGTCGAGTCGTTGCGCGGCGGCCTGGACCGCCCCGAGTTCGTTCTCCGTCGCCGTGTAGAGGCCGATGGTTGTCACAAGTTATTAAACCTCCGTTGATCTAACGCAAGTATGGTTGAATCAGACACGGACAAAAAAGTTTCCACGCCGTTTCCCGCAGTGGTCGGCCAGGAGGATCTCAAGCGGGCGCTGCTTGCACTCGTGGTCGAAGACGGGCTCGGCGGGGCGCTGATCCGCGGCGGGAAGGGAACCGCGAAGTCGACGGCGGTGCGGGCGCTGGCGGACCTATTGCCCTCCCAGCGCGCGGTCGCGGACTGTCCGTATGGCTGTCCGCCCGGCGACCCGAGCCGCCAGTGTGCCGAGTGCCGGGCGCGCGAGGACCCCCCGGTCGAGGAGCGCGAAACGCCGCTGGTCACGCTGCCGCTCGGCGCGACACGGGATCGCGTGGTGGGCACCCTCTCCGTCGAGGACGCGCTGGCCGGCGAGGCCGAGTTCGATCCCGGCCTGCTCGCGCGTGTGAATCGGGGAATCCTCTACGTCGATGAGGTGAACCTATTGGAGGATCACCTCGTGGACACCCTGCTCGACGCCGCTGCCTCCGGCACCAATCGCGTCGAGCGCGACGGCGTCAGCGTCTCCCACCCCGCTGTATTCACGCTGGTCGGCACGATGAACCCCGAGGAGGGAGAACTCCGCCCGCAACTCCGGGATCGCTTCGATCTGAGCGTTGAGGTCGCCGGAAGCGATGAAATCGACGACCGGGTGACGATCCTCGACCGCGTACTATCCCGCGAGCGCGATCCCGAAAAATTCGTCACCGAGTACGCCGAAGAGACGACCGCACTCCGCGAGCGCGTGTCCGCCGCCACCGAGCGCGATCCGTCACTTCCCGAGGAGTTCAAACGCGAGATCGCGGAACTGTATCTCGACGCCGGTGTCGAGGGCCACCGCGCCGACATCGCCTGCGCGCGGGCCGCCCGTGCCTTTGCCGCGCTCGATGAGCGGGGGAAAGTGATCGAATCCGATGTTCGGGAGGCCGCCGAGTACGCGCTGGCCCACCGCTTCCGGAGCCAACCCTTCGAGGACGCCCCCGATCCCGGCGAGATCGTCGACGACCACTTCGAGGACAGCGAGTCCGAGGCCGAGGACGGCGATCCGGAGGAGGGTAGCGACGGCGGCGAGGAAAACGACGAACCCGAACCCGACGACGGGGATTCCGGGGGCGATGAACCCAATGCGGATGCCGGAAAGGGATCCGCTGACGGAACCGAAGGTACCGCGGCGGCGAGCGACGAGAACTTCGAGGAAGGGGAAACCGCCGACGGCGATGGATCCGCCGGCACTGAGGACGACGCCGCGCCCATCGTCCCCGGGGGAGCCCGCACGGGCGTCGGCGAGGCCGCCGCCCCGGAGATCGACACCCCCGAGGTGGCAACAGCGACCGACGAGACGGGCCGTGCGGACGCCGCGCCCTCGCGCGACGGACGGGGCGCGCGGGTTCGGACCGAGCGCGCCGAGGGCGAGCGAGAGGGAATCGACGCGGCGGCGACCGTCCGGGCCGCCGCGAGCGAGGGCCGAACCCATCCCACTGGGAACGACCTCCGCCGGCCCGTTCGTGCGGGGTCAGCTCGAACACTGACGGTGTTCGTCGCCGATGCCAGCGCGTCGATGGCCCCCGCGATGCGGGCTGCGAAGGGCGTCGCACTCGAACTCCTCGGGGACGCCTACACCGAACGCGACGAGGTGGCGCTGATCGCCGTCGGCGGCGACGACGCCGACCTCCTGCTTCCCCCCACGGATAGCGTTTCGCTCGCCGCCCGGCACTTGAAGGAACTCCCGACCGCCGACCGCACGCCCCTGCCGGCGGGGCTCGATCGGGCGGCCGACCTGCTCGCGCGCGAGGAGCCCGGGAGCGCGCTAGTCGTGCTCGTCTCGGATGGCCGGGCCAACGTCGCCGAGGGGAGCCCCACCGAGGCGACCCGGGCGGCCGCCCGCCGGCTCAGCGTGTGCGAGGGCTCGGTGTTGGTCGTTGACGCCGGCGAATCGCGGGCGGGCCTGCTCGATCTCGTCTGTGAGGCAACCGACGCGCGCCGCGTGCCGCTGTCGGCGCTCTCACCCGAGGTCGTCGCCGAGCGCCGCCGGTGAGTCGGGCGAACACAAGTTTTACAACCATACTTGTTCTTTACCAAATTGAGTTTGTTATGGCAACGACAGAGACGGTTTCGGATCGAATCGCGTTCGCGCGGGCGGAACTGACGCCGGCCCAGCTCGCGGTCGGGCTGGCGCTGATCGCGGCGCTTGGCTTCACGCTCGCGTTCATGCAGGAACCGCTGGCCCACGACGCGCTGCACAACTTCCGGCATGGCGCGGGGATCACCTGTCACTGATGCTCGACCACCTGAAACGGGGCGTCGCCGCCGGCGGGCTCGCCGGCGCGGCCTACGGATTCCTCGTCTGGCTCGCGCTGAACCCGCTGATCGCTGCCATCGAGGGACTGGCTCACGATCACGGTAGCCACGCCCATGCCGTCAGCGAGGCGACGACGGCGGTTGTGAGCGCGGGCGGGGGCGTGCTCTGGGGAATCGTGCTCGGGGCAGCCTTCGGCGTCGCGTACTTCCTGTTCGAGCCGGCGCTGCCCGGCCCCGGCAGTCGTGTGAAGGCAGCCATGCTGGCCGCCGCCGGGTTTTTCGTCGTTTCGGGCGCGCCCTGGCTCGTGCTCCCGCCGGTCGCGCCCGGAGCGGAGCACGCGCTCGGCCCCGAGGTTCGTCTCGTGATCTACGCCGGGATGATGGTTCTGGGTGCGCTCGCGGCCGCCGGGGCCGTCGCGGCGTACAATCGAACAGCCCCCGTCTGGGGTCGAGGCGTTAGGCTCGCGGTCGCCGCGATTCCGCTAGTTGCGCTCGTCGGTGTCGCAGGCCTCGTCCCGGCAAGCGGGGGCGGCGCGCCGGCCCACCTCGTGGCGGCGTTCCGGTGGCTCGTCGTCTTCGGCCAGATCGGCCTCTGGGGACTGATCGCAGTTGCGTTCGTCGGTCTGGACGGCGTGTTCGGTGAAACGGAACCGACGGCGACGGTTTCCCCGGCCGACTGATGGACGAGCGCACCGACGCGATGGCCGAGCGCGGGCTGGCGGCGCTCGTGTTGGTCTGTACGAACGACCGCGCCGAGTACGCCTGCTGTGCGGACGCCGGCGGGGTCGCCGTCGCCGACGCGGCCCGCGAGTGGCTCCGCGAGCGCGAGTTGTTCTGGTCGCGCGTTGCGGTGGTCGAGACGGGCTGTCTGGGCATGTGTAGCGAGAGCGGGGCCGCGGTGGTGGTCCAGCCCCGCAACGAGTGGTACGCCGAGGTCGATCCCGCCGACGTTCCGGCACTGCTCGCGGGCGTTTTCGGTGAGGAGGGAACGCGGATCGGGGATCCAGTCGGATCAACCACCGCGGACTGATCCCGATTTTTCAGGGATTATTCCAGTCGCACCGCTGTGAGAGGGGTTGGTGCTGTTCACTGATTCCGAAGGGAAACGACGAAGAAAATCCTCAGCCCCTTTCAGTCCCGCCCCATGGTGATTTCACAGCCGGACGTCGCTATCCGAACCTGCCCTACGCGTCAAGCAGGTGCAGTCGGTGTGTACCGCGAACCTCGCCCTCGTCGTGGTACTCGATGGGTTCTTCAAGGATGGCGATACGGTCGCCCACGCGGGCGACGACAGCTCCAATCCCGTCGAGGGCCCACTCGCGCACCGCGCCCGTCTCCTGGTCGAAGGCGCGAAGCGCGTGGGTGGCCGGGTCCCGATCACGGAAGTGCTGGGCGCACGCGACCGCGAGACCCCCGCCATCGGCAGCGAGATCGCCGGCCCAGCCGCCGACCGGGGCGGTCCAGTCGACCTCGCCGTCCTCGACGGCGACGAGCGTGTGCTCGCGGGGGTGGCGCGCGTCGGTCGCGCGTCCTGCCGCCGGGAACGTGTTCCCGGTGATGAAGTACGTGCCGTCGGCGTCCCCGACGACGCGGGTGGGGTAGGTGTAGACGGTCTCGCCGCCGACGTCGGTCGGCGTTCCGAGATCGACCGCCCAGCGCTCGCATCCCCGCTCGTCGAGCGCGTAGCCCCGGTAGTCGGCGTGACTCGCGGCGACGACGCCCCCGCTGTCGAGGGCAACGTCGCCGATCCGGCGGTCGCCGTCGGCGGGGGGATCCCACCGGAGTCGTTCGGTCCCCGAGTTTGCGTCGAGGACGACGAGCCCGGACCGATGATCGCCGGAACAGCGGTTGTACGCCACGGCGAGGCGGTCGTCGCGCCGTGCGAGGCCAATGGGCGAGGCGTCCGCCTCGTAGCGCCACGCGAGGGTTCCGTCGGGTTCGAAGGCGTACACCACGCTCTCGAAGCGGCGGTCGCCTTCGGGGCGTTCGTAGCGCCGGGCGGCGGCGTAGGTGCGCCCGCCAGCGGGATCGCTCGCCAGATCAGCGGTCATCGGGTAGTAAAACAGCGTCTCCTCGGTCGCGTGCCCGAGATCTTCAGCGAGATCGTACTGCCAGCGCACCGCGCCGGTCGCGGCATCGAGTAGTGCGATACGGGCAGTTTCACCGCGCATGCCCGCGAGCACAGCGTCGCCGGCGGTCGGTTCGAGCGAGACGACCATTTCCCCGAGATCGCACCGCCAGCGCTCGGTACCGTCGGGGTCGATGGCGCGAACCCGCCCGTGGCCGGTGCCGACGACGACCCCGCCATCGATGGCTGCGAGCGAAGAGCGGGCCCACTGCTGGCGCGAGCGCCGCGGCTCCAGTTCCGGGAGCGACACCTGCGCGGCGGTGTTTTGCTCCGGATCGGCCTGGCGGCGGTCGCTACTCATCGGCGGGAAACGCCTCGTGGAGCGTGTGATGGGACTCGCCGAGGTCCGCAAGCAGGCTCTCGCCGGAGTCGGCCAGCCGGTCGAGCGAGCGCTCGGCGTTTCGGACGGCGACCAATCGACCCCGGAGGTAGTCGGCCTCGGGATCGCCGGGATCCGCGGCGGCGACCTCCGCTTCGAGATCGACCAGGGCGGCGTCGAGGTGGCGCTGCAGTTCGGCGAGCGATTCGGCCCCGGCGAGCGCCTCGATGGGGCCGCCCGCTTCGAGGACGTCGCCGAGTTCTTTCTCAGCGTGGCGGCGGGTGCTCTCGTCGTTGATACCGAGGACGGTCATGAGGCCGAGGCGCAGGGCTTCGAGTTCGTGACAGGTCATATCGTTTGGTGAACCAGATCGCTGACGATGCGATCCCGTTCGAGGGACGAGACGATGCGCTCGGCGTCGTCGGCCCCACAGCCGCCGTACCAGACGCCGTCGGGGTAGGCGGCGACCATCGGTCCGTCACCACACTGATCGAGACACGACGACTGCGTCACCTGCACGTCGGCCTCGGAATCGCGCGCGGCCTGGCGGAGGCGTTCGAGCACCGCCGGCGCGCCATCGGCGGCACAGGTCCGATTGGTACAGACCGCGAGGTGCTTTTCGGGCGCGTCGTGGGCGTGGGGCTGGTCGTCGACCGCGCGGTCGGCGTGGGCCGCCTGGTGGGTGAGTGCACGCAACATCGCCCGCGCACCGCCTGCGTCCTCCTCGTAGCCGTCGAGTTCGACCTTGTACTTGCAGGTGTCACACGACATCTCGAC
>CAYOFZ010000099.1:0-8333 GCA_964403315.1 uncultured Halobacteriales archaeon | reverse complement strand
CCACCATGCTCTATCCCTGTACGATTTTGAAGGGTCGCGGCGCGAGCGCGAACCACATCTCGATTGCCTTCGCGGGCGAAGGCCAGAACATCGACACGGGCGCGAAAGTCTACCATAACGCGCCCAACACCAACTCCACCATCGAGTCGAAATCCATCAGCAAAGACGGCGGCCGCACGAACTACCGCGGGCTCGTCCACATCGCCGATGGCGCGGAGGATTCCAGCACCAGCGTCGAGTGTGACGCGTTGATGTTCGACAACGAGTCGGTCAGCGATACGATGCCCTATATGGAAATCAACGAATCACAGGTCGATGTCGCCCACGAGGCCACGGTGGGCAAGATCGGCGACGAAGACGTCTTCTATCTCCAGTCGCGTGGTCTGGACGACGACGACGCAAAACAGATGATCGTCAGCGGGTTCATCGAACCCATCACCGAGGAACTCCCCATCGAGTACGCCGTCGAACTCAACCGCCTCATCGAACTCGAAATGGAAGGCAGTCTGGGCTGATTAGCCCGAATCGGTACCCCAGGTCGAATAGCCCTACTCCCCTTCGTTTTGTCGTTTGTAACCGATCTCACCGAAGCACTTCCCCGATTGCAGTGGCTAGCGCCTCGAAGTCCTGCATGCTCAGCCCGTCGGTAGTAACGAACACGCCTTCGCGGTCGGTGGTCACGCGCACGAGATATCCCCGGTCGAACACCCGGATGGTGTAGTCGTAATCGCCGAGTTCCGAGCCCCGATAGGCGTCCTCAGTGATGCGAAAACCCCGCCACTCGTTACCGATGAACGTCGAGAGGTCGGCATCCGAGGCGAGATCCTCGCGGAGATACAGCTGCTCGAAGTCATCGCGGGTGAAGTAGGTGGCCGACCGGAGGCTGTCGCCGACCGCGGTACGGGCGGTGCGGACGATGTGGTCGGCGGTTTCGTCGTCGATGAGATCCATGCCGAAGGCTGAGGCGCAGGCGGGATAAACCCTGCCGCCAGCCGAAGCCTTTTGTCCGTCGCTTGCGCGTATCCACGTCATGGATCTACGGATCGACGGCGACGCGGCACTCGTCACCGCTTCATCGAGCGGGCTCGGGAAAGCCTCCGCGACGGCACTCGCACGCGAGGGCGCGAACGTCGTCATCAACGGCCGCGACGAGGACCGACTCGAAGACACCCGCGAGGAGATCGAGGAGATCGCAACGGGCGAGGTCATCGCCCGACCGGGCGACCTGACCGACCCCGAGGACATCACGGCGCTGGTCGAAACCACCACCGAGGAGTTCGGCGGGCTCGATCACCTCGTCACCAGCGCGGGCGGGCCCCCGAGCGGCCCCTTCCTCGAAACCGACGAGGAGGACTGGCAGGACGCCTACGAACTGTTGGTGATGAGCGTCGTCCGTCTCGTCTACGAGGCCGCCCCGCATCTGCGCGAGGACGGCGATGGTACCATCGTCACCATCACCTCCGGAAGCGTCAAGGAAGCCATCGACTCGCTTGTGCTCTCGAACTCCGTCAGGATGGGCGTCATCGGACTCGAAAAGACCCTCTCACAGGAACTCGCGCCGGAGGTGCGCGCGAACGCCGTCCTGCCGGGTTCGCACGAAACCGCCCGGATCGAGGAACTCGTCGAGCAGGCGGTCGAGCGCGGCGAGTATGACTCCTACGAAGAGGGGCTCGACGCCCGGAGCGAGGGCGTCCCCGTCGAGCGCATCGGCGACCCGATGGAGCTCGGCGAGGTCGTCGCCTTCCTCTCCTCGCCGCGCGCGAGTTTCGTCAACGGTGCGGCGATCCCCATCGACGGCGGTGCGAGCGCTTCGAACCTATGAAGTCCGTCGATTTCGACGAGACCGACACCTACGAACCCGACGAAGGCTGGCAGCGCCGGGCGCTCGCCGGCAGCGACCGGTTCAGTTTCGAGTGGTTCGAGAAACCGCCCGAGCATAGCTCGCCCACCCACAACCACGAAAACGAGCAGGTGTGTCTCGTGCTCGAGGGCGAACTCACCGTCCACACCGAGGACGACGCCGTTACGCTGGGCGAGTACGACTCGGTGTGGCTCGATTCGTGGGAATCCCACCGCGTCGAAAACACCGGCGACGAGCGGGCGGTCGGCCTCGACGTGTTCGCGCCGGGGCGCTCGTTCGATTTCTGGACCGACCGGGAATGAAATATCTCGCACGCACCGCCGACGGCAGGCCACTCGTAGGTGACGAAGAGGGGTTCGTTCCCCTTGAAGCGGCCGCTCCCGACCTCGACAACGTCGAAGCGGCCCTCCCGCAGGCCGCCGCGGGTGAGTTGCCCGACCCCGACGACGCGACCGCGGTCCGCGTGGATCACGGGGAGATCACCCTCGGCCTCCCGATCCCCCACAAGGCGGTCGGCAAGCTCTGGGGAATCGGACTGAATTACGAGGCTCATGCCGGCGATCTGGGCGAACAGCGCCCCGAGGAACCGGCGAGTTTCATGAAGCCCAAAACGACACTGACGGGACCGGGCGGGCCGATCAGGCTTCCTCCCGAGGAACGGACCGACCGCGTGACCGCGGAGGCCGAACTCGCGGTGGTGCTCGGGCGGACTTGTCGGGAGCTGTCAGCCGCCGAGGCGGACAGTGCCATCGCCGGGTTCCTGCCGGTGATCGACATGACCGCCGAGGACGTACTGGAGCGAAATCCCCGATTCCTCACGCGCGCAAAGAGTTTCGATACATTCCTCGTGGTCGGCCCGGCCATCGCGGTGCCCGACAGCCCGCCGGATCTCGCGGAAACGACGGTGCGGACGGTCATCAACGGCGACACCGTCGCGGAAAACCGGATCGGGAACACCCTGTTTTCGCCCCGGGAACTGCTCGCCTTTCACTCGGGCGTGATGACGCTCGAATCCGGCGACCTGATCAGCACCGGGACGCCCGGAGCCGGAAAGATCGCGCCCGGTGACCGGGTTCGCGCTGAAATCGAAGGGATCGGGACCGTCGCGGCCGATGTCGTGGATTAGTCCTCGGAAACCGAGCCCTCGGGATCGCCCTCCTCACGGACGGGAATCGAGGTCCGTCGTTCGTGGCGATCCCCGAAACCAGCACTGAGCAGGCGGGTCATCGCTTCCTCGACGGTTTCATCCGAAGGAATGATTTCTTCGGGATCGACCTCGATCACGTAGCCGGTGGTGACGTTCGGGGCGGTCGGCATGAACAGCAGTTCCTTGCCGTCGGCGGTTCGGTTGCCGGTTTTGAACGCCGTTTTGCGGACCCCCATCCAAGTCCGGACCTTGACGGGATGCTTGAGGTCGGCGTTGCCGGACACGGCGGTCCCGACGGCGAGCTGTGAGGCGTTGTAGACGACGCGCAATCCGGGGACGCGGTTGATCGCCGAATCGACCCACCGGGTGACCAGTGCGCCGGCGGCGGTGCGCATCGCGGCCCCGGTTAGCGCCACCGCGGCGACGAGCACGCCGATGGTCGCGCCGACACGCATCGCCGGGGAGTCGATGACTCGGACCAGCGGGAGGCCAGTGATGAACGAGACCAACCACGCAACGGCGTACAGGCTCACGAACACCGGCACCAGGATTATCAGTCCGCTGGCGAGGTCCCGTTTCCAGTAGGCCATCGACCCCGTCTACCGTTCGGACGATTATCAACGTACTCCCCAGCTAGATCGGAAAGTGGATCGAAACCTCCCCTTTAGACCGTCATCCGAGACGATCACTGCTCGGCGGTACCGGAAAAAACTGCATTCATTAAGGGTTTTGATCCGATGAGGATGGGTCGGATCAACAGGCTCGTTCCGGTGAAACGCCAACCGTGGATCATTCTACCGGAATCCCGCCGATGTTGCCCTCACATGAACCAAGCCACTGGCTTCGTTGAGGATCCGAACTGGGATGTCCATGCATCCGCGAAGCCCTGACACACCGTTTCCGCGCAAAATGTTGACGGCCATCGATCGATACCTGACCGAGAAAGGCACAAATACCACCCCTATGCGGGAGTACGGGTAGTGATTGTTTCCGAATGGGACCTTATACGTATGCCGGTATAACGAAGATATGATGACATACAGACGCGACGAACAGCGTCAGCATACGTCAGCGGATGTGGCGCCGGAACTCTACGAGGAGGGATCGGATCGATGAGCGAAAGCACACACGACCACGAACGCGAGCGAGACGAGTCCGAGGCCGACGACCACCTCGCGGACGTAGAGGAAGGTGCCGGTTGTACCGAGATCTGGGAACACCTCTCCGAACAGCGCGAAGAATCCGAGTAACGACGACGTTTTTGCGTTCGGGACTCAAATACGGGGTATGTCCGATGAGCGACCGGAGCGCGTCCCGCCGAGCGACCGGGAGTCGCCGGTCGGAAAACCGGTCGTCAGAGGCGATGTCACTATCGCCGGTGAGCGCGCCCGGGAAGCCGTCCAATTCGACCCCGACGATCCCGAAAGTCTCGCGGAGGCCGCAGAAACTGTCCGGCAGTTCGCCGCGGGGATCGCCGGCGAGGACAACATCTACATGCTCCGGGGGGCCGCTGCGTGTGCGGCGCTGGTCCGGGGCGAAGGGTCCTACAAGGCCGCCGCCGAGCGCGCCGGCGGCGACGTGACGGTCGCCTTTATCCGTAAATGGGCGCGGGTTCACGACCTTCCGCAGGCGATCCGTCGCCACGTTGCAATGGGACATATCGCGCCGACGGCAGCGAAACACATCGCCCGCGTGGCCGGTGATGGACGGTTTCTGCTGGCGTGGGCGACCATCGACGACGACCTCACGGTGCGGGAGGTCCGGGCAATCGCAAG
This sequence comes from uncultured Halobacteriales archaeon, assembly GCA_964403315.1. GTDB lineage: Archaea > Halobacteriota > Halobacteria > Halobacteriales > Halalkalicoccaceae > CAYOFZ01. The sequence continues at coordinate 3,550 of CAYOFZ010000099.1, read as the reverse complement.
CGAAATCAACGACGGAACGCCAATCGAGCGCGCGCTCTCGGATCGTGATATCGCCCTTGGGGAACTGACCCTGCAGCTCTCGCCCGAAACCTACCGGAAACTGCGCCAGGAAGCGGCTTACGATGAAGTCACACCCGGTGACATCGTCGACGACGCGCTTACCGAGTACTTCGAGTGAGTGATCGCGGCGGAATCATCCGAAACGGAGGATGCGATGCATCAGTCGAATCGAACCCTGAACGCTTATGTCCGTGGCATGTCGATACGGAAACGAGGGCCGGTAGCTCAGTCTGGCAGAGCGTCTGACTCTTAATCAGACGGTCGCGTGTTCAAATCGCGCCCGGCCCGCTTCTGCGAGGAACGGATGCGACGAGCGAAGCGGAATTCACCGTATTCAGCCACGAACCGGTAGATACGACATCGAAACCAGTAACACAACGGTGACACCGCTGAGAGTGGTGATCCAGATCAGTCCTTCCTGATCGGGGACGAGTCCATAGGTGTTCACCGCCCAAGAACCGATGGTGATAAGCAAGAAGAACGCCGCATACACTGCGGCTGCGCGTCGTTGCATGGGTCGGGAATGTAACTCCGAGTGTATAGAGGTTACTTTTCGCCGCTATCGTGTTTTCCCAGTCGGACGCACTCCGTCGTGTTCGGTATAATCGTGTCCCGTTCAGTAATCGGTTTTTTCCTCCGAACTACCGCGATCTCCCATACAACAAATCGATGAAACATCAAGTGTTACAACAACCAGAGTCAGGACCAAGGCTTCCAGAACGTGCGGGTCACCCCGGGTGGCCGAGTCGTCGATCAGCGGGGCCAGACCGTCGGCCGGGTACGGACTAATCAGATGGGCGGCACCGTCGGCGGTATCGGTGTCGGTGACGACGGTAATACCTGAAACGTCGAAATGCGCTGTAATATTAGTAGTCAACGCATCGATTTCCGATTTTTGGCGGTGCATAGATGCTTAGTGATAGTACCATCTGTTCTGTCGAGTATGGAACGATAGCACATCGATTAGTTTACATCTGTAGGGGTTGTTACGAATTGTCCGATATATTAAATGTTTCAATTATAAATTAGGAATCATATTTAGCAAGTGAACACAAATAAGCTCTATCGTACCATGACCGTCGAGCAGATCTCTCACGTGGCCATCACGACGACGGAGGATCGATCCGCAATCGAGGTCGCCGAGATAATGGATACCGAGGGGGTCGGCGCGTTGGTCGTTGAGGACAACGGCTCGGTTGTCGGCATCGTCACCGACCGCGAGATCGCGTGGCAGTCGCCAAACACGACAGCGATCTCTCGGATGTCACTGTCGGCGACGTAATGACCGAGGACGCCCACACGCTCGAAGAAAGCGACGAGAGCCTCGAAGCCGCACACACGATGGCCCAGACAGGGGTCCGCCGCATCCCCGTTGTCGACGATTCAGGGTCGCTGACCGGGCTGGTCTCCCTTGATGATATTGTCGCACTCACTGGTGAGCAGCTGGGCGATATCGCCACCACCATCGAACAGTAGTCGTCCGGATACGAACCGTAAAATCCGAAACACCCGCATGTTCTTACCGGTTTCGGGGTATCAATCGTGTTTGTGACGGAAGTATCGTAACTCCGGCGCAGCCGTTGTGAAAACATTCATAGGAGTATCGATATCGTCGTACTCCGAAACAAAAACGGAACTGGACCGCGAACGCAGATACAGCTGCGGAATGGCATTATAGGTGGCTGGGCGACCGAAGAACGGACGGAGATGTCGGTTCACCAAAACAAGCAACGATTCGGCGATCTACGCTCCAGCCTTAGTCGGCTTGGCTGGACTCGGCCTGACTCTCGGCGGCACCGAGGGGAGCCGGGCCAAGCGGGATGACGTCCTGACCCGCCGACCAGTTTGTGACCGTCGCAAACGCGACGTATGCCGCACACAGCGCGGAGGCCAGTCCGAAGTACCCACCCCAGACCCTCAGCGGACTGAACTGGAGCCAGTAGCCGATGCCGATGAGGCCATATGTGAGCGACAGCGTGACGAACACGGCCGATAGCCCGAGGTTGAGATTGAGCGCGCCGACTAACCACAGGAGCGTAATGATGCCGAATCCGAGGTTGATGATACCGAATACGATCTGATGCGGTGTCTGACTGATCACCCCGGTAGTCGTGAGCAGTTCGTACAGCGCGAACCACCACCAGTACGCTCCATACGTGAGGAACGCGGTCTGTGCGAACGTATTGCCGTTGCGCCAAGCCAGTAAGCCGGCGAACAACTGGATCGACCCACCATACGCGATCGCGAGCGTGGCTGCGACACCCACAGCGTTACTGCTCGTCAGCCAGTTGGCTTCGATGAGCCCCACGATGAACGTCGTCAGGGCAAAGGCTATGAGGCCAATCGGTTCCGGGTTAGCGAGGTCCGTGTCTTTCGGCATATTCGGACGGTGATTCGGGCGCAGTATTAGTTTCTAGATAGACAGTACAAGTCATTTTTAACACCTGCGGGGTCCCTTCCTCGGTTTCCCGGAAACATCAGCAGTATACCGACGGTCCGTAACTGAGATCCACTGCAAGTGCCCTTAGGTCGTATTAGGAACGTCCGGGCAGTGTGGAGATTATACTGTCGGTCATAAGTCCGTACATGAATTTGTCAGTACGGTCCAATGAATTCATGTAGATAGTTACGTCCAATAGTATAGATGGTTGGATTCTACGATTTCCGAGGGAAGCCAAAGGCCGGATAGTGGATCACAATCGTTCCCCGATTCAAATCGCGGCCTGATGGCTCTTCGCTCACTATAGCTCACACAGAAGAGCCAAGGGCCGGATTTGAACCGGCGATGGGCGGCTCTGCAGGCCGCTGCGTTAGGCCGGACTCTGCCACCTTGGCGCAGACACCGCTAATCGGTTCGTAGGTTTAAGAATAGCGGTCTCAACGTAAACGATATACGAAAAGCCCCGCACAGCGTCTCCACTGTACGGGGCTGATAAACTGCGTATGAATGAGAGGCGGCGAATCAGGTTTCCCAGAGGCTCGCGCACTCCAGTACTCGCTGACACGCTGGCGGGCTTATCTGCCGTGTTCGGGATGGGTACGGGAGTTGCCCCGCCGCTGTGGCCGCCTTGATGCCGATCGACGGAATCGAACCGTCGTACACCGGAACACGATTGTTCCGGGATACCACCATCGGTTGGATGCCGTAATGTACGTGCGATTCAGAGTACGCCTGGATCCGATTACCGGATCAGGATTCCGAATGCGGGTCCAGTTCGTATCGCGCCGCGGTCACGAGGACCACGGTGGGCAATCCGAACTGGAGTATGAGTGTATGGCTTCGACCGGTTAGTGCTCGCGGGCTGAACGCCTCGTTGCCTCGACGCGTACACCCCGAGTCTATCGAACTCGTCTTCTACGAGCGGTCTCGACGGTACCTCTTTTCCAGGTGGGTTTCGAGCTTAGATGCGTTCAGCTCTTACCCCGTGTCACGTGGCTGCCCGGCACGTGCCCTCTCGGACAACCGGTACACCAGTGGTGACCAATCGTA